>QEFN01000083.1 GCA_003086555.1 Sulfolobus sp. SCGC AB-777_G06 | reverse complement strand
GTGGCCTACTCCCCTTCTTAAGTTAAATATAGGAAATAACGTCTGGGCCAAACTCGAATTTTATAACCCCTTAAGTCACAGCATAAAGGATAGGACTGCACTCTTTCTCTTCAAAGAAGCACTAAAAAGGAAAACAGAGCACCTTGTTGAAGCTACATCTGGCAATACCGGTATAGCGTTATCAGCGTTATCAGCTATTTACAACGTGAAGTTTACTGTATTCGTCCCTTCTACTGCACCTTCAGCCTTTCCAGTATTGATGAAGTTGCTGGGGTCAGAAGTAATCTCAGCAGGTTCTTCAACCAACGATTTGCTGCCTTTAGTGAAAAGACTTAGCTCCTTCGGAGGGTATACACATCTAGACCAGTTCAATAACGAAGCTAATGTGTTAGCTCACTACGAGACTACCGCTAAGGAAATTGAAGCACAGTGTACCAATGCCGGGATTAACTTGAGGAGAATTATAGCCACAGCTGGAACAGCAGGACATTTAGTCGGTATAGCCAAGTATTTTAAGGAAAAGAAAGGAGATGAAATAGAGATAATAGGAGTTAACCCAGCAGAAGGAGAAAGAATTCCGGGTATAAAGAGAGTTACACCTGATAATAAATTCCTGAAAATGACTAAAATAGACAAGCTAGTTGACGTCACTTTAAAAGAGGCTGTAGAGGGAGTTAAGGAGGTAGCTAGGAAGAGCGGTATTCTGATAGGTTTAAGTGCTGGAGCTACAGTTGCGGCTTTTAAGAAATTAGGGTTAATAGACGATACCGAGGCTACTGTTCTTATATTTCCCGATGATGCGTTTAAATACATTAACGAGCTCTCACAATATGTGTAATTAGTTTTTTAAGGAAATACCCCTAAAGTTTAATCCCATGACCGAGATCATAATAATTTTAAACAAAAATGGAGATATATTGGATTTTTCTCCCAGAAATATAGATATAAGAGAAATTTCTAAGCTGAAACAAGAAGAGGTATATGATGACGGCGAATTAATAAGAATAAAAGCTGTAGTTTAAGATATAATGCGACTGGAAGATTTCTTCAAAGACATTTATGTGCAGACGAAGATAGTTACGGTAGAAAATCAGAAACTAGTAATGAAGTGTTACAATTCATCCACGAGTTTCAAGTGGTATTTTATCTCACCATCATTCAGGAATTATCCTTATAGCTCAGACCCAGAAGAGAGAATGAACAGAGAGCTAAATTTCTTTACATATAGATGGAGGGAGATAATAACACCTAAAGTAATAGACTTCGATATGGAACAGACATGCGTTTACAGAGAGTTCTTAGAAGGAGAAGAAATTAGGAATTTAGATCATTTCGAAAAACTTGGAAAGGCTTTACGCCACATACACAATGAGGGTTTTGTTATGGGTGATACAAAGTTGGAAAATTTTATTACAGTTCAAGGAAAAATTGCGGTTATCGACGCTGAACAAGCGATTATTTCCACGGATATTTCTCTTAGAAGTTGGGACTTGCTTGTCCTTTCTTTTTCCACAGCTTATACTTTTATAAAGGATCCTCTTACTTTCGGAAAAGCGATTGAGACTTTATTCTCTAATTACGAATTGCCTAAGGAACAAGCTGGAGAACTTCTAGGAATAAAAGCTATCGGACTTATAAGTTTGATACCTTTCCTCCACTTTTCTACGTTCAGAAAAGTTGTTGAGAAATACTTATAGTCACTCCGTTTCTCTCATTCTTAGAGATGACTATTTCTTCGTCGTTTATTCGTGTTCCACATGCAGGACATCTGTAAAAATACCTTACTACTTTTTTGCCGTCACTAGTACTTTCAGCTTCACCTATAAAATCCATCCTGATATTGCATTTTGGACAAAGAAGCTCTTTCATCCTGACTTATTAGGACAAAATTAGAATAAAAAAGTAATGAAGGACAGATACGGGAGGCCGATTGAGGACTTAAGGGTTACGCTTACACACGTATGTAATTTCTCATGCTTTTTCTGCCATATGGAAGGTGAGGGAAATGACGGTGGTGAGTTAACAGCTGAGGAGATATCCTTAGTTACCAA
>QEFN01000082.1 GCA_003086555.1 Sulfolobus sp. SCGC AB-777_G06 | reverse complement strand
GCAATGTTCGGTGTTGTTCCTGACGCTGCGTTTGCCGTAATAGCGTTCTCCATGTATAAAAGCGGGTTATCAATAGTAAATGCAAAAAGAATTGCGTACTTGTTCTGGGCATCTAACTTAGCTCTAGTCTTCGCGCTTTTAGGTGGTCCTGACATGGGCTGGTATATGTATCCACCTCTTGCAATAGAGGAGAACAGTGTCTTCAAAGCTTTCCTGATATATCAATCCCCGGTGCTAATAGGACTTGCCTACATTGCTTTAGCTATCAACTCCATAGGAGGTACTATAATACCGATTATCCTCCTCGCTGACGCATACGCTACTAAACCTAAGAACCAGAAGTTGAATATATTCGCTGCTTACGGTGTAGCTTTTGCAGCGATAATAGCCTTGACCATGCCAGCTCTAACTGCTGCAGAGCTATGGTATGCACTGTATTTCTTAGCTGGGATCCCAGTTGACTCATTGCTTTGGCTAATCCTCTTCTGGTTCTACGGTCATCCGGTAGTATATTACGTCCCGTTCCCACTGTTTGGAGCCTTATATTACTATATACCTAAAGCTGCCGGAAGAGAGTTATACAGCGAAAAGTGGGCTAGGATGAACATATACCTACTCGCGATAGGTTCGATGTTGATATGGGTTCACCACCTGCAAACTTTCCCTCTACCAGTCGTTCTGAGGTTATGGGCTAACTTCGCTACCTTGATCCTTGCTGCTGGTTCAGGTTTAACCGTGCTCAATCTAGGTCTTACTGTCCTCCTTTCGAATGGATACAATTACAAAGACCCGGTAGGTATGTCGTTCCTGATAGCATTCATAGGATTTATTCTGGGAGGTGTTCAAGCATTACCTCAACCGTTCAACATAGTTAACCCCATAATTCACAATTCATATTATATAGTAGGACACTTCCATTTAGTAATATGGACGCTGATAATTGTAGGTTTTACAGGTGTATTCCTAGATCTCCTGAAATCCAGTAATGTCAATTTTGACTACTCGAAAACAGCTTCTAGATTAATTACAGCAGGTATTTTACTCTGGACGGTTCCTTTTATGACTATAGGGTACTTAATGTCTGTAGAAGGATACCTAGGAATGATCAGGAGAGTTATCGCATATCCAGCAATTTTCGAACCGTTTAACTTAGCTATTTCCCTCTTAGCGGAAATAGGAATACCCGGATTAGTATTAGCTATTTCCTCTGCAATAGGTGATTATGTAATGAGAAAAGTAACTGTCGGTACAGATGTTTCTGTTCAGACTTCAACCTCGATTTCAATGAATATAGGAAAGGAGGTGAAAGTGGATGGCTGAGAAGGAAAGAGGGTTGATAGAGGACATTTTAGATAGGGTCGGTGTTAAAGAGGCTCCATTTTTTAAGACCCCTGACTATATGTATAATCCTTCCTATTGGTTAGGGGCTATGGTTGCTGGCGCATTTATTTATACAGTTATTACTGGATTGCTCTTACTACTCTACTATCAGCCGTCTTACGCGTATCAGTCTACAATGAACATAATATACCACAGACTGATTCAATAAAGTTTCAAGACAATATAACGACTGAAAACATTAATGTGTTCCTGACAGACATGACCAGACTTTCCGAAACTATAGAATATGCAAAGAAGTGGAATGACGGTGACAGAGTCTTAATTGTTAACATGATACCATCAGAAAATATATCCCTTGTAGAAGATCAAGTTTTAGAATTGATACATGAGGAAGGAGTTTTCAAAAAAGCTTTCGTATTCCCTCATGATGAAAGGATAAAATACCTAGATCCTGATAAGTTAGAGTGGTTTAAAGGAGCATTATCTAAAATTCTACTTTTGAGATAAGAAAGAGACAATCCTATTTCTCCTTTGTTTCTCAATATTTTAAGAAAAAATACTCAACTTACAATTTTCAACTGCTCAGCTTATTTTACATATATTATATAATGATATAATTGAAGGGCCCCTCCGAATAACATTAATATCACTCCTAAGTCCATACCGGCATATGTTGCTTGAGGACCTACTGAAGGTAGAGTCCACATAAAACCGGACAA
>QEFN01000081.1 GCA_003086555.1 Sulfolobus sp. SCGC AB-777_G06 | reverse complement strand
CTCGTAGTCTTACCTACAGTTGGAATAATTTCTGGGACATCTTGTTGCCTCTCCTAGCGACCCTTGATATGAAGAGAAATGAAAAAGATCTATCGACCATGATTTATCGAGTTTTTTCGGGACTAAAAAGTTTAATTTAGAACGAATTTATGTATAGAGCTGTCACTGAAGGTTTATGAGAGAAGAGTATATTATCCTAAAACTGAGGAATAAAACTATCACATCAGTAATATTTAAAAACCCTTTTAAGTCTCTATTATTTCCAGCATTTTCTATACTTTTTTGTTTATTTTCACCTTTATATTTCACATACGTTTTTGATAAGTTGCTTAATGAGGGAGTAAAAATCTCTTTACTATTTGAATAAATTGAAATTTACTAATGGATTTATAAATCATGTGACATATTAATTAATATGGAGTCACAAAACGGAGACATATTCGATGCAATATCTCATGAAATCAGGAGAAAAATAATCCAACTCTTAGCTGAAAAACCAAAGACTTTTTCCGAGTTACAAAAGGATTTAGGGTTAGACAGTCCGGCACTGGCTTTTCACATTAGAAAACTTAACGGCCTCATATCTAAAAACGACCAAGGGTATTATGAGTTAACACCCTTAGGGGTTAAGGCTTTAAACATGATTAGGCAAATACATAATGAAGCCCCCACTCAAGCTAACAGTAATGAAGAAGATGATGAGGAAAAAGGTGCATTTTTGCTTACCCCTGGACTTTCTAGTTTGTTTAAGAGTATACAATCAATAGCTGAATTACCTTCTAAGCTAGACGAAATTTTCGCAAGGGGTTTCGGCTGGCATAAAATGTTCGAAGTATATAACGGTCCTCTATCTGTAAAGCCTGACTTAACCGTGAGTATTAATGGAGGTAAGGTTACTATATATCAAGGTGACCCACACGCCGTAATCAAATGTGTAGACGAAGACGGATTTCACACGAAAGATATAGGAAACGAATTAAGGATAGAGATCGATGGATGTTACGCAGTGATACATTATCCGTCGTTGAACTCATTGAAAGGAGAAGTTAATGGAGGAGCTATTACACTAAAGAACTCGATTGCAAATGTCTCGATTGAGATAGACGGAGGAGCTTTTCGTGCAGACGTGGAAAACGTAGTAAACTCTAAAATCCAAATAAATGGAGGAGTTGCTAACTCTAAATTACGTTATGCCGGAGAAGGTACCCTATATGCTGAGGTAGACGGAGGGACGATAAATCTGGATTTAGAAATACCTTCTAACATAGGAATAATTTTCAATAAGAACGTAAACGGCGGATTAGTGAAAGGGGGCAAAAACATGGTTAAGGAGAAGAATGTGATCGCTAACATAGAAGTTGACGGGGGAATTATATCTGTTAATACTAGAGTATACTAATAGATTATGGTAACACTGATACTGTAAGAACAGATGAGTAATTAAGAGAGATATGAAGCGGTTAACCTCTTTGCTTCACGTTTATTTAGCCTTAATACTGTGTTTTTGCCTATTATTACTATACTATCTATTGTATTGTCTATATCTTCTATAGATACTAAAAAATTACTAAACGATCCTCCAACAAACAAAGTTAACATAAATTACAGCTATCTGACAAGAATAGGTCTAGTTAAAATTAATCTTATAATTATGCGGGGGGTGGGACTTGAACCCACGCAGGCCTACGCCATCGGGGTTCTCACTTATGGGGTCCTGAGCCCGACCCCTTTGACCTTGCTCGGGCACCCCCGCACATCACATATTATACGTTTATGGTAAATAAAGTTTTAACAAGTCCCAAAGCTCTTTACCTTAAACTTATCTCTTGGTCTCACTTTTTATTTCCCAGTTTCTATTAAATCTACACTTCAACACTCTATTCAGATCCCTCAAGTTAACCGTAAGGAGAGCTACAGAGCCTAAAGGTAGGATATAATAGACCAGTATATAATAAGTCGGGGATGCAAGAATCGGTAGAACTGAAAATACAGCCCCTATTCCAGCAGCAATAGTGACTATAATCAAAGTAGGTAAGGAGAGGCAACAAGATGTCCCAGAAATTATTCCAACTGTAGGTAAGACTACGAG
>QEFN01000080.1 GCA_003086555.1 Sulfolobus sp. SCGC AB-777_G06 | reverse complement strand
ATTGAAACACTTATTTACACTATAGATTTATTATTAAGGAGGTGATTTTGGGTCTACCGAACCTCAGCGGGGATAACTATAATCCCTTTCTTGTGAACTTTTACCTCCATAAGAGGTATTTCGTTTAACGATTACTAAAGTTTAACTTATGATAGAGTTAAACTACAAGGCGAGTTTAACCTAATTATAGAATCCCTCGGGAAAGGGAGAGCAATACCTCAAGACCATTAAACCAGGTGCTAGTATTCCTATCCTTACTAACTAATTTCGATGTCTTTTATAAGTCTTAGACAATTGTCAAGTGTAATGCATGGTCAAAAAAGTCGGTATAAGGGAATTATTCAGGTGTTATATCACTCTTTGTTAATTTCCCCTAAGATTTACCCTAAAGATTAAAGGGCTAATGAATCATTTAAAACTTATTTAAAGTTGAACAAGTTAATTTAAGAAAAGTCGATGAACTACAACGAAATCCTTGAGAGGGATGCATGTGGAAGAATTAAAAGTAATTAAAAATAAGGATAGTTACGCCACGGGTAAACACTAACAAATACTGGTTCGTTCTCAGCTGGAGAAAAATAGTCAGTAGGAATTTTGTAGTATCTTGTAGAAAAAAGACGAAAATTTTGTGTAAATTAAGAAAGAGACATTAAATATTTATTTCTAAATTAGAGGAGAGCTAGAATGTTATCTTTTTTGTTGTATAATTTTAGTACGTGAAAACTAAAGAGATTTATTTTAATGACGAAATATATAGTGTAAAGTATGACAAAAATAGCAGGATACTTGATCCTCTTAGGAGTTTCTCAATTTCTACTATTAATGATAATTAGTGAATCACTTTACCCTAGTTATTCCGTCCACTCTAACTATATTAGTGACTTAGGAGTAGGCAAGACAGCAATACTCTTTAACACTTCAATAATATTGATGGGCTTACTGATAGTGGTGGCATCTTTTTCGCTCGATATAAGGATTTTGTCCATTTTATCATTTGTTATAGGGTTAAGTTCTACGTTAGTAGGAATATTTCCTGAGAACACCGGTTTTCCTCACTTAATATCAGCTTTGTTTACTTTCCTCACTGGCGGGATTACAGCTGTAGTCTCTTCTATTTACTTCAGATTTCATCTCTGGACTATTCTAGGTTTTATGTCATTAATAGCACTCATTCTTTTTATTACTCATATTTACGGTTACTTAGGAGTAGGTGGAATGGAACGGATGATAGTATATCCTCAGTTGATATGGGGTATAAGTTTCGGTTCGCGTATATCCGTTCATAAGCCAGACTAGCTACGACATACTACGTTAAGACGAAACGTTCTTCATATCTTCGCTATCTTAAACTAAAAATTCAACTCCCTTCATCAACTCATTATATAATTTGTATAAAAAGCAATAAATAACTAACAACTAATCTTGAAGGTAATTGTAAATAATAACCAGCAAAATCATCTTTCCAATTAATGTTAATTTTTAGCTTTAGACCAGGTAAATTAATTACTGATCACTATAAAGTTTAGGTAATTCTGCAGATTTCGACACGATAAATGAGTGATTATTGGTAGGTGCTAACGTAATTTTTTGAATAAACGAAGAGCAAAATAAGAAATATTAGCTTATAGAAAAGATTTGTTATTCAGTGATGACGATTGGGTTGCCTACTGCTATCAATGGGTAATCAAGATAGCTATATGTCGGATACCATTCGCCCACCTTTGGTGAATATAGTCTTTTTCATAATAACTGCAACGGGGGCTAAAAGTGAGTTAAATCTAGTGTTAGTAATGGGGGCTGTTGGGCTGAGTGTGCTAAGGACCTTAATTCGCTTTGAACCCAACAGCCCCCAAGATATATTAGACAAAATGCACTATTAAAACTAAATGAGTGTGCTAAGGACCTTAAAAAGGGAGATAAGGAAGCTAATTAGCAAGAAGCCCAAGAACCTAAACGAGACAAAAGCTAGGGCAATACTACTACACTTGGAAGGAATGAAAATTAGCGAAATAGCAAAAATACTACAAGTTCACAAGAGCACAGTATATAGATGGATTAACGAATTCCAGAGAGAGGGAGAAAAATGCCTATTCCACAAGGAAAGAAAAGGAAGAAAAAAGAAGGTAAACGAGAGGGAAATAAAGGTAGAAGAAATACAAGGAA
>QEFN01000079.1 GCA_003086555.1 Sulfolobus sp. SCGC AB-777_G06 | reverse complement strand
CTCAAGTAAACTACGAATTACACTATCTTTAGCATAATCTAAGGGAATATGCCCCCATTGTCGGCAATCCGCGGGTCAGCACCATGCTCAAGCAAAACCATAACAACGTCAACATGGCCTCCAAATGCTGCCCAATGTAGTGGCGTCCAGCCGTCATCTTCTTTAGCGTTTGGTTCTGCCCAATTTTTGAGTGCTGTTTGTACTTTAATCAAGTCACCATTCCGAGCCGCCTCGAGGAGTTCATTGTCCCAGTTTCCTACCATCTTCTGCACCCCACCTTGTGCTATCGATTGGCTTTCACCCGGTATCTAGGTTATTCACGGTAGCTACATTTATGAGTACTAATTCTCCATCTCTTTCCCGTTTAAAAAGTGTCATTGTTTCCGCACTGCCTATAAGACCCCTCAACTCGTCAGCCAACTGCTCCATCCGCGTAGGGTTAACATTTTGTAAAGTCACTTGATTCCCAGTCTTCCTATTTATCAAAGTCGACTTCACCCTACCCAAACCCCTCAACCATCACTCATTTCTGTATCAATATAATGCGCATTAGTTTATAAAAATTTTATTCTATATATTTGACGTTTTATTCTTCGTATTCGGTACTTTAAAACTGACGTTACTCTCGTAAATTTTAGGAAAGCTCACTAATGTAAGAAAATGAGTCGGTATGGTTCAATTTACCGCAGCTTAAAGTCTCCTCTTAGACAAGACTAAGTAAGGATATCTCACTTGAAATTCGTCACAACGAAAGAAGTGATTTATCAACCTAATGCCCCTATTTTTCTCCATTTCACTATGAATTATGCTTAACTATCTCCTTTTGTACGAAGACTTTGCCTTCCAATGCTACCACAATATCAGCATAACAAGGCATAATCGAAGCCTCTGAAGTCCTTAATACAGCGAGAGATTTGAAGGGACCCTCACATTCTGAGAGAAGTTTAACCTAGGAAGACAAGACGTTGCTAGTCTTGGACTTTTTAGGAGTCATGTTGATTTCATTAATATTATCTTTCCCAATGCTTAAAGCTAACGCATGGATTAAAGAAAATCTAATTATTTTTTGAATGATATTTTTTGGTAATGTAGATGATATGATAATAATAAATGACCTTTTTGCAGCAGTTATGGGGTTTCTCGTTAGGTGTAGCCTTGAAGTCAAGGCAAAATCTAATAACTACTGCTTTTTATTTATTTGTTAGTACCCAATCAAGGTCATTAATTACTTCTTCCTTGTTTCACCACAACCTTTCTAGGCCAAGCAAACATTGAGTAAAATACCGCTAGCATTGACACAAATTCTATTCCGTCCACGAAGTAAGGTAATGAAGCCATACCAAGGCTTCAATAACACCACCAATTAATTCAGAATTAATTCCTCCAATGGCGGGGATATTGGCGGAGTACGGTACCGACAATTAATGCAGAAACAATCCCTCCCGCACCAATATTATAAGCAGTACCAGTCATAAATGCCCTAACCTCAGGAGAAACACTACTGGCAGAAATGCCAGAAATCAAAGGCCAAAAACCGTTAGCAAATCCATAAATGAAGACTCCTGCACTCATTATGGGCAAAGAGACCATAGCATATACTAACGGCACTGCTAAAAAGGCTAAAAATATCATGAGAGCAATACCTACATACATATATTAGACATTTAGGCGGTAGGATAATTTACCGAAAATTATGAAGTTCCTTGTATTCCGTTTGCTATTGCCTTTAGTAGCCTGGCGTAATAAGCTGGAAAATGGGCAAAACACTCTGCAAAATCCGGGGGTAAATGCTAAAAATTGATAAGCAATAAACATTCCACATTCAAATTACCCCCTTATAAAATATGGGGAAACCCTTTATGTTAACTTTTCTTGGAGTGTTTTCGTTAACCTTAAAGTAAATGTAAGGAAGAGGGGTGAGGGGAATCCTTTTTTGTGGAAAAAGTAAAAGGGCTAGCATAAAAAGAAGGGACACGGATTTATATCCCCACCACTTTGGTGTGAGGGATTATGCTTGTCGCAAACAAAAATAACAGTCCTATTCTTATCAGCACTAATCAAATCTAGTCTTGTTTCCGTAATCCTTATTACTCGCTGAGTAAAAATTGTTAAAGAAATGGTGAGAACCACGAACTGGGACAATGAACTCCTCGTAGCGGCTCGGAATGGTGACTTGATTAAAGTACAAACAGCACTCAAAAATGGGGCAGACCCAAACGCTAAAGATGATGACGGCTGGACGCCACTACATCGTGCAACAT
>QEFN01000078.1 GCA_003086555.1 Sulfolobus sp. SCGC AB-777_G06 | reverse complement strand
ATGTTAGCTAATACTATGCTTGGAGTTTGAGCGAAAGATTTATTACTGAACGCCAATACACTCCCATCCACCTTTCTTGCCAAGTTAAGAGGGGCAATAGAAACCCTTTCTAAAAGAGCTATAGTCTAATCAAACCGTTGTAAGTCCCCCACCTTACCCCTCTCAAAGGCTTTATTTTATTTTAATCTACCTTTAAAGTAAATGGCGGAGATATGCCTCTACGGTACCGTCTACAACAACGCGGACACAGTTGAAGAGAGTGTGAAGTCTGTTTTCGACCCCAGTTACAAAATAATCATAACCGACAATTATTCAACTGATGGCACTTACGAAAAACTGGAGGAGTTGAGAAAAGACTTTAATTTGACCGTTTTGCGTTACAAGTCCTCAAGAGGTGTGGGGAGACAATATTCACTAAACTACTGCCCGGAAAACTCCATGACAGCCTATTTTGATATGGACGTAAAATACAACAAGATATTTCACGATATAGTGAAATACTCAGCTGAAAGAGGAGCAAAGGTAGTAACTACGATACAAAGCACCCTTGTCGCACCCAAAAAAGAGATTATAGAGAAGGGTGGTTGGAGGGATCTTATGGTCGGTGAGGATTTAGAGCTCTGGTATAGAGTAGGCTTCGACCACCACATACCGCTGATAACAATGGAGAAGAATTTACATAGACAGTCCAGCTATGGAGCTAGAGAGAGAAGGTACTCAAAAGGGATTAATTATTACTATCGGAGGTTTATGGGCATAGTCGACTACATAAGGGGTAGGGGATTTACGTTAGAAGACGCCTTTTTATGGTATAAGAAGAAATACCACGCAATAGTCTTCCTAGCGTACATAATAGCCAAAGCAAAGGGGATGTACAGAGGTACTACCATCCCCGAGCTGTTAGAAAAGATCTACATTCCAGACGAGTTTAAGAATTACGAGGATTATATCCTTGTAGGGGTGGGTCTAAAAGAAGTAAATTATAAAAATAGAGATATAATTAAGAAATACACGGAAGGGTTTAAGTCTTTCTTATGCGATGACAATATGATACTGTTTGTGAAAAAAGAAAAGGTTGTTGAATATTATAAGAAGAACTTAAGTAAAAAACTTGTGAAGAATTGTGAGAAATTCACACTCTGAAGTTATAATCTATTTAAAATCTCCTCTAAGTAATAATAGTGGGGAACAATTTGGAGTATTACCTATCCAACATTTCTTCTGTAAAGAAAGACCAAGTTCCGATAAAGGGGTCAAAAGGAGCTTACATCCAGTGGCTTGTCACAAAGGATCATGGAGCCCATTACGCAGTCAGAAAGTTCACGTTAGAGCCACACGGCGTAATACCGATGCACGTACATAAATACCAAGAGACTGTCATCATAACTAAAGGTAAATGCAAGGTATGCGTAGCCGACAAGACCTACGAGATGAAAGCTGGTGACTTCATTTTCATAGATTCTAATGTAAAACACTCCTTCGTGAACGGTGACTCAGAACTGGAATTCTTCTGTGTAATCGATTACACAGACGACATGAGTATAAAGACGTTAGACGAGGAGTGCAAGTGAAAGAAAAAAGTCAAAGTCACTCGTAATACGTCTGAGCTTGTTCTCTGAGGAAGGAGAGTAAGTAATAGGGTCCTCCCGCGTTTTTCCCAGTCCAACCCGAATGCTTCCAACCCCCGAAAGGTTGTACTCCGGGCATTGCACCGGTAGTAGCCCCTACAGTCCTATTTGCGTAAACAACACCGGCTTCTATATTGTTAAAGAAGTATTCGATCTCTTTCGGGTCTTCACTGAAGATACCAGCGGTTAAGCCGTATTCTACGTCATTAGCTCTCATTAAAGCCTCATCTAACGTCTTAACTTTTCCAACTAACAGTATGGGTACAAAAAGTTCAGTCTTCCACAACCAGTGGTCATAAGGTAAGCTAGTGACGACTGTAGGTTCTACATAATATCCTTTGTTCTCCTCCACGACTCTTCCTCCTATTACTATCTTCCCTCCGCCTTTCACAGCTTCATCTACAAACCTCTTGTACTTCTCTACAGCACCTCTGTTTATCAAGGGTCCTAAAAAGACGTCCTTTTTTCTAGGGTCTCCAATCTTGGTCTCTTTTACTTTATTGACCAGTTTTTCTATAAACTTATCGTATACGCTTTCAAATACGTATACCCTAGAGGTGGCACTGCACTTCTGACCACCAAAGCCAAAAGCCCCACGATATACACCCTCAACAGCCTTGGTAAGGTCCGCCTTATCAGTTATTATCACGGGGTTCTTACCACCTAGCTCCATCACTACCGG
>QEFN01000077.1 GCA_003086555.1 Sulfolobus sp. SCGC AB-777_G06 | reverse complement strand
ACGCAACGGGAATAAGCACAAACAAGGGAGGACAATACATCATAGCAAAATGGGGTAAAACTAGGGACTCAAAATTCCTCAAGATCGAAATAGTAATGGATAACGACGAGCTCAACATAATAAACGCCGAAGTAACCACAAACGAGGTTGAGACAGCAGTCAAGACAGTTAAGGATTTACAAGACAAGGGAAAGAAAGTCAAGAAATTTTATGCAGATAAAGCTTATGATGCTAATGAGATTTACAAGACCGGGGTTGAAGTTGTTGTCCCACCTAGGAAGAACGCTTCTACTAGACGTGGCCATCCAGCTAGGAGAAAGGTTGTAAGGGAGTTCAAGAGGTTGGGCTATAATCGTTGGAGGGAGAAGAAGGGTTACGGTGTTAGGTGGAGGATTGAATCCTTATTCTCAGCTGTGAAGCGCACTTTTGGGGAATCTGTTAGGGCTACAAGCTTTTTGGGACAAGTGGTTGAGGCTAAGCTCAAGTTCTGGGCTTATGCATGGATGCTCCACTTGGCTAATTCTTTAGTTGGTAGAGCTCCGGGTATTAGGGTGTAAGCTTGCGAATAACGTTGAAATAAATATTAATTACTGAAAAATTCTCAGTGTATCATATCATGCTTATGAAATAAATTGAAGAGATCAACAAAGCAGGAAAAACGCTGTACTAATTGTTAACGAGTGTCTTGTTCGCCGTCGTCAAAAGTTTACGATAAACCGTGAATTTTATGTCATTTAATATCATTTAACATTCCTAGCTCTTCTCATGAGAGTTTATAAATTTTGTAGTTACATCCTATCATGTAGAAGAGAGCCCTACAGTGAACTCGATGAGCAATGTGAGGGGGAGGATGAGTTCGATGAGGCTCCCTATGTCCTTGAAGGGAGTGGTTTAACTACCGCTCCCGTAGACGGCACGGGGAGTGAAATAAGGGGAATGAGGACGAGAGGTCGAATACAAATTCATGAAACCTCAATGAAAGTCTGACCCCCCTTTAGACCTGACGTACACACTCTAACTAGTTCACCGCGAATGTGTTTACCCGTGGCGTAACTTTTCCTTACTTTTAATTCCACCAAGGGCACCCCTCTTAAGGGATCATACACAGTCACCCATTGGGGCTGGTCGAGAGAAACACCTATATAGGTTTATTAGTCGAGGAGAGTAATACTCTCCTCGGCTGGGGAAACATGGTCGAGAGGGAAACTGAAGCAAAGTCTTCGGGTAGTGGCGTGACAAACCCCTACCGTCGGACTGAACATTGTGATAAAATTCACGCATATAGGTGTGACAAAGAGGTAGGGGTAATAGGGGTAGACGTATCAAAAGAACATTTAATAATTAGCAGGGGGAGGGTGAGAAAATACGAGAACGACTTGAAGGGTTATGAAGAAATCCTCAGGATGAAACCTTGCGCAATAGTCCTAGAGCCTACTGGAGTATACGCAATAAGGCCTTCACAATACTTCAAGGAGAGGGGGGTAAGAGTACTGCAAGTCAGTCCAAACGTGTTATCAAGGGAAAAGGAGTTTAGGGGGAAGAAAACAGATTTTTATGACGCTGAAAAATTAGAAAACATGGTTGACAAGGCTAAGGAGTACGATTATAACCCCTTGAGGGAATTGGTAACACTCTACCTATTCCTAAAGGACATAGAGACGAAATACAAGAACAGGCTAAAGAGGACACTATTCTTAGTGAGTGATAACGATAAGGTAAGCAAGGACAGGTTGGAAAAGCTTGCGAAAGGAGATTTCACACAAGAAGAACTATACCAACTTGAATACACGCCAATAGTACTTGAGGAAATCAAAATCCTGGCTAAAAACCTCCTAGAAACGCAAGAGAGGTTGAAGGAGGTTAGGAGGATGGTTGAGGGGCAAGTCCCTCAAGACCACGTCCTATTGACAATACCTGGTGTTGGGAGGCTTGCAGCTGGTATTATTATTGGTATTGTTGGTGATGTTAAGCGTTTTCCTAAGCCTGAGTCCTTTGTTGCTTATTGTGGTTTAGACCCGGTAGTGGAGAGGAGTGGGAGGGCTGTGGTAAGTAGGGGGATTTCGAAGAGTGGTAATAAGTACTTGCGTAGCTTGTTCTACTTTTTAGCAATGAGGAATTATTCTAGGAACCCGACCTTACTGGAGTTTTATGAGACACACAAGGATAGGTTGAAGGGTAAGAAGTTGTATGTTGCTTTGGCTAGGAAGTTGGCAAGGGTTGTTTGGAGTGTTTGGTATAATAATAAGCCTTATGAGCCTAAATAGGTAAGCCCTCCCCCGAATCGCCACGTGGGTTGAAAGGACCCACGTGGCAATGTTAGCTAATACTATGCTTGGAGTTTGAGCGAAAGATTTATTACTGAACGCCA
>QEFN01000076.1 GCA_003086555.1 Sulfolobus sp. SCGC AB-777_G06 | reverse complement strand
TGAAGGCGTTGTATGCAGTTGCCCCATCGTGCAAGTAAATTACCTTATCAATCCTATACACCCTCATTGCTATTTCCTCAACCCTACCATTCATTGGTACAAACTAGAAGTTTTCAAGAGCTTCCTTAGAGCCAATTAATTTACTCCTCATCATCTGGTGGGATAACAATTACACTCACCTCCTTACCGTATAATTCCTTCCCCTTCTCCTTGAGCTTTGAGGGGATAGTTATACCATATCTCTTATTCCCATACTTATCGGAGCCATAACTTGAGACGGTTGATTTGAAAACTATTTGCTTCATAAGAGTGTTAGGATCATTAAAATTTATAGACTTTTATGGTATCATTAGAATAGAGGGAGCCTAAAATGGAAGGACCGGGTCAGGGGGAGAGCTCATTTCCCAAGTACACGCTTGAAAAGTATAATGTGGACGTCAAAGTCATAAAATACGTGCCCGTTCTCATCCTTTTCACGATTACCTCATTAGAAGTCTTCTCCATCTTAACCAATCCCGCAAGATCGCCATCCCTCTTAGGCTTCCTCAAGCTGGCGTTCCTCATTCCCCTTCCTTTAGTGCTGTCTGCCTTCATTGGTTTTCTGGCAATAAACGAGGAGGACTTCGTCCTTCAGAGAAGGTCGCAATCTAAGGATTACAAAGTGATCTTCCAGATAACCTCGAGAGGCTTCAACGTAAACGCTGTGATGCGTTCCGTCGAGAGCGTGAAGTACTGGGCCAAAAAGTACCTCAAGGACTACGAGATCTGGCTCGTCACAGAACCCGACGCGTTGATTAACGACATAGATGGAGTCAAGGTCATTAAGGTGCCGAGCGACTTCAGCACAAACAACAACACAAAGTTCAAGGCTAGAGCACTAGAATACGCCAAGGGTCTTCGCAGGGACTACGCTCGAGACGACGTCTGGGTTTACTTCATGGACGAGGAAAGTGTTGTAGGGGAGGACACAATACTCGGCATAATAGACTTCATAGAGAACAACAGGGGCGAGATAGGGCAGGGTCTCATAATTTACTCTAACCTCTTCGGAGAGAATTTGCTGACTTCGCTGGCCGATTCCATACGTTCTTCACTTGACGTGTCATTGTATTACTTCCAAATTATGACCGGCTTCGTGATCTGGATGCACGGATCCCACTTGCTCATGAGATCCGATATCGAGGCCTCTATAGGGTGGGACTTCGGCACCACTTGGGGAGAGGACAGCCTCTTCATCCTAGAGGCCCAGAGGAGGGGCTACAGCCTTAGGTGGCTGAAGGGTAGGCTTTACGAGCAGAGCCCGTTCACCATAAGGGACTTCCTGAAGCAGAGGAGGAGGTGGGTTTTCCATTCCTTAGACGTTCTGAGGAGGAAAACGTCAGTCAAGGTCAAAACGAGTTACTTTTACTCGCTCCTGGCGTGGGCTTTAGGCTTCCTGAACCTGTTTATTGCGATCCTTTCGATCCAATCGAAGGCTCTATTTCCCTTCAATAACTCCCTAATACTGCTGACGGCCTTGATATCAGCCTATTGGATTTCCAGCTATACTGTGGGCCTCTACTTGAACACCCAGCCTTTGGGACTGCCCCCAAGGAAGCTCGCCCTCTACTCGGTCGTGGCAGTAGTCGTGGGAAGTCTCTTGGAAGGAATAGCGGTGTGGTACGCGATTCTGAGCGCGGTACGGATGCAGGATATCGGTTTCGAGGTGATCAAGAAGTAATCGTCACCTAAACTATGGATAACCCTTAGAGGTACTCGCTTATCTCCTCGAACAGCCTAGCCTTGCAGTTCTCATTGAACATCCTGAAGAGAGCTGTTGGTATCACAATTTCGACAGTGAAGAAACCATTATCTTTCCTAGTACATCATAACGGAGTAGCACCCGTAAAAGGGGTGTAACGCTTGAGACCTCGGGAACCCTCGCCCTTCCACGATAGACCCAAAGTCACCTCCTTAAAATTAAATCTATAGTGTAAATAAATGTTTCTACTAGATTAAATGTAAAATTCTCAGTATTGAATAAATTAGGAGAAAAAATAAAAGAATTAATAATAATCTAGACTCCTCTCTCCCCCCACCTCCCCCTTGAATATATAAGGAGTAGAGTATGATTGCCAACACGAAGACCAACGTGCGGAAAACAAACTTAGTAGATAGTAAATGGGAGAAAAGCCTTAATGTTCCTATAAGAGGTCTCTATGGGACCTCTCACCTTATTGTACAAATCCAACACTTCCCTCTTTGGTATCTCGAGGTTAGTAGTCCTAGCAAAATAAACAAGCCTCTTCTTTCTCCTCACTTTTTCCTTGCTATACACGAGAAGCCTGAACTTAACCTGCTCATCCCTCCTACTTACTATTAGTCTTGTAATCACCATCAAACTCCTCAAACACCTTCA
>QEFN01000075.1 GCA_003086555.1 Sulfolobus sp. SCGC AB-777_G06 | reverse complement strand
AAGATTCTCTATGGTGCTGAGGGTGAGGAGTTGAGGGGTTGGTTGGCCCATAGGCAACACGACCTAATTGAGGAGGCGATTAAGAAGCTACTTAAGTGCATTGTAAGTGAGGAATGTAAGGAACTTGGTGATGCATTTGAACCCTGGAAAACAACAATAGGAGTTAGGGAGTCATTGATGAAGGTCTCGGATAAGGTGAGTAATGCAGACAGTGCCGTTGAGTACTTCGCCAGTAACTACGGCGAGAAACTCACAAACACATTAAAGCTCTTCAGCGATAAGTGCTGGAAGAGGGCCGCGTTAATCATTGGGCTCGTCCTAGCTGGGGATGTTTCAGTGCCTAGGCCCGAGGACTTGTCTGTGTTCCTACCTGAGGATTTGAGGAAGAGTGTCGTTGAGTCCCTTGGTGATGCTTTGAAGAGGTGTGGTATTGATGATTACCTACTTGTTGGTAATGAAATACCGCCATTAGTAATAGGAATGGGTCTAGCTTATACACGTGCCTTGGCCGAGGCATTCGTTGATAAGTACAATAAGGCTGTTGCCGAGGTGAGGAGAGTTCGTGACACCGCCATGGGTAGGGGCATTAGTGTTGCTGAGAGTTTATATGGTCTTGGGCTAGCCTCAATAATCGCCAACGCCGCCAGGTTAGGCAGGGATGTCAAGCCCGGCGATGCCGATATAGCATTGTACATAGCAGCATTCGCCATAAAAAGCGTTGCATTGCCAATCCTCATTAAGTCAGTGCTAGGTGCCTTAGAGCCATTGCGTGATAAGGCACCAAATAGGTACCTCGAACTACTAGTTCCGGCATCGGATATGGAGAACCTCGACCTTATCACTGTTAGGTACATATTTGATAAGCTGAATGAGATTTTAGACAATTATGGTGATGTGGTTAAGGGGTATGCCTGGTTCCTCGTACATGCAATATTTGTCTACGCCGACCTGCTTGGGAAACACGTTGGTCATTTCGATATTGAGGAAGTTGTGGATATGATTGGTAGGGTTGTTGATTTGCTCAATGAGTTGGGTAGGTTCAAGTCCAAGCTGGGCGTTATTGCCTGGGCCTTTGCGTTAATCCCAGCGTTAGAGCATGAGGATATGAGGGAGCTTATGAAGGAGAAACTAAGCATTGATGTGGTTGGTAAGGCTAGTGAGGTCCTTAAGAAACTAAACGATAAGAGAGAGAAGGTTCAGGAGTTAATGAGAGATGAGGAATTCATGAGCTACATCGAATCCAGGTTCGTAAAGGCTGATGAGGAGGAGGTTAAGGAAGTAATCCTTGATGCAGCATTGCTTCTCAAGCACGCATTGGCGTATTATAAGCTTGAAAATAATGAGCTTGATGAGGCGAGGAACCTATTTAAGGAGGCAGCTGAGGAGCGTAGGGAGATCGGTGATTACGAAAACTACCTAACTGGAAGTGGTTGGGTATTGCGTGTTAAGGCGATCAAGGACTCGTCGGTTGGTAAAGAGCTGGTTGATGGGTTTAGGCAATTGTACGAGGAGACCTTTAGTAAAGAGCATTTCGAGCCCACGGCTAGTTACCTCAGTATTGCATCGCTTATACTCGGTAATTACCTCGTGTCCCTAGCCCTAATTAATGACGTTGAGGGGATTCGCAAGCTGCCTGAGAAACATTGGCGGGTGCTGAACGCCAATAAGGAAGCCTCGATCCTGACCAGGCTTATGCTCAACGCCCTACTCGGTTCTAGGGGTGGGTTAAGCGGTGAGCTTGAGGGTAAGCTTGGTGTCAACCCTGAGGAGTTGATTGATGCCTTCGAGTCTTATATGTATGGGGAGTATCTGCCTGCGTTAAGGGTTGCCCTTGGTATTGCGAAGCCTGAGGTTGGAATTAAGTTGTGTGAAGAGTTTAACGATGAAGTTTGCATATATTTAGTCTTGGCAGTTAAGGGAAACAGTGTTGCTGTTAAACAATTAAGAGAATGGGTAATTAATGCTTTTAACAATTCGCTTAAGGGATTTGGTTTTGACGTTGAGTCGTTGATTAATGAGTTTAGGGGGTTGGTGTATGGGCTTGATGGCATATCCTTAGTCCAACTAATCGCCTCCTCAAACTCAATGGTTCGGTTAGCCCTAATGCTCCGCGCATTGATTAATGGTAATAAGGAACTAGCCAAGGCACTTGCACTCGATGGAGCTATTTATTATTCCAGTAAGTTGCTCAAGAGGTTGTTCCTTGAGGCCTATAAGGAGTGTAAGGAGTGTTGCGACTTGAAGAATGAGTCGTTTAGGCTTGCCATCGCCAGGCTCTTCTTCCTCCACGTTTAGCCCTAGGGAGTCAGTCTCGGGTTCTTCTCATTGTCTAGTTGGCATGGCTTGTGTAATCGAGGTTGTAGTCAACGTGATGAATTGATGCGTAGATGATGAGCGTTATTGCCTTACCGGCGCGGTTGTGGTTAGGGCTGGGTTAACCAATGTGAGGTAGAGCACCCACCAGTGACCATGATTAGGGTACCGAGAGACGCTTGGCGTGGTCAAACCCTGCAGGTAATCCCTCTCAGCAGTCGCTTGGTTCGTTTGGGCCGTAACGCTTAAGGGGTTTGTTTGTAGTAAATATACTAAGAAAGAGCAAGTACTCGAGGATTTAATCACCGTAGTGAAGGA
>QEFN01000074.1 GCA_003086555.1 Sulfolobus sp. SCGC AB-777_G06 | reverse complement strand
AATTGTTACATTACTTAACGTCTCTTTACTTAATTCTTTGATTATTGCTGAGGCTTCATGTATGTTAAAGAAGGACTATTAGAAGATCCACCGTTTTATGGCTGGAAAAGTGCATCTAATTTCTTAGAGTTTAACCCAGAAAAGTTTGAGCTAGAAAAAGGTCCTAGACGATTCGAGATAGGAACTATAGATGTTGCGTCAAATCTAGGTCTTGCCAAATCATGTGAGATTATTTACCAACACAGAGATGAAATATTTGGAAGAATACAGTACCTATCTAGCTACGTAATAAAGATAGCTAATGAAAGAGGTCTGGAGGTTATAACTCCAGAAAATAAAAAAGCAGGAATAGTAGTAATCAAGATAAAGAATCCTAGGAAAGCTTCAGAATATTTACTCAGAAAAAAAATTATCGTGTCACCTAGAGGGGAAGGGATAAGAATATCTACTCATTTCTACAATACATTAGAAGAGATAGAATCTGCGATAGACTATATTATTTATTATCTCCGAGAATCTTAATGGTTCTTTCGAAAGCCTCTTTAGCTTTCTCAGCAACATCCTTAGGTACCTTTACCTCATAAACTTCTTCTTCTAGGGATCTCTTAATCTTTTCCAAAGTTATCATTGCCATGTAAGGGCATCTTGCACATCCGCAAGCTTCAGTGGTTACTAAAGGATAAAATACCTTATCTGGAACTTGAATTTTTAATGCATTTATCATTCCCAGTTCCGTAGCTACAATGAATTCTTTGTTAGGGCTTTCCTTAGCGAATTTTATCATTTGATTAGTAGATCCAACAAAGTCAGCTGCCTCAAGAATCTCTAACGGGCTTTCTGGGTGAGCCATAAGAAGTGCATTAGGATATTTCTTCCTTGCTATCGATATTAACTGCTTTGGTATAATTTGCATGAACTATACATCTTCCGTTAGGAGGGACTTTAATTAATTTCTTACCGGTTTTGTGCTCTACATAGTTAGCTAGATTTGCATCTGGACCGAAAATTATGTTCTTAGCGTCGAGTTTACTTACGACTTTAACTGCAGTAGAGGAAGTTACTATATAGTCAGCGAATGCTTTAGTGTATATACTCGTGTTTATATACAACACTACTGGAGCGTCTTGGTAAATCTCTTTATATTTCTTTAATTTACCTACGTCTAGAGAATCTGACAACGAACAACCAGCATTCGGATCGGGTGATAGTACTTTTTTATCCGGATTCAATGCAGCAGCTTGTTCAGCCATAAAATAAACTCCAGCAAATACTATCGTTTTTGCATTAGTTTTCATAGCCTTCACTGCTAAGTCGTAAGAGTCACCTGTAAAATCCGAGACTAACTGAACACCATAATCCATGTAATTATGTCCGAGTATAATAGCGTTCTTTTCCCTTTTTAGTTTCTTTATTTCGATCATGATATTGGACTGAGCAGATATTATCCCTCGAACATGTGTTCTGTGAATTAGTCAGTTTTAAACTTTATTACTGAAAAATATAATTCTTCTAAATCTTCCATAATTCTAACAAGCATAGTGTATATAGTAAAATCATCTATCATGTCTATTTTTTCAATAGCTTCTAAGACATCTAAATATTCTTGAATTAATTCAGATTTTATAATCTTCCTCTTTGCCAATTCCCAGATAACCTCACTTAATCTGTTTTCCCCTATTCCGAACCTTTTATTAACTTCTTGTCTAATTAGGTTATACATATTCTTTATAGAATTTAATACCTCCGATTTTAGTGAGCGATCTAAAATAAACTCATCGTAAGTAACTTTAGTGCCTTTCTCAATACCTCTGTAGTACATCCAAAAATTCTCCATCAAATTAAAATTCGGAAAAGTCACCAAAAAATCAATTATGCAATACATAAAGGAAATAGTGGGAAAGTTAAAAGACATTAAGAAGAAAAAAACGCTATTTGTCCTAGTAATTGCCACAACAGACATGAGCTTGATACCGGGGATAACAGTAGCTGGGGCGACACCCGAACTCACCCACTTTACTCCAGCAGCTGATGCAGAGTTTTTAATTTTGGGTAAGTGTAAATCCATAAATACTATACCAGTCACTCCAGACGGTATTCCAACACCAGCAATTATAACGAGAGCAGCACTTGAATTATTGAAAATACCTAAATTAGTTGTGAATGCTGGAAGTAGAGTAATACCAAAACTCCCAGTGATTGATATAGGGGGAGAGCCAGGCGGGGACATAAGGAAAGGATCTTTAAGGACAGAGGTTGCTCAGAGAATACTTGAAAACAGTATGATCATAAGTGAAGAGTTATCAAAGTCTTATGACCTTCTTGTTATCGGAGAGTCAATCCCTGCAGGAACAACCACGGCTATGGCAGTGTTAGCGGGACTAGGATACGACGCATTTGATAAGATAAGTTCCGCATCTCCCCAAAATCCTAAAGAATTAAAAAGGAAAATAGTTATGGAGGCATTAAGAGACTTGCCTACGGATACTCTAGGAAAGATTAGTAAATTGTCTGACCCTATGTTGATAGCTGTAGCCGGTTTGAGTATAGGATTTAAGAAGGAAGTTATACTCGCTGGTGGTACGCAAATGACTGCAGCCTCAGCAATAATCAAAGAATTAAGTAAAGAGACGTTAAGTAATGTAACAATT
>QEFN01000073.1 GCA_003086555.1 Sulfolobus sp. SCGC AB-777_G06 | reverse complement strand
CACTAGATTTAACTCACTTTTAGCCCCCGTTGCAGTTATTATGAAAAAGACTATAGTATCTCTAACAGATAAAGCTAACCATTCCCTTTCTATTTCTACATAACATTTGAATAAACGACTCTCCTAACACAGATTCTAACACAAGATTTTTAACGGTAGGTTGAGTTAGACTCGTCCTAACCTTTTCTAAGTCGTTAGGACTCTTCAAATAAGGGATTATGATTTCCTCAAGTTCTCTCATACTTAATTTAAATTATTTCAGTGGTTAAAAAAATTACAGACTTCGGTCTCAGCTCAAAGTAAGCCTCCTCCAGCATGTTATCTACAAATCGCTCATAATTCGTCCATATCCCTTGGACGAGAAGACTAAGGTCTTACGGAGCTATTTTATCTGCAATAAGCCTTACAGCATTACTCTACCTGATATGGGACTTCATTGCCGTGAAAATAGGTACATGGGGCTTTAACCCTGAATATGTTTTGCCTATTAGAGTAATTGACTTACCCATAGAAGAGATAGAGTTCTTTTTCGTAGTCCCGTTTAGTTCGTTAGTGTTTTACGAGATTTATGATTTAAAGGTAAAGACTAAGTTACACATTAAGAGGGAAGTCTTTACTTTACTTGGGGGCTCTATAGCTTTGTCTAGTATTCTATTTTTTTCTCATAGTTACACTTTCGTGGTATTGATTTACCTTGGCTTGGCAATTCTTCTTTCGTCCTTTCTAGACCTAGATATGCTTAGGTCTTTATCTTTTTGGTTGTTTATAGTAACTACTTATGTACCTTTTCTCATCTTTGATTACTTTCTTACCTCACTACCAGTAGTGATTTACGGTAAGGGTGCAATAATCGGTATAAGAGTAACCACTATACCTATAGAAGACTTCCTCTACTCCCTTTCGATGTTTATATATTATGCACTATTTTATAGAGTCTTTTCAAGGAGTGTGATTAGGAGTGGTAGATGAGACGAAATTTCACAGTGAGGACTATAGAGAGGTATTAGAATTTTATGAGCAATTCAAGAATAGAGAAGAATTAATAACATGGATGAAAAACAGACCTATAACGGATATTAAGATAAAGGAGAGTGAAAAAGGGGACAGTGAAGTCGTAGTAGTAATTCCGAGTATAAATGAGGAATATCAGAGAAGAGCTTTAACGGTTTTTAACGGTCTCAAAATTATCTTTGTGATATCTGGAGGAAAATACTTTAACTACGCAAGGAGTGTAAATGCGGGGGTAAAATACGCCTTAGAAAAATTTTCTCCTTCATGGATAGTAGTATCTAATGACGATGTCTATAAGGTAGATGAAAGCAAAGTATTGGTAGATGAACTATCTACCTTAAATAGGAAAGACGTTGAATTGGTTTACGCTGATAAGGGTAAATACCATTCTTATAAGATGTACTTGTTCAGGATAGCCGATTACTTTCCCGAGATGATGGTAAAGTTCGGTAAAATAACCAGAAATCACGTAATAGTCGTGCAAGGAGAAGCTTACGCTAGGTTTTGGAAAAAATTTGATACACCCTATTTGGCTATGATGGAATCACAATTGGGTCCATTAAGGGGGCCTTTAAAAAGAATAATAGGAGAGGAGATTACTTCATTTTATAATGTAGGGAGTTTCTTTGTAATTCCTAAGTCCTTTGCGGAAAAAGGAGAAGTAATGGACCCTACATTCATAAATTCGCATGAGGACGTTTGGCTCTCTTTATCAGTAAAAAAGAGGGAATTTATACGATATAAGATTAGAGAAGATTTTGGTGGGACTCTCGGATGGTCTCCGGCTAGATTCGCAAGAGTATTCTGCAATGAAGTTTACTTAAGCTATTTAATAGCCACACGCTTTAGAGAATAAAGACACCAGTTAAAAGGATTCTAGTCAGTATTTGAAGCAACGTTAATCATGTGTTTCCTTAGGAAAATGCTGAAAGACTCATGAAAGGTCAAATATAAAGCTTTTAATCACTTAATAACATGAGAGGCAATAATTTCTACTCCTTCTTCTTCTAGCTTCTTCTTTACATTCTTATCAACAAAATTTGCTACTAAGAATATTTTTATTTTCTTATTCTTGTACTTCGTAGAGAATAATTTCTTCCTAATAATGATCTGATCATACGCTCCTTTATCAGCTAAGTTCTTTATCTCAAATACATAAACATAATCATTCGTCTCATAAAAATCAACCTCAAACACTTTACCCTTCTCAATTACCCCTTCGTCATCTGTGATAAAGCCGTGAACAACTCTCCTTGGGTCAACCCCGTGAAGTTCTAATGCCCTCTTATAAAGCTTCAACATCGCTTTCTCCATACCTTTCCCAGCCCTATTTGTAAAACTACCTACTTCAACTGAGAGTTTCTTAACCTCTCTACCTAATCTAAGCACCGCCCTTTGCAACGCTTCTATTGCTTCCCCGTGTTTTTTAACGGTTTGCTGAAGAGACGCAATAGCTTCCCCTTGCTTCTTAACAGCTTCTTGAAGCCCCTCAATGGCTAATGTGTGTCGATTAACAGTCTCTTGAAGAGACGCAATAGCTTCCCCTTGCTTCTTAACAGCTTCTTGAAGCCCCTCAATGGCTAATGTGTGTCGATTAACAGTCTCTTGAAGAGACGCAATAGCTTCCCCTTGCTTCTTAACAGCTTCTTGAAGCCCCTCAATGGCTAATGTGTGTCGATTAACAGTCTCTTGAAGAGACGCAATAGCTTCCCCTTGCTTCTTAACAGCTTCTTGAAG
>QEFN01000072.1 GCA_003086555.1 Sulfolobus sp. SCGC AB-777_G06 | reverse complement strand
TACCCATAAGTAATACTCGTTATACAAATATAAATAACTTAACGACGACACTATCCTACTTACTTAACAATTTTTCAAAATTCAATGAGAGTAATCAGCATATCCTTTTTTAATGCCTAGTAGCAAATATACACAAACGAAAAATTAAAGAGGATGGCTTCTAAAATGCTCTTCTACTCCAACTTCTTGGGTATGGGGAAGAGCAGGGGAACAGGGCTAGGCGAAGTTAAGGTCTACGGGAGGAAAGTGAAAGGGCTCAACTAAATCCAGTCGACATTTAAACTATCAATACGAGTCGCAATAGTAACTTAATTATCATCAATTAGATCGTTAAATAAAGTGTTAATTGTCCTCACTTAGCCTAGCCTCACTTTTAACCCTTAAATACTTGAGTTTATAGCTTGTTATGATGGAAGGGAAAAAAGAGCTAGAGGAAATCTTGAGCAAAGGTAAATTTTCTAAGTTAGAGAAGACTGACTTTGATAAGATCCTTAAGTATCTAGACGAGGATAAGGACTTCATTATTAACTACTTGGATCAAGCTACTGACGCTTTAGCGTACTTAGTGACCGTGAAGGGTTATATAGACTGGTTCATAAGGGATGACATAAACGTTCATGTAGTGAGGGCGGTAGTCGATAAAATTGCTACGACAATGAAAGCTTACGAGTTCGAAAAAGTGATAGAGTACTTAGAACCTGATTTCCTCTTTATTTACGATATATTGAGGAGACTGCCTAAAGGGAGACTGAGGGAGTGGGTAGGGCTAGTATGGGACAAAGAGTACTTTGACGAATGGAAGATGCTTAATAGAGAGTACACCTTATTGTCGGGGGCTATCCTCCTAGCAGATAGGAGGTACTTAATCTCTACACACTTCACTAAGCTCGAAGCCTTTGCTTATTCATATAACTTCCCTCAATACGTCAGGGAGAATTACAAGGTCAAGTATAAGGAGGATTACTATTCTTTAGTAACGAGGGCAAACCTGGGTGAGTATGATGATCCTGAGGGATTACTACTCAAAATCTTGAGAAAGAACAAACATTTCCACCTCACTTATAAGGCTATTATGAACCTTGCTAAAAATCACCCGGACGCACCGTGGGTAGCGTTGGAAACGTTAAGGAGTAAGACACTGAAGTTAGCTGAGAACAAGAGGTTATTGAGGTACTTGGATCAGAACGTTGGTAAGGTAGCAGTTGAGACTAACAGATAAGCTTCTAATCTCGAATCTTTCAATTAATTTGAGGATTTGACTTCACCGCTGGGAGGCATCAGGTGAAATAGGTTCAATAAGTTTTCTCGTACGATAGATTATATATTTCTGATTGCGGGTAGGTGAAGTCTCGTTTTTTGAGCTTAAATTTATAATTCTTGAGTTATTGTCTACCGTATCCTTAGTCCGTTCTCTAACTTCAATAATAATCTTGTCTACTCTGTTCAGAGTTTCTGTGCTTCCTTTAAGTACCTCAACTTCTTCGTCTTCAACTTCTATCTTAAGTAGGTTAATCTTCTTTAATTTAAGTTTATCTAACGGGACTGCTTTTACTTTAACCTTTGGTCTTTCGTTGGAATCGTGGTATATTGTCGATGATCCCTGATCTAGTTGAAGTATTAATTCCTCTTCGCTACTCCATAGAGCTATGTTATATGCCGTTATGTTGTGGAAATTATTGTCTTTGATGTTTTTACTGAGTATGGCAAAAGATTCTGGATTAGGTTCTATTGCTATTACCTCCTCACCTACTTTAGCTGCTCTTAATGAATAGGAACCTATGTATGCACCTACGTCTACAAAAGTCTCTTTAGGGTTAAATTGAAACCATTCCTTGATGGTGTTTTCATGGTTGAGTAAGACCATCGACAGGTCTAAAAAGCGTAAGGTAATGGGTTAATAACTTAGCTTATACAGAATAATCTTACAAGTACTGTATTATTTGTCACAAATTGTACTAATTTAACAGAGAAAATATAATTCGCAAAAGACATGAGAAAAACTACAATGGGAGATTCCTTAAAATACTACTTAATATTCCCTTCCCTTCACTTTTTACTAGGGTAAAATTTATCTTGTTTCTTGAGTAATATTATGGTATGAGGATACTGACACTTAAGGTAAAGGACGAGTACTAGAAATAGCTGAAAAAATGGTAGAAATGGGTATCGCTAAGTCAAGAAATGAAGGATTTAATATTATTGCTTACGGAGTGAGTAAGGTTAAAGAAGACTTAAAGAAGAAGGAAAAAATCAAAGAACTAACTGAAAAATGGTTAAAAGAAGGGATACCTTTCGAGCTACCGACTTCTGAAGACTTATTAAGGGAAAGGGGATGAAATATTATATAAACCCTAGTTCTACATTGTCTCTAGTTAACAAGAGATATCTAAACCGCGACGAAACTAATTCAATATACTCCTAAGACTGAGGAGAGGTGATCGAGTAATCTATCAAATTCTTCACAGCATCGGCAGTCTCCTTATCTTCGAAAAACACGTAAACTCCTTTCAACCCTCTGGTTAGCATTATATAATATCTGTTCTTGATGAGTGCTAACGCCTTCTTTTTATCCTTATTAGCAACTACTCCTTAAAGAAAACCTTCCGCCTACGTAGTCAGTTATTGGACCAGGGTTTACTGTCTAACCGTTATTCCTCCATACAGCAGTTATGGGACTTTAACGTAACTTAAAGATTTTCATCAGCCCCGACGGTCCACCTAAATAACGTTCAACGAACCTGAGGAACGCCTCCACGCTCCTCAGG
>QEFN01000071.1 GCA_003086555.1 Sulfolobus sp. SCGC AB-777_G06 | reverse complement strand
CATAGGCAACACGACCTAATTGAGGAGGCGATTAAGAAGCTACTTAAGTGCATTGAAAGTGAGGGTGAGGAATGTAAGGAACTTGGTATAGCATCGAATACCTGGAAAACAATAATAGGAGTTAGGGAGTCATTGATGGAGGTCTCGGAAAAGGTAAGGGATGAAAGCACTGCCGTTGAGTACTTCGTAGACAACTATGGCGAGAAACTCACAAACACACTAAAGCTCTTCAGCAATGAGTGCTGGAAAAGAGCCGCACTAATCATCGGGAGTGCCTTAACTTGGGATCCTGAAGTGCCTATGCCCGAGGACTTGTCTGTGTTCCTACCTGAGGATTTGAGGAAGAGTGTCGTTGAGTCCCTTGGTGATGCTTTGAAGAGGTGTGGTGTTGATCATTACCTACTTGTTGGTAACGAAATACCGCCATTAATACGGTACCTAACTTATACACGTGTCTTGACAGAGGCATTCATCGATAAGTACAATGAGGCTATTGGTGAGGTGAATAGGATCCTTAACATCGCCAGGGATAGGGACATTAGTGATGCTGAGAGACTTTATGGTTTTGGGCTAGCCTCAATAATCGCCAAGGCTGTTGAGTCAGGCAAGCCCATCGAGCCCAGCGATGCCGATGCGGCATTGCACATAGTGTCATTAACCGTGCAACGCGCCATATCATCATTATCATTATCAAGTTTCACTAAGCCAATACTAAGTGCCTCGGTACCGTTGCGTGATAAGGCACCTCAGAGGTACCTTGAAGTACTAGCCTTCGTACTGGGTAAAGTCTCCAGTCAGCTGTACATGAAACCCAACCTGGACACTGTTATGTACATACTTAATGAGTTTGATTACATATTAAACAAGTACGGGGATGGAGTGAAGGGACATGCTTGGACCCTCGTCAGTGCGATATACGCCTCAATTAACTCACTCTATAAACACCTAGAACTTTGTGATGATTTTGATGATGATTATTGGGATGAGTCTTTCCGTACGGAGCTTGAGCATATTGTTAGTAAGGTTGCTGGTTTGCTGAATGAGATAAACAGGTTGAACCCCAGCCTAGGCATAATTGCTTGGGCGCATGTGTTACCACCAGCGTTAGAGAATAAGTGTGTAAGGGCACTTATGGAGAGTGTGTTGGGCATCGACGTGGTCAATGAGAAGGTTAAAGAGGTTGCTGGAGAACTAAGCAGGCTGAGGGAGAGTGTTCAGGAACTAATAAGGGATGAGGACTTCATGGGTTTTGTCGAGTACTGGCTCGCCGAGACTGGTGAGAAGGCGGCTAGGAGAGAAATCCTTGAGGTAACATCATATCTTAAGTACGCATTGGCGCAATACAAGCTTGATAATGACGAGCTTCGTGAGGCGGAGGAACTATTTGACGAGGCAGCTAGGGAGAGTAGGGAAATTGGTGACTATCAAAACTACCTATATAATAGTAATTGGGCATTGCGGGCTAAGGCGATTAGGAGCAAGTTGGCCGGTGATAAGTTGGTTAAGTTGGTTGATGAGTTTAGGCAATTATACGAGGAGACTAAATTACGCAAGGAGGCTGAATTGTACGAGGAGACTGAATTGTACGAGGAGACTAAGGTGCCCAGTACTCTATCTTCATTATTGGATAGTATACTTGGTGGGTACCTCGTGTCCCTAGCCCTAACGGGTGGTGATGAGGAGATTAGGAGGATTGAGGAGTTGCTTAGGGAGGTGTTTAAGGAGAAGTGGCGAGGGCCTGGACGCTATGGGCTAGACCCGATCCTGACCAGGCTGACGCTCAACGCCCTACTCAGCCCAGGGGGTGAGTTAAGTGGCGAGCTTAAGGATAAGCTTTTTGTTAAACCTGGGGATTTAATTATGGCTCTTGGGATCAGATATATAGATTTTGATTCTCTGCCCGCGTTGAGGGCTATCTATGGTACGATAAAGCCTGGAGATGAAAAAAGATTATGTGATGATGATGATGATCTAATGGATGTTCTTTGCATGGATCTAGTTTCAAGAGTAATAATAGATTATAGCAGGGAATTGGATCAGCAAGGAGAAGATAATTGGAGACAAGGGTTAATCAATCATTTTCAGTGGTGGATTTCAAAAGGGGAGGTGTTGGATTTACTTAAGAAGCTTGGTCTTGACGCCAAGTCATTGAATAATGAACTTATGGGATTGATACATGAGCTTAGTGTCAAATCCCTACCAGAGTTAGTTAGTTTTAGTTATTGTTCAGAATACGAACAACGACGATGCTCATCGGCACATTTAACCTACATGCTTTATACATTAATCAATGGCAATGAGAAGCTAGCCAAGGCACACGCACTTATAGGGGCTGCGAGCGTTGTCGGGAAGCTGCCTGCGAGGTTGTTCCTTGAGGCTTACAAGGCGTGTTGCGACTTGAAGAGTGAGTCGTTTAGGCTTGCTATCGCAAAGCTCTTCTTCTATCACATATAGCCTTGGGGAGTCGGTCTCGGAATTCTGGTCTGTTCTCATTGTCCACTTGGTGTGGCTCGTGTAATCGAGGTTGTAGTCAGGGTGGTGAATTAATGCGTAGATGATGAGCTTTAATGCATAAGTCCTAATGCAGTTATTGCCTTACCAGCGCGGTTGTGGTTAGGGCTGGGTTAATCAATGTGAGGTTGAACATCTACCAGTGACCATGATTAGGGTACCGAGAGACGCTTGGCGTGGTCAAACCCTGCAGGTAATCCCTCTCAGCAGTCGCTTGGTTCGTTTGGGCCGTAACGCTTAAGGGGTTTGTTTGTAGTAAATATACTAAGAAAGAGCAAGTACTCGAGGATTTAATCACCGTAGTGAAGGA
>QEFN01000070.1 GCA_003086555.1 Sulfolobus sp. SCGC AB-777_G06 | reverse complement strand
TTTAACGTAAGGAACGTGGTAGTTATAAAAGGAGAAGCTCCGGACGCTATAAGTGAAATTAACGAGCAATTGGACTCCGTGTTTATCGGTGGAGGATCGGAGAGGATAAGGGAAATAATAACCGCTATAGACCCAAAACTGAAGAAAGGAGGTAGAGTAGTTGCCGATGCTATACTATTAGAGACCGCCGTCAGTGCGACGAATGCATTAGTAGAGCTCGGGTACAAAACCGAGCTTATAGAGGTCATTGTGGCGAAAGGTATGAAGACAAGTAAAGGGTATGCGATGATATCTAGGAACCCCGTTTTCATTATTTACGGTGAGAAGACTTGACGAAAGAGTTGTTTGTTATAGGTCTGGGTCCAGGAGACCCCGAGCTAGTAACGATAAAGGCAAGCAAGATTCTCTCATTGTCTAAAGTAGTTTTTGTCCCTTACTCCACTACCACTAACAGAAGTCTTGCATTAAGCGTTATCTCTCCTTATATCTCCCAAATGGCGAAAGTAGTCCCTCTTGGTTTCCCTATGGGTAAAGAAGTAGATGAGGACTCTCTGAGAAAGATAGGGGATGATATCTGTAATAACGTTGAGGACGGGGTTAACTCATTTGTAACTTTAGGTGACCCATCTCTATACAGTACTTACTACAGAGTTTCCAAGTTTATTAACTGTATAGATAAAATCGACCTAATCCCCGGGGTCTCATCGATTACAGCTTGTGCAAATAAGGGTAAGTTACCTCTAGCATTAGGGAATGAAGGTATTGCAATTATTCCAGCGGATAGGCTAGACCTGATATCAGAAGCTAACGGTAAGTTCGATACTATAATAGTATTAAAGGCTAATGTTAATCTTCGGGACATAAAGGCATTACTTGAGTCCCAATATAAGCTTATTTATGCTCGTAGGTGTTATTTAGAAGGAGAGAAAATAATTACTTGGGACACCTCGATTTCGGATAAGGATTATTTTTCTATGATAATAGGGGTGAAAAAACGTGAAAATGGGTAAGGTAGTGTTTATAGGAGCGGGACCGGGAGACCCGGAGTTACTAACTGTAAAAGCTAAGAACCGGTTGGAAGAAGCAGACGTAGTTTTATACGCCGGTTCCCTAGTCAATCCAGAAGTGTTAAAGTGGGCAAGGAAAGATGCGGAAATAGTCGACACGGCTTCACTAACATTAGAGGAAATAACTGATATAATGATAAAGAGGGCTAAGGAAGGTAAGCTCGTAGCAAGGCTGAAGTCAGGTGACTTCTCCATATACGGGGCTTTGATCGAAGAGATATGGGCGTTAGAAAACGCTGGAGTCCCTTATGAACTAGTACCTGGGATAACTGCAGCAATTGGGGCAGCAAGCGTTTTGGGAATTGAACTGACCTTACCAAAAATATCTCAGACCCTTATTATAACTAGGGCTTCTGGAGCAGTCCCCATGGAAGGTTCTATAAAGGACTACGCCCCTCACTTGATGAAAGGGGCTTCTATGGCTATATATACTGGAGTCCAACTCATAGACAAGGTTGTCAGAGAACTGAAAGAGGGAGGAGTACCAGACGATATGCCCGTTGTTGTAGTTTATAAGGCTACATGGCCAGATCAGAAAATTATACGCGGAACTGTAGGGGACATAGCTCAGAAAGTTAAGGCCGAGAAGATAACAAAAGATAGTATGATATTAGTAGGAAAGATAGCAGACCCCTCTCGTTATAAAGATCAAATCAGGTCGAGTGTGTATGACCCTTCTCACGCTCACTCTTTCAGACCTAAGAAAAAGGAACATTAGGAAGAGTTTTATATAGAATGATTAAGTCAAAATAACTTATGATTAACGAGTTAAGGAACAAGGTACTTTTTCCCGCTATTGAAGGTATAGGCTTTATATTAGTTTATCTAGGCTTTAAGACCACTGGAGTTGAGTCCGTAGTCCTTGGTATAATTGGGTTATTGGTCGTAGTCGTTTCAGCAGGTTATTTTACGAGGTGTAAGCAAACAGTCAATCAAACTTCCAATTCGCAACAGCACAACCCGAATTAATAAAACGTAAAATTTATTTCTTGAAAATCTAAAAATAGTCTATGCCTAAGGAGTTGACTCCGCTCGAGAAATTACAGTTACTCGTACCGGGGTATAGGGGTTACAAAGCCAAGGATCTAATAAGACAAGACGATTTCTTAGTTAGACAAGCTACGATAATGAAGTTGGAAACTGCGATAAATAATCTGGCGAATAGTGAGTCTCAAATAGCAAGAAGCCAACCTTTTTCACCTTTACTCAGAAATATTGAGGACACAATATCCGAGATCAGGACTTTAATAGGAATATTAAACTCAACTCAAGGAGGAGGAGCTGATATCTACGCTAGATATAAAATCCATACTGAACAATTAGATGAGATATATAAAAACGATCTGCAAATGGTAAGTATAGCCGATCAGATTTTAACCCTATCAAATTTTCCAGACCAAATATCCCAAATAAGAACGCTCTTAGCTAATCTAAAAGCTGTTCTCCTAAACAGAGCTAAATTGTTCTTACCTCCAGAAGTAAGGTAAAAAAGAAGTTAGAAAAGTGGTCTCATAATTTCTTTTCGTACTCTAAACAGATAATTCTAATTCTACATTATCTTCTCTGCTACTTCACATAGGAGTGCTTAACCCGTCATTATCATTTTTGTTCTCTTACTCTCTTTCTATAGTCGAATTTCTTCGTCTTCTTAACTCTACTGTGTATTAATAACCGTGGGCTTTCGGAGAAATATCTTCTGACCATAATAATGTAATTCTTAAAGATACACCTCCTACGGGCAATCCACGCAAAACAAGAGAACGAACAAAACCAAGTATTACAAG
>QEFN01000069.1 GCA_003086555.1 Sulfolobus sp. SCGC AB-777_G06 | reverse complement strand
CCTGAGGAGCGTGGAGGCGTTCCTCAGGTTCGTTGAACGTTATTTAGGTGGACCGTCGGGGCTGATGAAAATCTTTAAGTTACGTTAAAGTCCCATAACTGCTGCCTTAATTAAAACGTGGTCTTCCAAAACATGGAACTTAATATTTCTGTTCCCTTTATCGCTTTTATTTCCCCTACTACCGAACCAGAACCTCCTTATCCTTGCGTGTATTATCTTACCCATTTCATCCTCCCTATCCAACAAACCGTCAGTAATTGTCTTAGCTTGCTTCAAAGCAGTTTCGAGGTAAATGTAGTTCAGCAAGATGTTGTAAAATTCCTTGGTCAACTCGTCCACACTTTTCCCATCAAACAATGGTTTAATAGCACTCTTGACTACTTGTGAGTAAGCCCTAGCAATCCTAACAACCCTATCCTTATTTTCAAAAATTACCTTACCGTTTATTGTAACGAATTGGAAGTTTTCGAGGGCTTCCCTAGAACAGATAATCCTATTCCTCATCATCTGGTAGGACGACAATTACTATCACCTCCTTTCCAGCGATTTTCCCAGCCTTCTCTTTCACACTCTTAGGGATGTATATTGCATACCTCTTCTCACCGTACTTATCACTACCAGCCGAGGATATGACACCTCTGAAAACTATCTGCTCCATATGTCGTAAGTAGCGGAAAAATTTATAAACTTTTATGCTAACATAAAATCAGAGGGCACCACTATGAACTCAATGAACAATGTGAGGGGGAGGAAGGTGCCCAATGAAACTCCCCATGTCGTGGCTGGGAGCCCATACTCCCTAACCTAGGCATGGGGAGGGAAATAAGGGGGATGAGGACGAGAGGTTGAATACAAATTCATGAAACCTCAATGAAAGTCCGACCCCTTTCGAATCTCCTCACTTGTGTTGCAGTATTGATAGGATCACCCTAACTTAAGCACGTCAACCTATTTTTAAACTCTTGTGGAGTCTAAGTAAACAGTCTTTTTAAACTCTTGTGGAGTCTAAATCTACAGAAATGATAGATGAGTACAACCCTTGGTGGATTTCTAAGGAGAGAATGACTGAGGTTGAGATTTATAGAAAATATGAAGAGTCACAAGTCAAGTGGGTTCCGGACGTTATTGAAAAGGTGAGCTTATCCCCTTACTCTCTGAACTTCATTTTCGGCCCCAGACAGGTAGGGAAGTCCACTGTGTTAATATTACTTATAAAGAGACTATTAGAGGAGGAGAAAATAAATCCTAAGTCAATTTTCTATTTCACTTGTGATAGATTAGCTGATTATAAGGAGTTGGATGAGGTTTTAGAGGAATATATAAAGTTTAAAAGGGCTAACAATATTTCATCATCGTTCATTTTTTTAGACGAGATAACTTATCCTAAGGAATGGTATAGGGCTTTAAAGAGTAGGATAGATAAGGGAGATTTCAGAAATGATGTCCTAGTTGTTACTGGCTCTTTATCGATGTCAGCGAAGAGGGAAATTGAAACTTTCCCCGGGAGGAGAGGGAAAGGCAAGAATTTACTAATGCTTCCTCTACCTTTTTCTAAATACACGCGGTTATTTAACGTTAATATACAAAAGGGTGATTTAAACTTCGTCCTTTCAAACTATATGCGAAATATTCAGTTTCTGCATGAACTTAATGACCTACTTGAAAAATACTTGATCACGGGTGGGTTTCCTAACGCTATAAGGGACTACGTAAAATACGGAAAAGTAAGCGAGGGAACAACAAGTGATTTCATATCCACTGTAGTTGGTGAGGTAAATAAGTTAATGAGAAGTGAAACTTTCTTCAAACTCGCGATTAAAGGCATAATAGAAAGGACTTCTAGTGATTTCAGCTATCACACTCTCTCTAAGTCATTCGGAGTCGGTACAGTGAAGACTGCGATTAGTTACGTAGAACTTCTACAGAAACTATACTTGCTTAAAGTTTTGAATCAAGTAGACCTACAAGGTAATGTGTTAACTAGGAAAGAGAGGAAATTCTATTTCGTAGACCCCTTCGTATACAGAGCTTTCGCCCTCTGGACGTTAACTAATTTACCAGAAGAGAGTAAATTAGTTGAAAGTGTAGTGATTTCCCATCTTTCTAGGATTTATGACACTTTTTACACCAAGGCGAAAGGAGAGATAGACGCTGTAATAAAAAAAGAAGGAGAAATGTTGGGATTTGAAGTGAAGTTTGGAAACGTTAAGTCCGAAAAGAAGATTTTGGGGAGGATTAAAAAGGTGTATATTTTGAGTAAGGACAAAGTAGAAGATAATGTAATACCCGTTTCAATATTCTTAGGAATGCTCGATGTTCCTCAAGCTATTGAATTAAAAGTATTGGTTTGAATGGGGGGTGATACACAAAAATGGGTAGAAGTATGTCAACACGCCTTTATCGCGAAAACTCCGAAGTAAAGGAATGGGGAAACCAGCAAATCTCGTCGTCCACTCCTCCAGAGTGTGTTTGTACCTTCCAAGACGGAAAATATTGGCGACGACTTCGCATAAACTTTTCGCACTCCTTTGCATGTTAGAGCCATGAAAAACAACACTTGCTGGAAAGCTAGCTCCACTTCATGTTACTTCTAATTTGCTAATATGACTAAGCCCTTCCGGTATTCCTCCAATATAAATACGCAGTCCCACCTCCTTTTTTATGTGTAAACTAGTAGACCGTGCCTAACCAGAATTGGTTACATTCTCCTAGCCTAAGACAAACCGGAAAAAGGTGAGGCTGACGAGTTTAGGGTAATTTTCAACATAAGCCTTTGTAACCCTCCATGTATTTTGTTTACTTCATGGAGAAAGTTGATGAACATAAGCAAAGACACCATTACATAGCACTATTAGAGAAAGTAATCGAAAATTTTATATTAACATTGAGGGTGTGGGGTGTCCCCCTAAGTAAGGTAGCCGGGCCCGGATTCGAACCGGGGTCCCAGGGGCCAGA
>QEFN01000068.1 GCA_003086555.1 Sulfolobus sp. SCGC AB-777_G06 | reverse complement strand
GGTATAAAAACCGTGAAACTCACCGGAGGAGAACCTACTCTCAGGAGGGACATTGTAGAGATCATACGGAAATTAAAGGATGTAGGAATAGAAGAAGTTTCAATGACTACTAACGGATTTCTCTTAGAAAAGATCGCCAGAGAACTCAAAGAGGCTGGACTGGATAGAGTTAATATAAGTTTGCACTCGACTTCCTCGCAACTTTTCAAGGAAATAACTGAAGTTAATGGCTTCGAGAAAGTTGTGAAGGGTATAGAAGAATGTAACAAAGTAGGTTTAAAGCCGATAAAGTTGAACTTTGTCGTTACGAGGAAAAACATTAGTGAGGTTTTCAAAGTTATTGAACTCGCTGAGAATCTGGGAGTAGACGAGATACACTTGATTGAGCTACACCCAGTAGGGCTGGGTAAAGAGTCCTTTAATTACCATGTATCCCTTGATGAGATCGAGAAAACTCTTAAGGAAAAAGGAAAATTCCTAGGTACTAGGAATAAACATAACAGACCGAGATATCAATACGGCAAGATTGAAGTTGAAGTGATCAAACCTTATGCTAATCCCTTTTTCTGTGCAGGATGTAACAGAATTAGATTAACAGTAGACGGTAAGCTAAAGACTTGTTTGTATAAGGAGGACAGAAGTGTAGACATAATAGATATATTGAGAGGTAATTATACAGAGGAGGAGAAAATATCCGCGCTGAGAGATGCTTATAGGTTAGCTATATCAATAAGAGAGCCTAATTTCCTATTCGGAGTGAACAAGTATGAGATTAGACAAGTTGGATAAGATTATGGAAGAAGAAGGAGTACAGTGTAGTGTTGTATTAAGTGGTGCCACAATCTTCTACCTTACCGGTTACGATTACATCACGACCGATATAGGAAATGCCGTAGCGTTAGTATATTGTGACGGAGTTCCCACTTTGATAGTACCAGTCCTCGAAAAGAACAGAGCTGAGGCTAAAGTAGGTGATAAGATAGAGGTACTATCTTACAGTTACTCGCTGATAGGAGAGAGGGTTTTTAAAGGAGGACTGATTGACGCTATTGCCACTAAAATAAATCCACCTAAGAAAGTAGGAATAGATATGCAAAATTCTTCCAGTTCTTTTTACCTCTCTTTCAAGGAAAAGGTTGGGGATTATATAGATATATCGAAAAAACTAGCTATGAAGAGAGCGATAAAGGAGGACGAGGAGTTAGAACTCATAAAGAAGGCAGGAAATATAACTACATCAGCAATGAGAATAGGTAGCGAAAAAATCCAGAACACAGGTATTACAGAGAGAGAAGTTGCAGGACTAATAGATATGACAATGAGGAATGAAGGGGCTGAAGATTATGCGTTTCCTTCCATAGTGGCTTTCGGTGAAAATTCAGCATTCCCTCATCACGTACCAAGTGATAAAACAATAAGGGAAAACGATAACGCGGTAGTTGATATAGGGGCTAGGTACCGCAACTATTGCTTTGATAGCACCAGAACGTTCATTAAAGGGAATTCTGAGGAGGTTAAGAAGATCTACGAAATTGTGCTACAAGCACAATTGGAAGCTATAGACACAATTAGGGAGGGGGTAAAGGCTTCTGAAGTAGATCTAGCGGCGAGAAGGGTAATTGAGAAAGCGGGATTGGGAAAGTATTTCATTCATTCTACGGGACACGGAGTCGGGATAGAAGTTCATGAATTCCCTGCTGTCTCCCCTACTTCTAACGACGTTTTGAAGGAGAATATGGTGATCACAGTAGAGCCGGGTATTTACTTGAAGGGGAAGTTCGGAGTGAGAATTGAAGACACTGTAATAGTTACTAAAAAGAAAGCAATAGTCTTAGAAACTGTTTATAAGTATTTGTAAATCGAACTTTTTATGGTGTAACAAATTTTTTTGAACCAAACTTTTTATTTTAACATACGCAATCAATCTATTGTTATGGAAGAAGCACTCAACCAAGAGAAATTAGTTGAAGAAATTGCAAAAAGAGTCAGAGAAATAATAGAGTTACTAGGCGAAAACCCGGATAGAGAAGGACTTAGGGAAACGCCTATAAGAGTAGCTAAGGCGTTGCTGGAGATGACTTCCGGCATTAGGTCTCCGCAACCTAACATTAAAGTCTTTTCATTAAAAGAAAACGGAAGAAGTAGCGAAGAGGATCAAATAGTATTGGTAAAGAACGTGTCTTTTTCTTCATTATGCGAACATCATATGTTGCCTTTCATAGGTAAAATCCATGTAGCGTATATTGTAGGGCAGAGCAGAAAAGTTGCCGGATTCAGCAAAATTATAAGGATAGTTAATTATTACGCGTCGAGACTACAGATTCAGGAGAGATTAGTTGAGCAAGTTGCAGATGCGATTATGTACAGTGATATAGAGCCTAAGGGAGTGATGGTTATAGGAGATGCAATACATATGTGTGCTTACGTTAGGGGGGTAAAAGATAAAGAAGCGACTCTAACATCGGTAGCCACTAGAGGAGTGTTAAAGAACAACGCTTCGTTAAGAAACTACGTATTCAGGCTATTAGAAACGTCAAAGAGATCAACTTTATTATAGGAAAAGACAAATTTTTATGTTGAATGAGTAACGATAATAAAATTACTACTTATAGCAATAATAGTTACTCATTAATTCTAGAGCTTATAAGAAAATATGGAGAGTTAAAACAATCTGATCTCGTCAATTTATCGGGTATTTCAAAAAGCAGGGTCTCGGAAATATTAACAGAACTTGAGAAAAAAGGAATAATAGAAAGAAAGAAGCTAGCTGGAAGAAACCTTATAGTCAGACTCTCCTCCAGAAAATTCCTAACATTAGGTATCATAAAGGCTGCTGAATACCCCTTCATCATTCCCTTTATAAAACTTTTAAAAGACAGAGGTTATAACGTAGATGTCAAAGTCTATAACAATGGATTGGAAGTGACTAAAGACCTTTCTATGGGAAAGCTCGATATGGCATTATCACCCGTAGTGACACAACTCCTATTTCAGAAAATTTTCAATAACTTCAAGATCATTGCAGGAGGTGCTAAGGGCG
>QEFN01000067.1 GCA_003086555.1 Sulfolobus sp. SCGC AB-777_G06 | reverse complement strand
AAAGTGAGTTTAGTCTTACCCGTTAACACTTCCTCCATTTTCTTCTCTATCTCCTTATATTAGTGAAAAGAAAAAGGAGGAAGAGGCTAAAAAGAAGCTCATTACATACCTTAAATATATTCCTGAAGTGAGCAGGAGCCTGGCGATATTTGTTGCAGGAGAGAAGGAAAAAGTCCCAGAGGTTCAGAATTCAATTAGAGAACAGTTGCTCAATCTCGTGCTAAAGAAACTTGAAATTGAAGATAAACAATTAGTAGAGGAAATTAAAAACTATAAGGTTGAGGAGTTATGACGGAACTTACTTCAAAGGTCGACCGCGAGGCTAGGAAGAAGGCTTCTCAAATTTTACGAGACACTTTTCTTAAAGTGATAGAACAAATTAATAAGAGAGAACCACCCGTAATGGAAATCCCCAAGAGGACTTTGTCTAACACTATATACGACGAGAAAAGAGGTTTGTTGATCTTAGGAAAGGAAAAGTTAAGGAGAAACTTCCTAGACCTTAATGAGGCAAAGCGATTTATGCAAACTACTCTAATGGCGAGTATTATATACGATGCGTTAGTGAACGATGAGTACCCGACAATACGTGATCTGTACTACAGAGGTAAGCACTCTATAATACTTAAAGGAACTAACAAAACTTATGAGGAGAACACTTGGGATGAACAAAAAGAGTCTGACAGTGTGATCGTAGATATAGAAGTCTTCACCAATCTCTTGAGGGAGGACATGTTAATTCTAAGCAAAGAGAAGGGAAAAGTGGTAGGGGATATGCAGATTAGAAGTGGTAACGACGTTATAGACTTGAGTAAGATGGGTCACGGTGCATATGCGATAGAACCTACTCCTGATTTAATTGACTTCGTGAACGTGAACGCTGAGTTCGTTTTAGTCGTGGAGAAGGACGCTGTATTTCAGCAACTTCACAGAGCTGGTTTTTGGAGGCAGTATAAGGCTATTTTGATAACTAGTGCCGGTCAGCCTGATAGAGCGACTAGGAGGTTCGTGAGGAGGTTAAATGAGGAACTCAAACTCCCCGTTTATATTTTAACTGATGCAGACCCCTACGGATGGTATATCTATAGTGTATTCAGGATAGGTTCGATCCAACTATCCTATGAAAGCGAGAGGTTAGCTACCCCTAATGCTAAGTTTTTGGGGGTCTCGATGACGGATATTTTCGGAGACAAGAATAAGAAGCCCTACCTTTCAGAGCAGGAGAGGAGGAATTATATCATCAAGGCTAAGGAAGCGGACGTAAAGAGGGCTCTTGAAATAAAGAACTACGATTGGTTTAAGACGAAAGGGTGGCAACATGAGATAGAGATCTTCTTGGATAAGAAATCTAAGTTGGAGATCGAGGCTATGGCTAGTAAGGGATTAAAATTCTTAGCATTCCAGTATATTCCAGAAAAGATTAAGAGCGGAGATTTCGTAAGTTAGAAGTCAGCCGAGACAGGTTATATCACCGGTCAACTTTATTGGGCTCTTCATCCCTCATTCAATGTATTCCAAGATGTCATTAAAAGTGTTTCTTCTACATACTTTACAATATTGGTAGATCGCCGGTTGTTTGCTTATGTCGAAACTGATGTTTATTACCCATTCTGTCTTACAGTTTCTGCACCTTACTTTCCACGGCATACCCTTATATATGATCGAAGGTAAAAATAAGTTGCTGTGAAGAGGTTAGACTGGCTGAAATATGATGAAGGGCCAAAGCTCGGAGCTTAAATCTTCTAAACTTCGTGACAATGACAAAAGAGTTTAAAACCTAATGTGAATTAGGATAATTGGGAGTAATCGTGAGCATTCAGTACACCACGGTTGGCGATTTAAAGGTTGGAAGTTACGTAGTTATAGATGGAGAACCTTGTAGAGTTGTAGACATCACTAAGGCAAAGACTGGTAAGCACGGTAGTGCTAAGGCGAACGTCGTGGCAATCGGTATTTTCACCGGTCAAAAGAGGACTATAATGGCTCCCGTTGATCAGCAGGTTGAAGTTCCGATTATAGAGAAGCATGTAGGTCAGATACTCGCAGACAAAGGTGACACTGTTCAAATAATGGACTTAGAAACTTACGAGACTTTTGATATTGAGAGGCCTAAAGAACCTGAACTTGCGGATAAAATAAGGCCAGGTGCCGAGATAGAGTATTGGGACGTAATGGGTAGAAAAAAGATTGTAAGGGTTAAGTAACCTTGCTTGATAATTTAAAAGATGCAGTAAAGAAATTTTTAGGTTCTTCTGATTATAATAAGGCTGTTAATGATTTCATAAAAGACCTCCAGATTTCTCTCATAAAAGCTGATGTAAATATTAAACTGGTTAATGAATTAACTACAAAAATTAAGAATAGGCTCGCAAATGAAAAGCCACCATCTGCTATCGAGAGAAGAGAGTGGTTTATCTCAATAGTTTACCAAGAGCTAACTAACTTGTTTGGGGGAGATAAAGAACCTAATGTAATGCCTAAGAAACTTCCTTACGTGATAATGCTTGTAGGTGTACAAGGAAGCGGTAAAACCACTACTTCTGGAAAATTGGCATTATTCTACAAGAAAAAAGGGTATAAAGTAGGATTAGTGGCTGCAGATATATATAGACCTGCTGCTTATGAACAACTTCTACAAATAGGAAACCAAATAGGTGTACCTATATATGGTGAGCCTGGGAATAAGGACGCTATACAAATAGCTAAGAACGGTGTAGAAAAGTTCCTCAAGGAAAAATACGACGTCGTCATAGTAGACACTGCAGGAAGACATGGTTACGGGGAAGAGGTTAAACTGTTGGAAGAAATGAAGAACATTTATCAGAGTATAAAACCGGACGAAGTAATCTTGGTGATAGATGCTTCTATCGGACAAAAGGCTTACGATCTAGCTTCTAAGTTCCACACCGCGAGTCCTATAGGCTCTATCATAATCACTAAAATGGACGGTACTGCTAAAGGAGGAGGAGCACTCTCTGCTGTAGCCGCTACAAGGGCTACTATTAAGTTCATAGGCACTGGCGAAAAGCTCGATGAGCTTGAAGTGTTTAATCCTAGAAGGTTTGTCTCACGCATATTAGGAATGGGTGATATTGAGGCTATAATAGAGAAGATCAAAGGAATAGAGGAATATGAGGAGATAGAGAAGAAAATGGAGGAAGTGTTAACGGGTAAGACTAAACTCACTTT
>QEFN01000066.1 GCA_003086555.1 Sulfolobus sp. SCGC AB-777_G06 | reverse complement strand
AAAATTAAAAACTTCTCGCTAATACCGACTTCTTGGTATTACCTCCCTAAGATTCTCATAACTGCTGTAATTAATAAGAAACTTTTAAGTTTTTTCTATAGGTTTTATAATTAATTTAAAGTTCGTGTGATTATAAGTTCAATTTTCTATTAGAAAATACTATATATTGAAAATAAATATATCCAAAGTGAGATTTTCAATCCTTAGTTGATGGGTGAATTCTCTTTTTAGTATACGCTTTAGATTAATTTAATTCACCATTCCCGATCATACATACTTACTTAATATAGTTAGCCTAATAAATTTACTCGAATTAGGTATTATCATAATCTTCTACATTATCCGTCAGATAAAATTATTATAGTGTGTCAAACACAAAAAGATTAACACCTGCAGAATGTGCAGTGATTATAAGTATAGATATTCTTTCTAAGGCTGGAACTCCTACTACACCTAAGAAGATAGCGGACTTTTTGAAAGAGGACGTTCAGACGGTTAGAAATATTTTAGAGAGACAGAGAAAAAAAGGCTAGTTATCTCTTCACTAGCTTTCTGTCTAGGTGGTTTTGCGAGAAAAAGTTCATCTTCTCAAGTAAGTGGCAGAGAAAGGATACATAGATTGGTTGACGATATAGAAAGTATCTTATTTCTCCTAGTAATTTACTTCGTTCATTTTAAAAATCATCCCCGGTACTTAAAGCACGTTCCTAGTCAGTAACACCGTCTTAAATGTAATTCAAAAGAAGGCTACTTTTGTGAAATTCGATAAGAACCAGAGTCATTAAAGATCATGTCCCCACTAACTGATCTCATTCTGTATTCCTGATATTTAACGTAAACATATCTAAGCACCTCACCGGGAGGTATTCCCAGATATTCCTAGATAAAGAACACTTAGAGTAAATTAAAGTCTAAATAAGGTGAATGCCAATGACGCAATTATTACATTAAGCGCCTCGTTCATAGATAAATCAATCCATTAGTTCAAAATTTTAACTAAATAATGATTAGTTATATTAATTATAAATAATTTAGCTCTCTTAGACGTAGATTCAGTTTTAGTAAGTCGACTTAATATGGGAAAGCTGAGACTTCATCTCTGCGAAAGTTTTATTCTACTTAGAGCGTATAGAAAACTAGAATATAAAAAAGCTCTAGTAGGCTACCAAGCCTAGCTAGATTTTATTATTACCGTTTTCACTCTTTCTCGTCTTAGAAGTATAAATTTACCTATCCATGTAACTCATTCCTTTAATGCTTATATTGACTAGGAATTCGGTAATTAAAACTAACAATACCAGAACGGTAATGATTGACATTGTAAAAAATACAAAAAGAAAGTCTTCTATTAGATATGCGATGTTAAAATAAGCCAAAAAAGTTGTAGCTATTGAGATAGCAAATGTAAATATAACTAAAATTTTAATTATTAATTTCCATACGTTAATAACATGTTCCAATATTTCATTAGTGGAATGAAATAATTTTACTACATTATCAATTGTAGTAGGAATTGATGAAATTTCATTCTCGGTAACCCGTTCAATTAAAAACTCTACCACAAATAAAAAGATATCTAAACCAAAGATCAGTGAATCTATCATTGAATAAGCAGAGTTTAGAGGTAGCAAATGGTCTAATGCATAAAGAAAAGTCAAAAGGATAGAGAAAATCGTACTATAGAAAATAGATCCTAGAGATAAAGGTATGAGTATAATAATGATAAGTTCAACAGCGATAGGAAATAGAAGATGGAAAATAATGCTTGGTGATAAATTTCTAATAAAAACCCTAAAATAAAGGAAAATATATAGTCCGTATAGTATTATTAACCCTGCAATCGACACTAATAAATGGCTAATATTGTTGGTTAAAGTTCCAGTATTGTGTATTAACTCAGTTAACTCACTTTCAGAAACATTATAATACATAAACTCGAATGTTGTATTGTTCACTGTTATTGATTTTTCATTTGGTTTTATTTGCTGAGGCGATAAGAAATATTTCATTATAGAATTCTGTGTGTATGCATAGGCATTAAATAAATTTTCAAGGTATACAAAGTAAATTATTCCTAAGAAAATTATAGCGATTATGAATATGATAAAAACGACTGTGGCCAACTTCATAATATGCATAGGAACATATCTCTTAAGCAAATAAAAATCTACTTTAGGAGTATAACAGTACAAATTCAGCATATTAGTCTTAGGTATTACCAGAAACTTTGTAAAAAGACGTTTATGCTATTTGTATCTACGAATGTTGTAATCAAGTGAAAAGAAGTGGATTATAAAAAATATCGACACTGCCTTTCGTCCTCTTCAAATATTTCCCCTATTAACACCTTAGTGACCATGTAGAGCCGATAAGCTTTCTCCTCTAAATCTTTTAAGCTCTTAGCGAAATTAATAGTCCAAGGGTCTCTGTAGATTGAGGAGAGTAAGGGGGTCTTTAACTTGGCATAACACGTCAGCATGATGTATTATGTCAAGCCTATGAGGCAATACTAAACCAAGTAAAGGACTTTTCTTGCCTATTAATTTTTTCCTCACTCTAAAGCTAGATTCTACAAGAATTAGTTTGCCGTTGGGTTGTTAAGCACTTAACTCGTCCCAATACCTTTCAGGCAATCGCTGAAACTTGTCTTTCCCTCACGTAGTGCTATAATTTACTGGGTGAAAGCGTCATCTAGCTTTTTAAAGCTGCCGTCTGACGAAAATTAGGCTTGTAAATCCCTAGTTATAACGTAATACAAGTCGGGGTTTACGTATTTTCTTACTAAGAACGATTTTCCTGCTTTTCTCCTACTGTAGATCAACGACCATCCTCTAACGTTTCTCAAATCTTTGTATTCTCTTCGTAATATTTTCAAGACTACATTATCACCATATATCACTATTATAATGTTTTAAGCTTATGTCAAGGGATTATGAGTGTGGAGATAGTGTCGTCGTTAAGTTACAAATTCTGGGATTAACCTTCTCTCCCATAAGACTAATGCTATGGAGTACATCATGCTACGAATGCTCCTATTTACTGCCTTCGTTGCCCTCTTGAATCTAATTAGCCTATCCCTTAATGAGGAATGAAAGGACTCGTTAGGGTTAACTGGCGAGACAACCGTGTGGTCTTTCAACAAGTTATAATCATCGCTCACCCCCTCTTCAGGCAAATACTTTTTGACCTCACGGAAAGTACTCTCATCCCTATCCCCCAAAATGA
>QEFN01000065.1 GCA_003086555.1 Sulfolobus sp. SCGC AB-777_G06 | reverse complement strand
GTAAAGTGGTTCATCCAACCCGTACTCCTTTATTATTTGTTGAATCTCCACGGGAGGGGCATGGGGGTTACCAGCATATATTCGGGCTAGCTGTGCAGGATTTGGTGCTGCTGCATGGATGAGGACGAACACGAAAAAGATCAATAAGAGTATGGTGATAAAGCCGTTTATCATTCTCTTTATAGCAAATTTTATATAATCCGTCAGCATAAACATAAATCCCTTAAATTGTTTATTAAATTTTCCCATAGTATATGAAAACTAACGAAAAAGTTAATTACTAGTTAAAAAGATGCTTATACTGATTACTATGAAAAGTAAAAAGAAGTTAGGTCTTTCAAAAACTGCTATTATAGGATTAATAATAGTAATTTTAATCATAGCAATAGCAGCTGGAATATTTTTAACAACGCAGCATCCTAGTACTACTTCTACAACTACGGTATCTACCAGTACTACTACTTCTACAACTACAACTTCGGTTAGCACATCAATAAGCACAACAACATCAACCTCACCGACAATGGTTACACTTTTACCACCAAATACAAGTGTACTAGTTGATGACTCTCAAACTGCTACACCAGACGCTTTAGACCCCGCTACAGGTTTCTATGTACAAGACGGTCCATTATTTACAGCCTTATTCCAAGAGCTAGTCGAGTTCAACGGAAGCAACTTCCATCAAGTAGTTCCAGTAATAGCACAAAACTATACTACAACAAACTACGAGAACTATACATTCTTTATTAGACAAGGAGTATACTTCCCAGATGGAGTACAAGTAAATGCTTCAACCGTATGGTTCTCGTTTTATAGGACTATACTAATGGGTCAAGGGCCCGGAGTTGCTAATTATATAGGACTATTATTCAACTCTACGATTTACGGACAGACTGGTTATGCAATTCCTTGGGGAGTTAATAATGCAATTCAAAATGCTACTGGTTTACCCACTGCGAAAAACTATACCCTAACAGCTCATATATTGGCTTCTATACTGTCCCACTTTAATGCCAATAACGCAACTATTCAGAAGATAATGGAGTACCCATATCAGGCTGTCGTTGTCAAAGGACCTTATGAAGTCCAGATCAACGTGTTAGCTCCATACAAATTCTTCCTTTACGACATTGCTTCATGGTGGGGTGCCATAGTGAACCCAGTATTCGTTGATGAACACGGGGGTGTACAGCCTAACTCACCTAACGCTTATCTAGATGAAAATGGTATGAACGGGACTGGTCCATACGTTATAGTAAAAGTTACCAGTGGTTTCAGCACGATAGTCTTAGATAAAAACCCACACTATTGGGCTCAAAACGTATCTAATATACCGGCTGTTGCACAGCCCGCTCATATACCCGTAATAGAGATAAACTACGGTCTATCCCATGAACAAAGAGTAGAGGACTTCCTCACTAACAAGGCTCAGATGAGCTATGTGAGCATACCTTACATATACCAGATACTTAATCAAAGCCCCTACAACTCAATGCCTATTAACGAGACTTTCAGAAACTTCGGATCTGAACCTGGAGTCCTATACATCTCGATGAATATGATGAAGTTCCCCACTAACATAACCGACTTTAGACTAGCAATAGAGTATGCAATTAACTACCAGCAATTACTAAGCATATTCAGTTATCAAGGACAAGATTTAGCAATTGAGTATTTAGGGCCAATTTCCCCCCAATTTCCTGGCTATTATAATCCAGACAACCTAAGTGAATATACTTACAACCCAGCATTAGCAATTAAATACCTAAACGAGGCTGGATATCAGGGAGACTTTTACGTAGTCTTACCTAATGGTACGGTAATAGGAAACCCAAATGGTCAACAATTACCTACGTTAGACATATATTCAATAGCACCAGTTACTTTATTAGAGCAAAAAGAGCTTACGATAATAACTCAGGATTTACAGCAAATAGGAATAAGCATATCTACCAGGTTCGTTGAATCGACAGTAACAGACGGCTGGACAACTCCTAACGAAACGCCGGTTATGGTTAACTTGGGATGGTTCCCAGACTGGCCTGATCCAGTATTCCAACAATTAATGCCATTAACAGACGTGCAATTTGGAGGAATATCTGGCAATTTAGCATGGGTAAATATTTCGACCTTGCAGACAATGTATCAAACTTTACCTTTTATAACTAATACGACAGAGCAAGAACAGATGGTAGCACAAGCATATAACATTATATACCACGAAGCACCTTACGTATGGTTACCGTTTCCAAACACTTACTACTTTGTACAGCCATATGTACAAGGATTCGTATACGACCCATTCGTCGGATATTTCTATAATATGATGTACTACTCTAATTCAAGCAGTTAATTTTTTTTTTTTAATTTCAAATTTAAACATATAATGAAAACTGTAGAAAAGTTATTCGTTTCTAAGGAATTTTAAATTATAAGACAGACGTTCTAATATATGTCTCGGTTCTATTGGAATCGAAGTAAAAAGACATTTCTTCTCCACACCAACCATCACGTTTAAAGTTCTTGAGGTAACGCTAGACGATACGATAAAAGTGTACTTAATCTTTCCCCTTATATCTTCTAGAAGATACTTAATTCCCTCACTTGAAGTAGATATTGTAAGATCAAATTTTTACAGCCCTCTCCAACTTTTACTTTTTTACTGTTTCAAACGGATACAAGAATACTATGTATTCATTTTCACTCTTCTTTTTCAAAGAGATGAAAATGCCATGTTAAGGGTATGAAGAGCTCTGCTTTCGATAATAATTTATGAACATTTGATAAATATGGTAAATGTTCATTAACCCACATAATTCTTCATCAATAATATTTCCAGTTCCAATCAGTAATATAATATCGAGTAATATAACAGGATACACTTCTAGTATGATAGGCAATGGTTTGCCTAGTAATGGAGCTTTATCAACATGGGTATAAATTATTAAAAATGTATTAAATATGAATAAAATAAAGAAAGGAAGAAGGAGTTTTCTTGTATTCGTAAATATCTCGTATGATGTAAACAAATACAAAGCTGCGTTAAAACCGAAATACTCTGAATACATAGCAAAGATTAAAGACGCATGACCTACAACTCTCGAAGCTATTACTGCAGCATGATAACCTACTGTTAAATGAAGTTTAGACCATATTGCTGCTGAAACACCTACAATTATCCTCAATATCTTTTCATCAACACTTCCTACTCGGTTGGGCATT
>QEFN01000064.1 GCA_003086555.1 Sulfolobus sp. SCGC AB-777_G06 | reverse complement strand
ATTGTGGATCGGCTCTTTTACCCGTCTTTTTCATAACTTTCCCTACTAGGTAGTTTAGAAGCTATAATTACGGCGCTCCAGCAGAAGAAGATACCTATAAGATTAGCAGATATTGGACCAATTAGTAAAAGAGACATTACGGAGGCAGAATTAACGAGCCAAGAAGCAAAAGAATACGGATTAATTGCTGCCTTTAGAGTTAAACCTCTACCTGGAATAGAAATACCTACTAAAATTAAGTTAATTTATGGTGAAATTATCTATCAGTTAATTGATGATATAGAAAAATATATTATTGATGTAAAGGAAAGCGAAAAACGTAGAACTTTAGACTCTTTAGTTCTGCCTGGAAAGTTCAGGATTCTACCAGGGTATGTCTTTAGGAGAAGTGACCCTGTAATCGTCGGAGTAGAAGTATTAGGAGGGATCATAAAACCTAAATCTCCTTTAATTAAGAAAGATGGTAGAAAAGTCGGAGAGATCCAGCAAATCCAAGATAACAAGAAGACAGTAGAGAAAGCCACGAAAGGAATGGAAGTAGCAGTTTCTATAAAAGGTAATGTTATGGTAGGACGCCAAATTGAAGAGGGAGACGTATTATATACTGACGTGCCCAAAGAGGACTTAGAAATTCTGCTAACTAAATATAAGGATATTATAACAGACGATATGAAGGAAGTAATAAAAGAGATAATTAATATTAAAAAGAGTTCCGATCCAACATACGGATTGGGTATTACATTATAGCAACAATCTCTTTTTCTACAAAGAATATGCTCATTTCTCTTTTAGCCTTCTCTTCACTGTCCGATGCATGGATTACATTTTCTGCTTTCGTTAAAGCATAATCCCCCCTTATAGTACCTGGTGGTGCCTCTTTAGGGTCAGTGTTCCCAATCATTTTTCTTACAACAGTTACAGCTTCTTCTCCCTCAACTACCATACATACTACCGGTCCAGATGTTATATAATTTATCAATTCTTCAAAGAAAGACTTCCCCTTATGTTCTTCATATAATCTTTCTGCTGTAGTTCTATCTATATGAACCATCTTCATTGCAACTATATTAAAACCTCTCTTCTCAAATCTGGAAATTATCTCGCCTACTAGTCTTCTCTTTACACCGTCTGGTTTAATCATTACAAAAGTCCTCTGTTTCACTTAACCCCACCCATGTAAGCCTTGGTCCACTTTAACTTCTTAGGATCCCTATGTAACTTTAGCATAGATTTTTTGCACTTATTAGAACAAAACCACAATATTGAACCGTCGTTTCTGACGTACATTAATCCAGTACCAGGCATTATTTCTTTTCCGCAGAAACTACACTGCCTTATTGAAACCATGATTGATAATACACATAGTGAAGTATTTAAGTGAATTGGTATTGTGATCTTTTGGGTAATAAGAGTGAGCGAGAAAGCGAAACAGCCAACTCAATCACCAATAATAGAAGAATTTGGCTTTCCGGCTGAAGTAATACAGATTTTAGATAGAACAGGAGTTACAGGAGAAGTTACTCAAGTTAGAGTAAGAGTTCTAGAAGGAAGGGACAAGGGAAGAATACTAACAAGAAACGTTAAAGGACCAGTAAGACTTGGAGATATCCTCATACTTAGGGAAACTGAAAGAGAAGCGAGGAAATTAAGCAGTAAGAGGTAAAGCTATGCCTTTATTTTTGCTTTCTAAGCCAATTACTCTTCATTTTTTAACTCAACTACGTTCTAAAACGACAGATCAAATTAACTTCAGAAAAACAATGGTTAGATTAGGTAGAATTATCGGTTATGAGCTTTTAAATACGTTAGATTACGAAACAGTTGAAGTTGAAACACCTTTAGGAACAAAAGCTAGGGGCATTAGAATTTATGATTTAGAGAATATAGTAATAATAAACGTTCTAAGGGCAGCTACGCCGCTTGTGGAAGGACTTTTAAAAGCTTTACCGACAGCTAGGCTAGGTGTAATCGCTGCTAGTAGAAAGGAAAAAGAAGTCAAGGAAGAATTTCCAGAAGAAATGGAGGTTGAAATAATCTATTCAAAGATACCTAATATAACTTCTAAAGATAACGTCATAATAGCCGACCCAATGATAGCTACTGCAAGTACTATGAAAAAAATAATAAGCATTATTAAATATTATAGTCCAAAAAGAATCTATATAGTTTCCGTGATTATATCTGAGTATGGAGTCAGAAAACTTCTTGCAGAATTCCCAGATATCTACTTGTTTACTATCTCAATAGACCCAGAATTAGACAATAGAGGTTATATAATACCAGGTTTAGGTGATGCTGGAGACAGAGCGTTTGGATAAGATAAAGTATAAATGGAGATTTTTATAACGTATTAGCTATGGTAAAAATAGGCTTAGAAGTTCACGTTCACTTAACGGCGTTAAAAACCACACTCTTTTGCTCTTGTCCAACGGACTACATAGATAAAGAACCAAATACTGTCGTATGCCCTGTCTGTCTAGGCTTACCGGGAGCTATACCAATAATCAACGAGAATGCCTTAAAATACGCGATAATGGTATCGTTGGCACTTAATGGTGAAGTTGCTGATAGGCTATCTATGGTAAGAAAACATTATTTCTACCCAGATATGGCGAAGAATTATCAGATCTCTCAGTATGATGGTCCCGGAAGTATTGCAATAAGTAAAGGTGGTTTTGTAAAACTGAGAGATGGTAAAACTGTAAGGATAAGGAGAATAAACATAGAAGAGGATCCGGCAAAAATTATTTATCCAACCGGGTCTATGTTGACCAGCAAATACACTCTTTTAGATTACAATAGGTCTGGTATGGCATTGCTCGAAATAGTAACTGAGCCTGACATAACAGAACCTAGAGAAGCGAGAGAATTTCTAGAAAAACTACGATCTATACTAGAGCATTTAGGTGTATGTAATTGTGACTTAGAAGGGGCTATGAGGGCTGATGCTAATGTATCCGTTGAGGGAGGAGAAAGAGTGGAAGTAAAGAATATTGGATCACCAAAAGAAGTTGAAGAAGCAATAAAATACGAAATAGCTAGGCAAAGAGCCGCAATTGCTCAGGGACTAAAAGTGGAGAGAGAGACTAGACATTGGGATGCACAAAGGAAAGTAACAGTACCAACTAGAACTAAAGAACAAGAAGAAGATTATAGATACTTCCCCGATCCAGATTTACCACCCTATCCTATAAGCAAACAACTAGTAGAAGAAATTAGAAAAAGTCTCCCTGAACTACCAGATATTAGAATACAAAGGTTGGTGAAACAATACGAAATAACAGAATATGACGCAACAGTTTTAGTAACGGATAAAGTGCTAGCTGACTTATTTGAGGAGACGGCTAAGAACTACTTTAACTACAAGAAACTCGCTAATTTATTAATTAACGACTATCTAAGGTGGCTAAACGATAAGAACCTAAGGCCGTCCCAATCGAAAGCCACACCATCACATCTAGTAGAGTTACTTAAACTTCTCGATGATGGTGTAATTACAATAAAGATAGCTAAAGAAATCTTACCTGAAGTAGTTTTAGAAGGTAAAATGCCAGGTCAGATAATTAAAGAAAAGGGACTTACGGCAGTAAAGGACGAGGAATTCCTCGTCCAGATAATAAGGGAAGTAATCAAAGAGGAGCCAGATGCAGCTGAAAAAGCTAGAAAAGATCCTAAAGTGATTAACTACCTAGTAGGGAAAGTTATGAAAAAGACGGGTAAAAGAGCCGATCCACAAT
>QEFN01000063.1 GCA_003086555.1 Sulfolobus sp. SCGC AB-777_G06 | reverse complement strand
CCCCATTTTGCTATGATGTATTGTCCTCCCTTGTTTGTGCTTATTCCCGTTGCGTCTGCTATTACTTCCAGCTCGTCGTTTGCTTCCGGGAATTTTATGTTCATGTTTCTTACTCTTTCCTCACTGTTGAGTAGTCTAGGCTTGTTGGGATGATTTTCAGTCTCTCTAGTGCTCTCAATACTCCTTCTATAGCCCTATAAGGTAAGAACAAGTGGAGGAATGCTAGGAATTCGTTGAACTCCTTTGGTGCCTTGTAGGTTTTCTTTGCATGTCTATTCTCCTCTGCTAGTAAATCCCACCAGTGTTCGAAGACGTAGAAGGGGAACATTAGGGTATATCTCATTATAACGTTCTCGTCGTACTTGTGCCAATCCCTCTTGTACTTACTCTTTCCCATGAGTAATACTCGTTATTATTTTTTATAAATTTTTGTATAATTCTGAAGTAGTCCACAAAGCACGTTTTTCCAAAAAGCGTAAATACGCAATCAAGTTGAGTACCCGAGAATAACTGAACAGTGGGCAATCCCTTTAATGAGCTCAAGGTCACTATTTAGACCCTCTCTTCCATTATCATCCTATATAACTCGTACATGTTTACCTCACTGACCTCTTCTATTTCACTACCGGAGTTTACCATTTCCTTAACAATTTCACTAATTTTCCCGTCGCACTTGATCAAAAACTTACCACCACCGTACGACCTAATAATTTTCACTCCTTGAGGAAAGCTCTTAATGTTACCTTTAATATACACCAAGTTCTTTCTCAGTTCCTCTAGTTTGTTGTCCATTATGATTCTGCCGTCCTTAATGAAAATTATCCTTGTAGCGAAAATCGGTAGATCAGAGATGTCGTGTGTAGAATATATTATTATCCTACCCTCTTTGATCAAATTTATCTTATCGTATAACATCAACCTGAAGTTTACGTCCAAATTCGCTGTAGGTTCGTCTAGTATCAGAATTTTCGGGTTTTGGAGAAACACTCTGTAAAGGCTTAGGAGTTTCTTCTGTCCGCTACTCAACTTCTCGATCTTCATTTGGGCAGAAAGAGGAATGTCGATAGGCTGAGAGGGCTCACCGTAGATTTCAGACCAGAATTTCATGAACTCCCCTACCGTGAGAGTAGTTGGCGGTGAATATTCAGCAGGCATATAGCCTATAAGTTTCCTCACCTTCTCCCCTTCTTTGGAGTAGAGGTCTATTCCGTCAACCTCTACCCTACCCCTAATCGGTCTCAAAACTCCGGCTAAACCTCTTAAAAGTGTGGTTTTCCCGGCACCGTTCGGTCCCACCAATGCGACGACCTCGTTCTCGTTCAACGTTAACGAACTTACTATAACTATTGTCCTTCCACGGTAGCCGATCTCGGCATCTATGACACTCACTTTCACATGCTCAATAACTTTATTCTAGTTATTTAAATGTTCCTTTAAAGACGATTACGGATTTGTAAGTTGAAATAAACGACTGACCGTCAGCGACCGAGTCGTGAAGATGGAAAAGATGAAGGAGAAAATTTACGAACGAGGATGAAAGAAGAGGACTTTTAAATTATGACGGTAAAGTTACGGTCTGTTGTGGGCGTATGATAAATGCAATGAGGAGAAAATGCTCGAGAGTGTCGGTAGCATCGAGAGAGAGTCTAAGTGAGATAACTAGTGAAATACATGACGTGACCCATCTAGTTCACTCATTCCGAAAGACCTCAAATACTAGCTAAAAGTAGGCGATAAACCAGAAATAAAGTAGCTTACGCAGGCGTGCATAATGAAGTCCAGGCTAGAAACTACAAGAATTAAATACAAATATGAGATAACCTACTATTAGATGATGTGTCGATGAAGTTATCAATTGACCCCGTTCTTAAGGTGTTTATTAAAAGAGCTTACTTGGAAAATTATGAAAGAAATTTTTACAACGTGATGACTTTAGTTTCAGGAGTTGTAGTTTTAATTATCGTTTTTTCGCTCTTCCTCCTCCCTTCTAACGACCTCAACATGCCTAGTAACTCGGCACTATACTCGAGGATATTATACGAAACTTACGGAATCTCTTTACCCCCGTCTAAGGCTGTCGTAGTACTCGCGTTAATACCAATTATCATATTCCTCCCTTCGTTATTTACTTTAATTTTATCCTCTTCTATTCCTTACTATTTTCTTTATAATCTTAGGATTAACAGTGAAATCGAAATATTTCTGAGTTACCTGGGAGGACCGAAAAGGGTATTTTCAATGATTACGAAAGCTTCATTAATATTCACCTTGATCTATTACACGATTTATTACGGGGTAACGACGGTCTTAATCCTCCTATTTATCCCCGTTCTTCTCAGTTCAATTCAGTTCTTAATACTGTTCTACATAGGCGGACTTGTGATAATCTTGCTGACATTACTGTTAATAATAATACTCAGTTTGAAATTCCCGTCACTGTCAAAACCCTCCACGTCTTTCGGAAGAAGCGTACCACCGTCGTTATCTATAGCTTCTCTAGTAAGTGTCGCAGAGTTAGTACTTTTTGAAATAATAAACGCTATGTTCGTATCCTACTCACAAATTACGACATTACTTATCATAGGCTTTAACTCGTCTATCGTGCTAATCTTAGCAGTGTTGTTCATGAAATTCCGAGGTAGCGTTACAGCAGAGGATTTCATAAGCAGGTAATAAGGTTCACATCCTGAATTAGGACGAGTTAAATTAGGACGAGTTCTACTCTAGCTTTTGAGTCATATTGCTAAAGATAATGAGCCATACACGGGAATATCTGGAGTTTGTGAACGGGAAAGTAATCACGTAATGACACATCACGCCTTCACTCACACTCAAACCCATTCGTAACGTTTATTACACCTTTAGGATTATAATATTACGTGATAAAGGAACCTTACGCTACTTTACTCAATAACATGCTTAAAATAATGAAGGAGGAGTTTAAAGACGACTTAATTTCAGTTGTAGTTTACGGAAGTGTTGCTAGGGGTGACAATAGAAACGATAGTGATGTTGACTTGCTAATAATTATGAAAAACCTTCCTAAAGACAGCATGCTTAAGAGGATAAGAGTATTTGAGACCAAAGTAGAGGATAAGCTGAACTTAGACGAGTACTGGAAGATGAGGTATTACATATCGCTTTCACCCGTGCTAAAAACACCGGAAGAGGCTGAAAAATTCTCTCCACTCTATTTAGATATGGTTTATGATGCCGTAATACTTTATGACAGAAATTACTTCTTCACAAGAATATTGCAGAAGTTAAGGGATAGGCTAAAGGAATTAGGTGCTGAAAGGGTTAGGATGGGTAAGAAGTGGTATTGGGTGCTTAAGAAGGACTCAAGATTTGGTGAAACGGTTGAACTTTGACCAATTCGCATATTCTTATATTTCACAAGCTGAGGAAAGAATAAACTTGGCTAGGGTAGAGAATGAAAGGAAGAAGTATAATATTGTAGTGAGATTGTGTCAAGAGGCTGTAGAGTTATCACTTAAAGCCTGCCTTAGGCTTGTTAACATAGAACCTCCTAAATTTCACGATGTAGGTCCTATATTGAAAAACAATGCTGACAAATTCCCCCAGTGGTTCAAAGAGAAAATAGATCTTTTCGTTTCGTATTCTAGGTCTTTAAGGAAAGAAAGAGAGCTTTCCATGTACGGTGATGAGGAATCTAACACTCCACCGGAGTTACTGTATTCTGAATATGATTCACAACAAGCGTTAAAGATGGCTGAAGAAGTATTGGAATATGCTAAGAAATTATATGAGGAGAAAAGAAATAGATAGTTTCTACAAA
>QEFN01000062.1 GCA_003086555.1 Sulfolobus sp. SCGC AB-777_G06 | reverse complement strand
GAGGGTATACCGTATATTGTTATAGTAGGAAAGAAGGAGATGGAGAAGGGAGAAATAACTGTGAGGGCTAGAGGTAACCTCGAAATAAGAGGGATTAAGCTCAATAACTTCCTTTCAGCGTTACTTGAGGAGATAAAGAATAGAGATTTGAGCCAGAATAATACATTAAGTAAACTCAAATGATAGTCTACGGAGTGTATAAGAGCCCCTTAGGGACAATTACTGTTGCCAGAAGTGAAAAAGGGTTTATAATGTTAGATTTCTGTGAATGTGTGGAAAAGGAGTTATTGGACAATTCTTTTTTCACAGACTTCTTTCATCTACTCGATAAGTACTTTGAAGGTAAGGAGGTAGATTTTTCAATGGAGCCCTTAGACATTAATGTTAATACCTTTAGGCGGAGAGTGTTTAACGAGACAAGAAAAATTAAGTGGGGGCAAGTAAAGACTTATAAAGAGATTGCAGATACATTAAAGACTTCTCCCAGAGCTGTAGGAGTAGCCCTATCTAAGAATCCCGTGTTGTTGATTATACCTTGTCATAGGGTAGTAGCTGAAAACGGAATCGGCGGTTACTCAAGAGGTGTTGAACTAAAGAGAAAATTACTAGAACTAGAAGGAATAAATCTAGATGAAGAAAACAAATAACCTTAAAATCTGTAAAACGTGAATATAAATAATGAAAGCTGTAATTTTAGCTGGAGGTTTTGGTAAGAGGCTCAGGCCCTTAACAGACGAGAGGCCCAAACCCCTTATCGAGATAGCAGGTAAACCGATCATTGAGTGGCAGATAAAGTGGTTGAAAAAATTCGGAGTTACGTCCGTGTTTGTTCTTGCAGGTTACAAGAAAGAGGTTCTCATCGATTGGGTGGCAAAAAATCAAGATAAGTTAGGAATACCTATTGCAATTCTCACTGAGGATCAACCTCTAGGAACGGGCGGTGCTATAAAGAGGCTTAATGGATTTATATCAAACGGGGAAAAGTTCTTCGTTTTAAACGGGGATATTCTAACTAACCTCGATCTCTCTAAGCTGGGGGACGATAAGGCTGTAGCTGTTATATCTTTAGTACCTCTGAGGAGTCCCTTCGGTATAGTTAAGGTAGACAGAAATGGAAATATAATACAATTCGTCGAGAAGCCAGTTTTGAAAGATTTTTGGATAAATGCTGGAATATATTCTATGAACTCAGAGATATTCGAGTATCTTCCTGAGAAAGGAGATATAGAAAAAGAAACTTTTCCTTTGTTAGCTCAAAAGGGTCTTCTTAAGGGGATAACTTTCGATGACGTATACTGGAGATCAATAGACACGTTAAAGGACTACGAAGAGGCTAATGCAGAGATTACAGAAGTGTTTAAGGATTAAGTATTAAGTCAACTTCTTCGCCTTCTTCTTTTAACCACTTGTCTAAAGTCTTTTCAAGACCCAGATCCCTTAAGTCGTTTAGTAGCCTTTTAGCCAATACTTCGAAATCCTCCTCACAGTCCAGCGGTATGTTATATTTTATTATCTCAAGCACTATTCTTGCTATATTCATTGCGTCTTGTTCATTCATGCATAATTTGTTCGTTAAAGAGTCAGATAGAGATGCATGAAACTAATAGTGAAAAATGATTATGCCAATACAGATCGATTTAACTTTAAAATAGTTTTCTCGACATCGTAATAATTGTAAATTTAATTAAAGTGAGTAAAAGATGTATAGCCGATGAAAAAGGTCGTAATCGTTGGTGGCGGAATAGGTGGAATGGGAGTTGCAAATACATTGGTGCAGAAACTGAAGAACGCAGAAATTACCGTTATAAACAAGGATGACTACTATATATCGGGACCTAGTAGACCACTCATTTTAACCGGCGAGCAGAAATATAGTAGAATCTTGAGAGGCTATGAAGAGGTAGGAAAGAGTGGAATCAAAGTAGTTGTCGGAAATGTATACAAAATAGACCCTGCGAATAGAAAAGTCTACTTGTCAGACACAACCTTTAACTCAAAGAAAGAACTAGACTATGACTACTTAGTCTTATCCCCCGGAATAGTATTTGACGGCACTTCAATAAGTGGTTATGAAAAGTATTGGTGGAAAAACACTACAGTCTATGACCCCGGTAGGGTAAACGTCCTTAAACAAAGGCTCTGGACTGCTGAGAGCGGTAGTATAGTTATTTACGCACCTAAAGCCCCTTACAGATGTGCCCCTGCCCCTACTGAGACTGCTATGTTAGCTCACACAGTTCTGACTAATAGAGGCGTTAGGGATAAATTTAAGATAATACATATTGATGCTAATGACAAAACTCAACCCCCGGTAATTGCTGACATAGTTAAACAAGTTTATGAAAAAGCTGGGATACAACTAGTCATTAACCAAGAGATCACGGAGATAGGAGAGAATTATGTTGTGACTAAGAGCGGAGAAAGGTACGAATATACTATACTCGCAATGTTAGAGCCTAACAGGGCTCCAAGGTTTATCGAGGAAGCAGGGTTAGGTTCGCCTTTTGCTGAGGTGAGATCTCCTCAGGATTTGAGGAATCCAAAATACGATGATATTTTAGCAGTGGGAGATGCAGCTAAGTTACCCTTCCCTAAGAATCAAGAGATAGCGTTTGAAAGTTCTCAGTTTGCTGCAAATAAGATCCTTGAGATGGAAGGAATAAGTGAGAAGGTCCCCGTGCAATACGCGTTTGTAGGCTGGGCTTTCTTAGGGAATTTAGAGGGTAAGCTGGAGACTTTGAGCTTGCAGTTCCAGTTAGACTTGACAAAACAACCTCCAGCAGCTGCCAAAGACCCTCAGTTAAGGAGGGAGTATACGATACAAAAGGACAATTGGGAGCAAGCGTATCTTACAAAGCTCTTCGGATACAAGAGCGAGTAATAAAAAGTCAGTTTTTTATTTTTCCTTGCCACAACCTTCTCCCGTTATGAACATAGCGATATTCTTAGCTTCTTTAGGGATTTCACTATTAGAGCTCTCAGAAGCGGGTGCTGTAGCGTCAATATACCACGGAATTTACAAGAGTAACGTACCATTTCTATACGCTACGTTAGGTGTAATAACAGTGTTGATCCCTACATTCGCGTTAGGAAAGTTTATTTACCTCCTACCGTTAAATTACGTCCTTATCGGATCGGCAATAATATTGTTCTATTTCGGCTATAAGTTGTTACGCAGTGCTAGAAGGTATTTTAAGGGAGTTAAAAGGGCTAAAGGAGATGATGAAAAGAAGGAGGGAGTAGTTGTGGTTTTTACAATCTCGGCTGTTGAAGCATTAGAGGCTGCATTGGTGATAATAGCACTCATGGGTGAAGATTATTACACCTCGTTGCTTGGCACTATCGTAGCCTCGATTATAGTTATAGTTCTCACGTACACCTTAAAATCTCAAATTGCGAGGATAAGGCTTCCTCATATGAAATTCTTTTTATCCGCTCTACTTTTCAGCCTTGGTACACTATGGTTTAATGAGGTATTTATAGGGTTGAGCGATTTATTTTTACCAGTGTTCTTCTTAGGGTTTTTAGTTTTTAATTACATAATAATAAAGATTTAAAAACAAAAATTAAAAAGAAAATAAGTGAAAATTTTTACACAAAATACCTTCCTCTGACTCTGCGTTTGCCTAATTCAGGCTCTCTCTGATTTTCAACTTTTTTAGGAACTTCACTTTTTTGTGTCCCCAACTTCGTCTCTTTCATTATAAAGTAGTCTCTTATTCTCGCTAACGCCTCCCTATAATCTTTTACGCCCTTTAACATCTCCGCAAGTGTATTATTCCCTATATATCTTAACCAAGCTACTATGTGCCCTTGTTCTAAGTGCCAGTTTGCACATGCTGGATCTATAGCACCTATCCTCATTATTTCTTTCTCGAGTTCTTTCTCGTTGTGGGCTACTCCGACTACTCTATCATATGCCTTAATCACCCCTAAACCCTTTAAACTTAAATAAATACCTATTTGTGC
>QEFN01000061.1 GCA_003086555.1 Sulfolobus sp. SCGC AB-777_G06 | reverse complement strand
CTCACCTTAAACCCTTTCTTCAATTCTTTACACTCTTATAAATTTCTTTATCTTTCACGGATTAGATATTATCCTATCAGAAATATTTTTTCTAATATGATTTTGGGTCTACCGTAAACGGTGTAGCTGTTCTCATGGGGATACTAATGCTGTCTACAGCAACACAACTACATAACTACCATTATTACAACTATTATTTCTAGCGAGATAATATACGAAAAGAGATAGAAATAGATTTTTAAAGTAAGTTCTCTATATCTTTTATCGTGGTTTGCAGAGAGTGGAAGTTAAGGTTTCAGCTGAAGAAGGCTAAGAGCTATGAGGAATTCATAGAATTCGCTACTGATGAATTCAATGATAAATTGCTTATGCTGATTTTAGAGAAATTGGAGTTGTTGCAAGAGAACCCTTTCAAATACTCCAGGGAGAAGTTGGGAAAAGATATATACGGAAATACTATGTTTTCCATAGAAGTAAGTGGGGATATAAGGATACTTTATAGCGTTGATTCAAAAAATTGCATAGTTTTCATTTGGGAGGTTGGGTCTCATAAGAAGGTTTACGGGCATTAGCCTTTTCCTTAGCCCTCTTTAATAAATCCTCCTTAAATTTCCTAAAATCTTCCTTATTCTCGATCTCTAGAAACCTATTACCGTACTTGTCCTCAACAATTCTCATATGTATAAACTTCTCAAAGAGGTTATTAAAACAATTTGCTAACAGAGTTTCTTCTCATTGAATTTTGAAAAATTGTTAAGTAAGCGGTATAAGCACATATATGGGATCCCAGCTTTCTACTCTCGTTAGAAAAATTCAGTAAACTCCCCAGTTTACCTAGAAGAAATTCAAAGTAATTCTGTGTGGATCCAAAGAAACTTATAAATCTTTGTAATGTTAATATAAATTGAGGTACCCCGCCAAGTATAAGGGGTACCTAATACCCGCGGGTTGGGTACCGGGCTGACCCCGGTACTCCTAATTCATACGCATCCTCTTATCAGGGTGCCGGGGGTAGAGGTACCCTCATGGGTACCGATGTACCCCCAACTCCTTCTTATTGTTTTACGGAGCTTCTTAGTAGTCCTTTTGCTGCATACAGCACTTAAGGAGCTCCTAAGAATTAATCCTGCCCGGATCCGCGATTTTTTGCTTGCAGCAGCTTGCTCTTACATTAATGGCCCTAAATACTACACTTTGTTAATCCTACTATTCCCAGTTTGGGAACTCATTTTCAGCCCCATCTAAGGAGGTAACACTTTGTTAACCCTAGTTAAGGTTTATTAAGGGAAAATTCTTAATGAAATTTTATGGAAGTTAAGATAGAGAAACTTAAGTCAAGGTTTACCATTACACAATTAATTTTAATGGCTATGGCTAAGGCTCCTGAGTGTGGTCAACAATTTTGTTAATTTAATATAATTTTATTCAACAATCTTTTCTCGTTCTGTAAGAACTTGTTTTCGCATAATACTATTTAAGGGTGAGCACGGGGTTTTTATCTTGGTGAGCACACGGGAATCAAGTGGAAAGTCCCCGTGCTCACCCAAATTGTATTATTGTTATTTGAGTATATTAATGTTAAGCCGAGGTTTTACACTAGAGAGCAAGTAGCCTAAGCGTTGGCAGAATACTTGTGTGGTTTGTCCTCTTGGAGGGTTAGTTTACCATATTCTACACTCTTGTACTATTTTAGGAGGTTGAGTTATGTTAGGTATGTTGTTTCTTTGAGTGGGGTTTATGCTGTTGATGAGACTAAGGTTTTGAGTGTTAAGGGGGATTATTACTTGTGTTAGGACTGTTAAGACTAGGGCTGTGCCTTTCTTCATGGTGAGGAGTGCTAGGAGTAGTGTTCATATGTTAGTAATTCTCACTGCAATGAGGAGAATGGAGGAGTTAGCTAGTAAGCAAGAGGGTGGACGAGGTAGTATACTTGCACGATGATGCTCCAATATACAATTTCACTTGGCTTAACGTGAATCACAAGAGGGTAACGTTCGGAAAAAGGGACTATACGGAACAAGGTTTTAGGAGTGTCAAACATAGGCTTTCACCAATGGACAAACACTTCCCTTGGAACTCTAACGCAAAGACGATCGAGAGGTGGTTCGCAACCTATTTCCTTATCTATAACATCCTTTACTGCCCGGTGTATTTGTTAGATAAGGGGGTGATAATAAATGTAAATATTTCAAATGAGTGAAAATGTTGTCCACACTCTATGGCGGGAATGGATAATTTATTAATGAGTCATTTACTTAGCTTGACTATTCTGATAGTCTGGAGGTTTCATGTGTATATCCGTTTCTACTGCTGTTGTCATTACTCTTACTCTCTGGACTCGTTTCGGTCTGAAGATTAGCATAATTTAATTTATTGTGTAGTTTCATTGGTAAGAGGTAGATGAGAAGTCGGGGTTAATCGACCGCTTATACAACCAAAAAAGAAGGATCAATGCACGTAAGGATTAAGCGTTAGTACTAAGTACTTCTTCCAGGTAATCAGTCCCTACTTTGTCTAGGCTCTTTATCCAATCGATGAACTTTTTCACGTTTTCTCCTTCGAATACAGCACCGTGTTGCGGAGCTATGATTCTGATATCCAGTCCTTGAATCTGCTTTAACCACAGTTCTATCGCTTTCTTATTAGCCATATATACTCTGTGAAAGCCCTCCATGTACTTCTTGTGCTCGTCGAAGTCATCAACCATGATGTACCATGTACCTTTGGGGTAAACCGCTGCTCCGAGATCCCCAGAGAAGTAAACTTTGGTTATTGGATCGTAAAGGTGGAAGTTGCCAGGGGCGTGTAGGAGATGAGCAGGAACTATCCTTAAATCGTCCCCGTTCAGGTTAATCCGCATTCCTTGTAGGGGTATTCTTATTACGTTCATCTTTATGTCGACTCCGATGTGCGGTAAGAACCTATCCCATAGGTCTGATACCAGTACTTTTGCGTTGGGACAATAAGTCAACCATATTGAGAGGCCGGAAATTACGTCTGGATCTTCATGAGACAGAAATATGTATTCGACGTCTTCAGGTTTGACGAACTTCTGCATTGTAGTATAAACTCTTTCAAAAACTAATGGCCCTCCAGGGTCCAATAATACACCTTTATCTTTTACGATAAGCAAATATTGGTTCGTTATTATTCCCTTTTCCATTTCTGCTTGATCTATCGATAGCCAAATGAACTTGTTTCCTTTTTCTTCAGCCAACACGATTGGGTCTATCATGCCTAAATCACCATATCGGGTCTTAACAGACTTGAATAAACGGAGACGTTAAATAGTCCTTTAAGTTTCGATAAAGCTTCCTCGGAATAGAATTCCTTGCCAGAAATTCTTATGTACACTCCTTTGAGCTCTCCTTTAACGAACAGTAAACGAAAAACCGTTTCGTCGTTAAACCCTAATATGTAAATTACTGGGTAGTGCGAGAATTTACGCAAGGTTTCCTCGATGAAGAGACTTATGTCCTTTTTACTAAGATCTAATTTATCGGAGTATACTAACATAGAAGTTGAAACGAGTTTTGCTATATAAGATAAGGAGGCTAACTTGGAAGAAATCGTTTCGCCTGTCGTACTCACCATCTTTTGCTTTTGCTCTAGGTATTTCATCTTTAAATTTATAACTAGTCCCTTGAGCAATTTCGTCATTTGATTTTCATACTTTCCAGAATATATAAGGCTCAGTAGTATGCGTTTTTTATTTTTATTTAATGTTACAAGTAAAGCGAAAGAGGAGTCTTCAGTTTCGAATTTATATTCTATATATCCTTCCCCAAGGGTGCTAGTGAGCTTATATTCCAAAGTCTTTTCCAAGAAGAGGAACCTCTTAATCCTGAGCTTTACTTTATTCTCCGTGAAGCCAATTAAGTTAGGCATGCTGTCAATTACGTTCTTCTTATCGTAAAACCAAGCAATGCCATACTCTTCATCGTTCATCTCGATTTCTTCAGACAAGCTTATAGCCATTATCTTTATATTTTTAATTCTCCCATATATAAGATTATTCTCCCCATATGATAATAAAGATCATCCAATAAGAACGAGCCACAAAACTTCGCCCCTACTGGGGGCGAAAGGGAAAGCCAGCATTTTAACAGCAGTTATGGGAATCTTAGGGAGGTAATACCAAGAAGTCGGTATTAGCG
>QEFN01000060.1 GCA_003086555.1 Sulfolobus sp. SCGC AB-777_G06 | reverse complement strand
CGCTAATACCGACTTCTTGGTATTACCTCCCTAAGATTCCCATAACTGCTGTTAAAATGCTGGCTTTCCCTTTCGCCCCCAGTAGGGGCGAAGTTTTGTGGCTCGTTCTTATTGGATGATCTTTATTATCATATGGGGAGAATAATCTTATATATGGGAGAATTAAAAATATAAAGATAATGGCTATAAGCTTGTCTGAAGAAATCGAGATGAACGATGAAGAGTATGGCATTGCTTGGTTTTACGATAAGAAGAACGTAATTGACAGCATGCCTAACTTAATTGGCTTCACGGAGAATAAAGTAAAGCTCAGGATTAAGAGGTTCCTCTTCTTGGAAAAGACTTTGGAATATAAGCTCACTAGCACCCTTGGGGAAGGATATATAGAATATAAATTCGAAACTGAAGACTCCTCTTTCGCTTTACTTGTAACATTAAATAAAAATAAAAAACGCATACTACTGAGCCTTATATATTCTGGAAAGTATGAAAATCAAATGACGAAATTGCTCAAGGGACTAGTTATAAATTTAAAGATGAAATACCTAGAGCAAAAGCAAAAGATGGTGAGTACGACAGGCGAAACGATTTCTTCCAAGTTAGCCTCCTTATCTTATATAGCAAAACTCGTTTCAACTTCTATGTTAGTATACTCCGATAAATTAGATCTTAGTAAAAAGGACATAAGTCTCTTCATCGAGGAAACCTTGCGTAAATTCTCGCACTACCCAGTAATTTACATATTAGGGTTTAACGACGAAACGGTTTTTCGTTTACTGTTCGTTAAAGGAGAGCTCAAAGGAGTGTACATAAGAATTTCTGGCAAGGAATTCTATTCCGAGGAAGCTTTATCGAAACTTAAAGGACTATTTAACGTCTCCGTTTATTCAAGTCTGTTAAGACCCGATATGGTGATTTAGGCATGATAGACCCAATCGTGTTGGCTGAAGAAAAAGGAAACAAGTTCATTTGGCTATCGATAGATCAAGCAGAAATGGAAAAGGGAATAATAACGAACCAATATTTGCTTATCGTAAAAGATAAAGGTGTATTATTGGACCCTGGAGGGCCATTAGTTTTTGAAAGAGTTTATACTACAATGCAGAAGTTCGTCAAACCTGAAGACGTCGAATACATATTTCTGTCTCATGAAGATCCAGACGTAATTTCCGGCCTCTCAATATGGTTGACTTATTGTCCCAACGCAAAAGTACTGGTATCAGACCTATGGGATAGGTTCTTACCGCACATCGGAGTCGACATAAAGATGAACGTAATAAGAATACCCCTACAAGGAATGCGGATTAACCTGAACGGGGACGATTTAAGGATAGTTCCTGCTCATCTCCTACACGCCCCTGGCAACTTCCACCTTTACGATCCAATAACCAAAGTTTACTTCTCTGGGGATCTCGGAGCAGCGGTTTACCCCAAAGGTACATGGTACATCATGGTTGATGACTTCGACGAGCACAAGAAGTACATGGAGGGCTTTCACAGAGTATATATGGCTAATAAGAAAGCGATAGAACTGTGGTTAAAGCAGATTCAAGGACTGGATATCAGAATCATAGCTCCGCAACACGGTGCTGTATTCGAAGGAGAAAACGTGAAAAAGTTCATCGATTGGATAAAGAGCCTAGACAAAGTAGGGACTGATTACCTGGAAGAAGTACTTAGTACTAACGCTTAATCCTTACGTGCATTGATCCTTCTTTTTTGGTTGTATAAGCGGTCGATTAACCCCGACTTCTCATCTACCTCTTACCAATGAAACTACACAATAAATTAAATTATGCTAATCTTCAGACCGAAACGAGTCCAGAGAGTAAGAGTAATGACAACAGCAGTAGAAACGGATATACACATGAAACCTCCAGACTATCAGAATAGTCAAGCTAAGTAAATGACTCATTAATAAATTATCCATTCCCGCCATAGAGTGTGGACAACATTTTCACTCATTTGAAATATTTACATTTATTATCACCCCCTTATCTAACAAATACACCGGGCAGTAAAGGATGTTATAGATAAGGAAATAGGTTGCGAACCACCTCTCGATCGTCTTTGCGTTAGAGTTCCAAGGGAAGTGTTTGTCCATTGGTGAAAGCCTATGTTTGACACTCCTAAAACCTTGTTCCGTATAGTCCCTTTTTCCGAACGTTACCCTCTTGTGATTCACGTTAAGCCAAGTGAAATTGTATATTGGAGCATCATCGTGCAAGTATACTACCTCGTCCACCCTCTTGCTTACTAGCTAACTCCTCCATTCTCCTCATTGCAGTGAGAATTACTAACATATGAACACTACTCCTAGCACTCCTCACCATGAAGAAAGGCACAGCCCTAGTCTTAACAGTCCTAACACAAGTAATAATCCCCCTTAACACTCAAAACCTTAGTCTCATCAACAGCATAAACCCCACTCAAAGAAACAACATACCTAACATAACTCAACCTCCTAAAATAGTACAAGAGTGTAGAATATGGTAAACTAACCCTCCAAGAGGACAAACCACACAAGTATTCTGCCAACGCTTAGGCTACTTGCTCTCTAGTGTAAAACCTCGGCTTAACATTAATATACTCAAATAACAATAATACAATTTGGGTGAGCACGGGGACTTTCCACTTGATTCCCGTGTGCTCACCAAGATAAAAACCCCGTGCTCACCCTTAAATAGTATTATGCGAAAACAAGTTCTTACAGAACGAGAAAAGATTGTTGAATAAAATTATATTAAATTAACAAAATTGTTGTCCACACTCCCGCCATAAATGACTAGGCCCCCACAAACCCCCTAATTTCATAAGTGTTCGCAGTTTAGCGATCTGAAACTTCAGCGAATGCAGAATAAGTCAGTTTTAAATAGTTTAGGGTAGCCCTAATATTGTTAAGATGATACCGATGCTGGACCTCAGCGAGATCCTCTGAACCCGTCCTCTGACCTACCGTTTGTCCCTACACTTTCATTTCAATTATTTTATGTTCAATTATGATCGAGTGTAGGGACTTAGCCCTCAACCATAGGTGGGTCATGGGACTCCTTCGAGCCCAACGGCACGGGGCTCACATCTCTGCAATCACTCCCACCCTTTTGCCCACATCGGTGTGAGAGATCATCATATAGCAACGAAGACTCGTTATAAACAGATATAAAAAGATCTCTGTTAACGTGAGAAAGGATTCAGCCCCATTCGACAATTCCGTTAATATGAAATAAGTTAATGACCTTGAGCAGCTGGTTCTGCATTTGAATATAGAATCATCTCTTTTCTAGTGACCTTTAGAGACTCATAAAGTGACGATTCCGCTATAATATGCTTGCTAACGAGATCATACTAAATAAAAAATATAATTAAGCGAAGTTAACACGTGGGTTTTCGGATTAAACATTTTAATACACCGAAAGAGAAAAATATCTCGTGGAAGTAAATCACGGAATACTCATTACTTCACTCCCTGCAGAAGTAACGTACCACGATAGAAAAAAGTCGGTATTGCCGAGGAAATACGTCCAAAAGGAGGGTAATTTGAGACTTTTTGTTCCACCTTATCTCGTCGATAGTGTGGCAGAAGTTCTGAGAAATCACGGGTTTAAGGATTTAAGGCTCACTTTTCACAAGGGCGAGAAATACTCCTTGTCGAAAAAGCTCTTGAAGATTTGGGAGCTTCATGTTAGAATTTTTTCCGACGGATTTATTGATGCCCACTTTGAGATAAGTAGGGATTTCCTCGAACATCTACATCACTCTACCCTACCCTCTCTATACGAAGTCTTCGATATTTATAAAGAAATATACCCTAAGATCCACATTTACGATGCAGGGAACAAGAAGTGGATTTCTGAAGTAATAAGCAAATATACGTTGAGTTTGAGGGCTCCTAAAACCGTCACTAAGTGGAAGCCGTTGTTTTACACATCCTTAATATTAATGTTTGTGGGAACGGCTCTTATCCTGAAAAATTGAACTAAATATGTTCACTCCCTTTTCGGCTAAGGCTAAATAAGACGTTGTTAAATACTTATCTATTCAAAATGCCACAGTTACTGACGGGACAAAACCTACATATTAAGGTGCCCTCGTTTTGACTATGAGGTGTCCTCGGCAAGCATCTCCTACTTGTGGGTTTAACTTACATCGCGGAAACAGCTTATATTGTATTTCTCACACAACCCGAGGTCGTCCCTCAGGACGACACCGTTACTCCTAACGTCCCACGTAATAGGGTTGTTCTTCTCCAGTGCCTTATGAAACTCCTCCTCTGTTAACGGTATTACCTCGAAGTTTGGGGGGAAGTCTAATCCTAACAGCCTTTCTAAAGGGTTACCCGTGAAGTCCCCTATCAAGAGGACGTCAATATCACTCCATACGTTGAAGTCCCCCCTAGCATAAGACCCGATCAGGAAAGCCGAATATCTCCCTTTTAAGGAGTTAACGTAAGCTCTAGCCTTTTCTATTACTTCCCTCCTCTTTCTTTCTCTCTCTG
>QEFN01000059.1 GCA_003086555.1 Sulfolobus sp. SCGC AB-777_G06 | reverse complement strand
CTTTAGAACTATGTATTGCTATGATTAATAGATTTTTAATAATGACAATATCAGTCAGACGTATATCGATACAGAATTTAACGTGGAAACTGTTTTAACTGGAAAAATCCTTATATTATTCACCGTCTCAAGTTTAGTGTAAATAATGTGGACGTGTCGCGGCACTGATTGGTGAGGACGCTTGACCGCCTGAACTCTATATTATTGTTTTTAAACCACGTAAGTAAAATATACACTATGAGTAAAGGCACTTACCTGATTAAAAACGGCAATAGGATAACCGTTATAACGGGAAATTATACTGCTGAGTTCGAAGGAAAATCTGTAAAAGGCTTCATGGACTTTCAGGGATTAAAAGTTGAGTTTGAGGGAAAAGTAAACTCTCTGCCTAAAACAGTAGAAGAGGCAAACGAGATCATAAAATCCCTATTCTTAAGCCCGCCTATAAAGGTCAAAATGGGATCCGTTGTAGAGGCTGAAAACGACAAAGTAAAGATAAAGGCTTGGGGGATAATCATAAACGACGTTAATTCTCTATTTAATAAACTCTCTGAAATAAAAATTTTCCCTGTGGATGTTAATAAAATTTCTCATTATTATGACCTACCTCCTAAGGTAGTGAAGAATATTCTTAAGGAAAGCCCTTTAGAGGTGGATGAGAGAGCACAAAGGGATTTTATGCACAAATATGGGACCCAGTTGCCCCGAGTAGAAGAATTGGGAGAGTTTAAGGTCATACTTGACGTAGACAAAAACTTTGGTATTGCCAGACTATTTTATAACAATATCTTCATATACTCAGTTAAGGTTAGCCTCTCTACACTTGCACACTACCTTAAACTTGATACCAAGGATTTAATTGAGGAACTTTTATATTCCCTTGAGGCTCTTATTAATCTCGCTGGCAAAGCCACTGGTAACGTGTTACCAGGTGTAGTTGAGGTACATAATGACGGTATCATAAAGATCACGAGTTCTAACGAAGTCGCGGAGATACCTATAAACGATACGAGTAGGCTTAGTGAGTTCATCGATGAGCTGAGGAAAAAGTTTTTACTATTAAGTCATAGATAGTGTTAGAAATGAGCATATTCGGCTTAGACGTAAAGAGAATTCATGAGAGTATCAGATCGAAATTGGATGATATATTGACAGAGTCTCACGAAGTGAGGGGAATTTCTAAAGGTTACGAGATAAGGCAGAGATACACGAGAAATATCGACGGTGAGATAGAGGAAATCTTCGTCAAGAAAGGGGATTATAGCGTAAGCCTTTACATAAACTCCAACGGAATATATACAGTAACTATTAACAAAGATGGAAAGATAGAGGCTAAAGAACTCTCTCGTGAAGAGTTAGAAAAAATTATCAAAGATATTCTTTCGACCATATCGGGTTAGATCTTCTTACAATCACCGCTTGAACATTCATAAATTTCTTTAAAACCTAATTTATCTTTAGCTATTTCTATATCAGCCTTTACGTCGTCTATTGAAGTTGATTGTAGGATATACGCACCAATTTTATCAGTGGGCCTTGCCGTAATAGGGTAGAAGTACACTTCCGTCTTTTTCTGTGGCCACTGTATCTTCTTTACGTCGATTAACTCCGTCTTGACGTTCTTAGTCACTTCCTTTTTTAACATCTCTTCGTTTATTTTTGCGTTTAATTGTTCTAACTCCTCTAAAGTCTCGAACTTCTGCCCTGAGAAAACATCCACTAGCTTTTCCTTAACGTTTTTGCTTACATTTTCGCCCTTCTTTACGACGTTGAAGACGAGCTTCATTGCAGCACAATCCGTGTGAGGAAGGTATATAACCTCGTCCGGCTTTATCTCCTTAAGCCTTTGTAAGAACTCCTTTACATTTGCACCAGCATTCCTGAAAATTAACGTGTCTTTGTCTGTCCTCTTCAATATTTCATCAGTGAGTCTGTAGTCCATACATGAGACGATAACTCTTTTCATAAGATACAATTACACAAGATGCTAATTAATCAGAAATTTGAAGAATTGTTAATTTTATTTTTATGTATGTTTAAACAATTTAGACATTTCAATTAAAGTTAGTCAGCCCGGGGCTCTCAAATTATTAATTCACTGATCATCTTGGGTAGCGTCATCATCCCTTTATTTTCTCTAAGGGTATCTTGTTTGTTATTTGTCCGAAAACCATTATTAAGATTGACGATATTACAGACGCTATACCTACTACACCGGTAGAGAAAGCTAGACCTATGTGATCCTGCAATAACACGAAGACTATAGGCCCTACAGCTCCTCCTAAGTGGCCTATGCCGTCGGCAATCCCATAGCCTAAAGTCCTTATCTTAGTTCCTAAGTTTTCAGCAGTATAGGCATACATAGCCGGAAACTTAAAACCTTGGAAGAACATGATAGCAAAACCTATCGGCACAAACATGATTCCCGAAAAAGGCCAAATTATCGTAAGAATAGCCGATAGTAGGTTTGCCAATGAAGAAGTGTATTTCCTCTGCAGACGGTCGTTTAGTACACTTGCAATAACAACTCCTAGTGGGTCTCCGTATAGAATATAGCCGAAGTAAAGATTAGAAGGAGTATATCCTTGGCTTGATATTAGTGAGAAGATTGGAGTCGAGAATAACGCATAACCAGTGAAATAACTTGCAAACCAAATCAATGTGAAGATAACTACATCCTTGTCCCACCTAAGGCTCTCATACCTTTTATTCTCCCATAATGCCGACTCAGGTAATTTTATCCTAAATAAGAGAGCTATTACTGCTAAAAGTAAACTAGGTAGAAACAATAGTCTCCAAAAATCCTCTCCTAAAAGAATAGCTATAGGAGTTACTACTAAACTCATTAAGAATCCGCTCATCGTAGTATAACCGACATTCTTCCCCCTTGATTCTGTGCTTGACATTTCTGATACATAAGACGGAACTATAGCTACTTCACCCTCTATTCCTATACCTATTAGAAGTTCAGCCACGAGTAGCATTGCTAGGTTAAGCGATATAAACCCCAGTAGAGAGCCCATACTGATTAGAGCCATAGAACTGAGAAGCCCGAACTTTCTTCCGTATTTACTTGCTAAATAACCGTTTATTACTCCTCCTAGGAAGTAGCCTAGCATTTCAGCTGACAATATTAGTGTTGATGAGATCTCCCCTATCTGTTTTGATGCATAATTTTCGATATAGGGAACGTTAAAAATATCCCAAAAAGTCAAGGATGTTCCTATGGATAAAAGGGCAATCTGTTTTTTCGATAACATAATGTGTTTAAAAAATCTAAACATTTTTAATCTTTCTGCATGCTCTCATTTTCTAGTTTATTTAATCTATATGAGACAGCTAGACCCATGAGAACACAAGAGGTTGTATATATAATAGTACCTCCTACAGAAGCTACAATGAAACCTAATAAAAAAGTTACCACGATGAGTGATGCAATACCCCCCATAAGACCCTTCATATACCAATGAGGAGTTTTATTCCATAACTTGGCGATAAGATAACCGGCTAAAAGACCACCAGAAACCAGCGAAATCAGGTCTAGATATAGCAAACTAAAAGGAAGAAAAATGGGAAGTTCTTGACTATATTTTATAGCTTCTGTAACATTTCCGTTTGTTGAATTAAGTATTTCATGATAATAATATTGTTGTAACTGAGGTAGTTGTGGATAAATGAATAATGTGTAGTATAACGCCGTTGAGCTAACCGCAAACAGAACCCCGAATATTAATCCCCATTTTAAGCCAGTGGACGTTTTCATATAACGTGATCATCGCATCCGTACTATTTAAATTAAGTAAGCTGAGAAAACTGATGCCTCTACCAATGAAAATTGTAATTACAGCTTAAAATTCATTATGTCTTGTTACTTTTTCCCTGATAATTTTCGTCTTCAAAATAATCCTCTGAAATCATTTCCTTTACTTCAGCGTAGAGGAATCCGAGTATTATCCAACCCATGAATGCATAGACTATATATGCTTGAAAGCCTGGTATCGAATAAAATAGTACAAACAAGCTAATTACTATCGCTATTAAGCCAATAACAATTTCTGACTTATGTTTACGGGGTCTCTTAGACGCAGTTCTTATCAGGGAAAAATCTGCAGATAAGTGAATGAACAGATTAAACATTCCAGCTAAGGAACCCAGTATAAGGAAAGTCTCATAGAGCCCTAGGAAGTAGCTTAACAAAACTACTAACGCAGTAAAAGTTCCAGCTATTGTCACCTCTGCATATAACGGCTTATCATTTCTCTTCCTAGCTAAAATCTGTGGAAATATCTTATCCTCAGCCATAGCCTTTAAAGTTCTAGAGTTAGCTAAGATATAGGTCATTCCCCCTAAGGTTCCATCATTTAAAGCTACGAAAGCTAGCAATATAGCTGCGATAAAACCGAAATTACCGAGTAAATATTCCACTAAGTTACCCGTGAAATCCATTGAGCCTAACGAGTAAAAGAAAAACGTAGCTATTAAGCCACCAAAAAGTAGTACAGCAATTGCAGCTTTACCAATTTCCTTAGATTTAGCCTCTTCACCTAGAGGTGCAATTGACCCGTAACCCGTAGGTATTCCCAAACCTAAAACTACGGCGTCCAG
>QEFN01000058.1 GCA_003086555.1 Sulfolobus sp. SCGC AB-777_G06 | reverse complement strand
GTACAAATATGCAATAACGCCGGGTTGTATAACGCCGTAACTAAAATAATAACCTATCAAAATCTCGTCAGTACCGAAGAAAGTTCTATCAGGTAAAAATAAGAGGGGGATTCCGAAGAACAGTATGAGAGTTACTTTTTTCAATAACTTGTAATGAAAACCTATGAGCAACGGTATGTAAAGAATGAGGAACACTACATTTCTGGTTATTACAAAATAGAGTATTGGAACTGCAAATAATTCAGAAATGGCTAGGTAATATGCTACCTTATTATCAATTTTAAGATCACTAATAAGGAGTACACCGCTTAGGAATAGTAGCATAAGTGCTGGAATCGTGTAATAATACTCAAGGTATGCGTTACTTCCGTCAAATTCCATCGCGATGAATAAGAGTAATTGTGCAATATTGGCTATCGCTGGTTCTTTTTTTACAATTTCCACGAATCGAATTTTATGTTCGTCAGATATATCTTTAATCGGTAATAGAAAGATTAAGTGTAATTGTATATTTAAACATGGTTTACAATTTTTATAGTTCTACAAATAAAATACTTCAATAAATATAAGGCATACTCATGCAAAAATGGATTCACTCAACAATAGCATCGGTATTCGCATGGGCTGGTAATATATACGATCTCCTGATATTCACTTACGTTTACACGGACTTATCAACATGCCTCGGAGTTAATACTGTGACGGGGACTTTATTATTTGCCTTAGGTCTGATATTCAGGGTAATTGGCGGTTACGTTTTCGGTAGGATAGCCGATATGAGGGGGAGGAAAATAGTGTTAAACGTAGGAACTGCGGGATATGCCTCGTTTCAGGCAATGTTAGCATTTGCTCCCAATGTTTATGTATTACTTTTAGCCAGAGCTTTACAAGGACTTTTTATGGGTGCACAATGGACAGCGGGTACTGTGATAGCTTATGAAAACGCCCCACCTTCGATGAGGGGGTTGATTAACGGGATAGTACAAGCCGGTTACGGATTAGGTTACGCATTAACTGGATTAGCCTATTTATATTTGCATGAAGACTGGAGATTATTCCTACTTACGGGTGCCCTTCCCTTAATACTTATACCCTATATAATAACGAAGGTAAGCGACGTGACCACATTCACGAAAAAGAGAAAGATTACCGTAAAGCCCTATCTGAGTGTCATAATAAGGTCCACGATAGTTATAGCAGGAATGTTCTTCTCTTATTACTCAATATTCGCCGTATATCCCGAGTTCCTCTCATCAATTGGTATCTCAGACAAATTAGTAGGGGTTTTGATGACTGTCTCTAACATAGCCTTAGGTATTTCGTTTATAGTATTCGGTAGGGCTTCGGACGTTATCAGTAAAAGGTCGTTGATTATTGTCGGAGTTATAGGCGAAATGATAGGTTTACCTTTAATGTTAGATATAATTCACGGCTATGTAGCGTTAGGTTTAATGATTTACACGATATCTACTGGGTTTTGGCCTTTGGCACCGTTACTAATTGTTGAGTCGGTTCCGATCGAAGCCAGAGGTGCGATGACAGGCCTCACATACAATCTGGGTAGTATAATAGGTGGAATAGGTAGTATTACTATGGGATACTTGGTCACTTTATACGGAATAAGGTCTACGTCCTAGTGGGGAATGATAATGGGATATGCATCTTTATTAATCGTTTTCCTTACTTTAATTACATGGCATGAAGCTGGTAATAAGGTGAAGTCTAACTTATAAACTATTCATGCCTAACCAATTTTTTCATGATAGGAAAAGTAATTGGAATAACTTTAGTTATTTTAACCTCGCTAACGGCTTTTGGTATATACTTTCATTTCATAAAAGTAATTGGAGATAAACTAGTCATATCACTACCTTCAAAGGTGTCTACGTATATGACAATTGTTAACAATTTAACGGAAGTCAAGTATTCACACTTCCTCGAGAAGAGTTCGACCCTCTTATTGTACTCGAACTCTTCCAATTTCACATACGTATACGAAGTAAACCCATAATCAGGAGCGTATAACATAGAAATCCACTCATACTCTCAGGAGCCTTTCTCTATTAAAATAATAAACATAAGTGACGGAGAGGTAATTTACAACAAGATGGGGGTAAAGCTTTCGGACTTTAGAGCATTCAACATCTCATCACCGTTAAAGATTGAGATATTCAACATCTCCTCAGAGCTAGACCTAAACGTTACAATGTATTCTTTTTCTGCCACAAGTTAGGTATTTATCCCTTATCTTCGCAATCTAAATTATGAAGGCAGTACGTTTTTATGATGCTCATTGCCACTACTCCTACCTAAAGAAAAATTATGAAGGCTTTGTGATTGCAGGCGTATCTATGGACTATGCGTCTTCCGTTGAAACGTTGTCGTTAAAGTCAGAAAACGTACTCACTGGAGTGGGTATCCATCCTTGGAAAGTCCACGAAGAGAAGTTAGAGAAAATTGAAGAATTAATAGGTAAAGCAGATTTTATAGGAGAGGTAGGGTTGGACTACAGATTTGCGAAAGCGAACAAGGAGTTACAGCTCTCCTATTTTAATTTCTTTGTGAGAAAGGCAGCTGAGAATGATAAGTTGATTAATGTTCATGCTTTAGACGCATGGAGGGACGCATTCAACGTACTAATTAATGGAGGCGTTAAGAGGGCAATCTTCCACTGGTATTCAGGACCCGAGGACTTACTAAAAGACATTGAAGGTGCTGGTTTTTACATAACCGTTAACCCGTCGGTGACGTTTCAACAGAAGCACAGAAGGCTTATAGAAAAAGCTCCAGTGGAGATCTTACTAACGGAAAGCGATGGCGGTTATGAATATAGGGGAAAGCTCCTAGAGCCTACTGATATAATTAACACTATCCCATTTGTGGCACAGCTTAAGGATATAGAGGTAGAGGAGTTATCAAAAATTATACAGAATAATTTTAGGAATGCATTCAACTTGAAAATTTAGGTAAAAGTTTTTCATCTTAACCTTCAAAGTATCAGTGTGGAAGAACGGAAAATAGCGATCGTTACGGGGGCAAGTAAGGGAATAGGTAAGGCTACTGCAATTAAACTAAAACAACTAGGTTATACTGTTATCTCCGTATCTAGAAGTCAACCAGATGTAGGTGATGTGAAATACCAAATAGACGTGAGCAATAAGGATGAAGACTTTAGGGTCGTCAAAGAAGTAAAGGAGAAGTTCGGGAAAATAGACGTTCTAGTAAACAATGCTGGTTTTGGGGTTTATGGTTCTTTCTTGGAGACCTCTTTAGAGGAAGAGGAATATATGGTCAGAACCTTATTTCTTGCCCCTCTTTATTTTATAAAGGCAGTTCTACCGGATATGGTTAAGAGGAGAGGAGGAGCAATCGTAAATATAGTGTCGGAGGCGGCTTACGTTGCCTCTCCTAAACTCATAGTTTATTCCGCATCTAAAGCGGCTCTAGCCCATTTCACGAATGCCTTATGGGCTGACATGAGGAAGTATAACGTTAAGGTGAGTGGTGTGTACCCTGGGCCAGTGAAAACGAATTTCACTTCACACCCTTCGTTTAAGAATGTTAAGGAGACAATATTCGATAAATATGCAGTCGAACCGGAAAAAGTAGCAAATGCCGTTGTTAAAGCTATTAGAACTGGAAAGAGGGAAATATATGTCTCTTCTAAATTGATGATGGATCCATATTTCCTAAAATTAGCAATGGTAATGCAGAACTTAACTTACTATATCATTTCTAAAATCTTTTAAGCTTGAGTAAGACCTAAATTCTCTTCATTACATGTTTTAACTCAGTAATTTACGGGTGATTTTATTATTAGCATGGTAATATATAATGAGTAATGCGGAAACGACAAGTAACCTTTCTTTTAATTCTCTCACTGTTGATACCAACAATATCTATGGTTATTATAACCCATTCTGTCGTGGGCTTTAGGTGCCAAGACCTCCCTAGCTTGCCTATTGCAGTTCAAGATCCGGCCGTGGTTTACTTCAACAATTCAATATATGTTATAGGAGGAATGGCACAAGGTCCCTCATACTCTTCAGCGGTATTTATTTACTCGCACGGGAGGTGGGCTCAAGGACCTAGTCTACCTTTCCCTTTAATAGGTGCTAGGGCTGTAGTATATAACGGAAGTATTTATGTAGTAGGAGGGCTTAACATATCTGGGATATTCGGGGGCATATTGAAACTTCAGGGAGATCAGTGGGTAGTAGTCTCTAACTCTATGCCACGACCGGTTTATGACGAGGGAGTCTTTGTTTATGATAATCAGCTCTATGTAATAGGAGGAGCTAATTTCACCGGGCTTGACTTAGCTCCTCCCTCAAACCTAATACAAGTCTACTCGTTTTCAGACGGAAGTTGGAGAATAATAGGAAAGACACCCCAGCCCCTCTCTAACTTTGGTTATTACTTCAACGGGTCAGTATTGTTCGTAATAGGAGGATATATCGGGTATGCCTCAACTACTGCGTCAGTTTACGAGTATTTCCCCTCCAATAATTCATGGGTATCACTACCTTCATTGGCTTCAGGTATTGAGGGAGAAGCTGTAGGTTATTACGAAGGTACGTTATTTTTTGTAGGAGGTTATTATTTTAGTTACGGCGTTATACAACCCGGCGTTATTGCATATTTGTAC
>QEFN01000057.1 GCA_003086555.1 Sulfolobus sp. SCGC AB-777_G06 | reverse complement strand
GTTAAACGTAGAACACGAGAAGTTCAACGAGAGGGATTACGCAGAACAAGGGTTCAGAAGCTTAAAACATAGGCTCGCATCAACGGACTTCCACTTCCCTTGGAATACTAACAAGTTCACAATAACTAGGTGGTTATCAACATTCTTCCTAATATACAACATCCTTTACACCCCAACGTACTTGTTAGATAAGGGGGTGATAATAAATGTAAATATTTCAAATGAATGAAATTGTTGTCCACACTGGGAAAACCGTGGGAAACTACCTTGCTATACCACCAAGTTTTAGTAGTGACAATACTACTCTCCTTATTAATTACAACCACATTCAACCTATCACTATTTAAATCGAAACCAGCAATTAAGCCGTAACCCACAGGTTTTGGTGAAGAGAAGTGCTTTAAATAAAGCCAGAGCGGGATTTGGAGGTGGATCATAGGGTAATCCTTGAAACTTACTATAGCACCATAACCCTCCTCCTTCCTTCGAGATAACTCCTCTAGCTCAGAAAGTAATGGTAAATACTCCTTGCCAAAATAAGCCTTCCCGTGAATCCACTTACCCCAAGGGTCTTTAACTCTAACTTTCACGTGGTCTTGAAAAACGTGGAACTTAATCCCCCTATTACCATTATCACTTTTATTCCCCCTACAAGCAATCCACTTCTTTCTAATCTCAACCTTATTACCGTTATTCTCGACCAATGCTAAGGCTTGTTTATAAGCCGTTTCGGCATAGAACGCGTAAGGGATGATCTTGTATAACTCCTTAACAGCATCATTTAATGAAACTCCTTTTAAAGCTAGGTTAACCCCTGCCTTCACAGCCTTTGAGTAATAATAAGCAATCCTTGAGATTCTTTCGACCCCTTCAAACTCAACCCTACCATTTATAGTCACGAATTGGAAGTTATCAATTGCTTCCTTAGAACCAATTAGCTTACTCCTCATCATCTGGTAGGATAACAATTACTATCACCTCCTTACCGTATAATTCCTTCCCCTTCTCCTTGAGCTTTGAGGGGATAGTTATACCATATCTCTTATTCCCATACTTATCTGTACCATAACTTGAGACGGTGGATTTGAAAACTATTTGCTTCATAAGAGTGTTAGAAGCATTAAAATTTATAAACTTTTATGCTAACATTAAATTGGAGGGTGCCACTGTGAAGTCTATGAGCAGTCGCGAGGTGGAGGAAGGCACCCAATGAAACTCCCCATGTCGTGGCTGGGAGCCCATACTCCCTAACCTAGGCATGGGGAGGGAGAAGGAGTGATGAGGCTAAGTGATTAATAGTCACAAAAAGTGACTATTAGTCACGATGAAGGCCGAACTCTAATTCTCATGGCTTTGATATGATTGTAGTTACGATCGTTGCCGTATCAATTGTTTTTAAACCTCTTGATACTCATAGTATCAATTCTTTTTAAACCTCTTGATACTCATAGTATCAATGGAAGAAAACATTTGGTGGAGAGGAAAAGATTACATAGAGGACGATATAGATATCAAGAAATGGAACTCTGCTAAGTTTAAGTGGATTCCGAAAGAGATGGACAAGGTCTCTCTTCAACCATTCTCCTTAAACTTTATTGTAGGACCTAGGCAAAGTGGAAAGACCACTCTCATAAAACTTCTTATTAGGAGACTACTTGAGCTAAATCATCACCCCCTCTCAATATTTTACTGTAGTTGTGATCTTGTTTCTGACTACGAGGAACTGTTAAAGAGGATAAAGGAGTATTTAAAGACCAGAACACAAGAGGGTATAAAATCCTCATTCATTTTCCTAGATGAAGTCACCTTTGTGAAGGACTGGTATAGGGCGGTAAAATACTTAATTGACTCCGGCGAAGTGATGAGCGATGTATTTACCGTTTCCGGCTCAAGTTCCCTAACTATCCTGAAACAAAAGGAGAGTTTTCCGGGCAGAAGAGGTAATGGGACTGATGTGGTGCTGTATCCTCTCAGTTTCTCCAACTACGTTAAGGTAATTAATCCCAGAATTGAAATAAAGCCCGGTTGGTATGGTGAAATTGAAGAGCTCTTTCAGAGCTACATAAAGATAGGTGGATTACCGCCCTCAATTAACGGTCTATCTCCGCTGAAAACATATATAGATTGGATCATTTACGAGATAAACAAGGTAGGGAGAGATGAAACTCTAGCTAAGCAAATTCTTTCCGCAATTCTTTCTACGACACCCAGTAAGATAAGTTATAATTCCATTGCTAAAGACATAGGAGTAAATCACAGGACTGTAGCTGAATATATAAAACTATTCAACGAGATGTTTTTGACCTTAACACTTCATTTCATAGACGTGAACACCGCTTACTTTAACTACAAAAAGCAGATCAAGATACACTTTCTAGACCCATTGTTTTACCATGCAATATCCCTATGGACTGGAGTTAAAAAGCCGGACGAGCCTATAATCGTTGAGGGGGTAGTTGCCTCGCATCTCTCTAGAATTTATAACATAGGGTACACTGAAGTAGGTAAGGAAGAGATAGACGTCGTAACTTTGCCTGAAGTCGTCGGATATGAGGTAAAATATAGGGAGAGGGCAAGGCAGGTTAAAGCTATTGCTGGAAAGATGAAGAAAGTCATTACGTTATCAAAGAACGGGGAAAACGACACAGTTCCAGTTTACTTATTTCTTGCTGAACTGAACGCGTAGTTTAGTTTAATTAAATTTAAGGAGTATAGCTAAAGCAATGGAAGAGAATTCAGTTAGCTCAGTGGTTCTGAAGGAGAACGATAAAACAGTAGGCATAGTAACTGAAAGGATATAGTAAGGGCTTTAAGTAAGGTCATAAGCCGTGACAGTCCGGCATTTAGTGAAAGAAAAGGATGGTGAATGTGTAGGAGTAGCATCTATTAAAGAATTGAGTAAAGCCTCGTCACTTATGTTAGCTGAAAGCATGAGTTATTAAGCGAGAACAAAAAACACTTTTCCTTTTCTTATTTTTCCCCAGTTTTCCAAATCCTGGACCCGTAGTAACCGGTGACAATTATCACTTTCGGGCTTAGAATCTTGTAGACTAGATATCCGTGCTATAATAAGTCACGCTTCACTTGACTTCCGTTTGTCCCTACACTTTCATTTCAATCATTTTATGTTCATTCATGGCCGAGTGTAGGGACTTAGCCCTCAACCACCCACTTACTGTAGGTGGGTCATGGGACTCCTTCGAGCCCAACGGCACGGGGCTCACATCTCTGCAATCACTCCCACCCTTTTGGGCATAGCCCACATCGGTGTGAGAGATCATCATTTAACAACAAAAACTCGTTATAAGCAGATAAAAAGATCTCTGTTAACGTGAAAAAGGATTCAGTTCCTTAATCCCTTTCTTTGTAAAGTAAAAGAAAATAATGAAATAAATGAACTGTTATAATATTCATATTGTGATAATAAAAGGGAGAAGATAAAAACAAAAAAGTTTTTAAAAGTATCTTTACTGAAGTAGAAATCGGGGATGAGGGGATGATGAGCAGGGTCAGAATTGACCTATGATAGGTTACCCAGCAGCTGACCTGACCCCCTCATCCCTAATTCATTACTTATCTTTTCAACTATTAAGCTTTTCTTCTCATCCAATTTTGAAAAATTGAGCAAAGAATGAGGTTGGATCCTAACGTTAAATCTACAACGTGAGAATAATTGTATAAACTCCCCAGTTTAATAAGAAAATTCAATCAGTATGTGTAACTACTACTAAGAGTTCTGAGAACGAAAAACAGAAGAGTGAAAGCTAAGGACCAGGGGGCTTTTGATGTGTAAAAAGCCCTTCTTTCTCTTCATAGTCAAACATTTACTTGGGGTACTCTGGACTCTCGAAGCTTAATAATAAATATTAGAAGATGACATATTTCTCTATGACTAAAACTAATAAGAGTTATAGCAACCAGGTGATAGGTAATATAGCTCTTTATTATACGGCATACATTCTTTCTCGTCATGGATGGAATGTGCTGCCTACTTCTAGAAATACAAGAGGCGTTGATATTGTAATATATAGTCAGGATGGAATGAAAATGCATACTATTCAAGTTAAGGGACTTTTTAAACGAAATCCAGTTCCCTTCGGGTCGAATTTGAATAATCTAATTGCAGAATTTTATGTTATAGTTTTGCTGAATGAACTTAAGAGTGAACCGTGGGCTTTTGTACTTAAGAAAGAGAATATAATTGAGAAATTAGTAAAGAGGGATAAGAATAGAAAAGTAAGCTATTGGCTTGACGATAAGAAGTTTTTATCAGAATTTAAGGATAAATGGGATATTATAGGTTACGGATATTAAATAAATTTTTATAGTAATCTCTATTTTTTAGAATATTTCTTGATTAGATTCGAGCAGACTTATCATTTGTACAGTTCACAAATTGCATAGGTAATGTATTCTTAAATAGCTATAGGGGGCATGAATAATCCTTTTTAGCTCTTCGTACATTATTAAAATCATGGCAAAGATAAACGAGAAGAAAACGGCTGAATTACCGTACCGGGTATAATTGCTGAAGAGCAAAAGGGAAATAGTGAAGTTCATGAAGTACCTCCTATAATAGAAAGCGAAATGTAACCAGAGAGGGCTAAAAGTGATTTGACAATAGTTCGTTAATCTACCTTACCTCAAGCTCCTTACGTAAGGATTGAAGGGATAAAAGAAAAAGATGACACTATTGAAATAATATCCAATGATTATAACTTTTTAGTTAGTTTAAGTAGTGAAATAAGCTCGTCGATTAAGAAAATTTTACTATCCGAACTCATGAAATATCGTATAATACGTATGTTTTAAAAACCCTGTGAATTCAGATAAAGAGTTTACTGATATTCTAAAACTCGTACAGCAGTTATGGGAATCTTAGGGAGGTAATACCAAGAAGTCGGTATTAGCGAGAAGTTTTTAATTTT
>QEFN01000056.1 GCA_003086555.1 Sulfolobus sp. SCGC AB-777_G06 | reverse complement strand
CGAGAGAGCGAGGATAAGGCTGAGTTTGTCAGAAAAGTGGTTTCCGAAGTTAAGACAATGATGGAGAGCTGTCCTCACGTGATAAGTATAATAATGTCCGACATGTTTTACGTGAAGTTTCTATTCAACGGTAAAGAAGTGGTAGCATTTGTTTCGAAAGGTATGATAACCTTTAGTTCTGAAGGAGAAGTGGACGAGGAATTAAAAGACGAAATCAGAAAATGTGTGGATAGGTTCAAAGAGGTAATTCTAAAAACGCAGAGTGGAAATAAGTGATTATGAAAAAGTGTCCTCGATGTGGATATGAGAATTCAGACAATGCAGTCTTCTGTGAAAAATGCCATTATCCCTTGCCACTTACTCCGCCAAAACTTACTAAATGCCCTAGATGCGGTTATGAGAACCCTGAAGGAGTGATGTTCTGTGAAAAATGTCATTATCCTCTCTTTCAGATTCCAGTGTCTGATGTTCAACAACCGCTAAAAGAGGAGGAGAAACCTAAGATAGTCCTCAAAAGTTCAGACTATATTATGCTCTCGATAGGGAGTGTGATCACGTCTTTCGCTATAGCTCTTTTCTTCTTGTTCTATCCAGATATGAAGATTCTTTATACGGTCTTTAATGTGATAGGGACTGTGTTTCTTATAGTTCCATTTATTAAGGTAAATAAATTATATTGGTCTGCAGTGGTAGGAAGTGTCGGAATATTCTTTTTGTCTCCTAATTCCTTAGTAGGAGTACTTTTATTCTCCTTCGGTGGAGTCATAGTCTCTACGGCTTTGAGGGAATTGTATTTAAGCGTTAAAGACAACATCGTTCAATTCTCTTCATTACTTCTTTTGTTAGGTTATCTATTCGGTATGTTCATTTTAAACTTTTATATGGTGACTATTTCAGGCTACGCACTCTTAGCTATATAAGGAAGTTTCAGGAGAAGTAATTGAGCTGAATTCATCTAATTACTTCGTGGTAAATAACACGGTAGTTGTATACGACGATCCGACCACAACCTATTTCATAGTTTATTCACAAACAACTTCAAGCACTTCTTCACAAACATCGACAACACAATCCTCAACTACCCAGAGTACAACAACTTCAACTCAGGCTCCACAAGCGTCAACAACACAGTCCTCAGCTACTCAGACAAGCTCATCACAAACCAGTTCAGCACTTGGAAATAGTAGCGTCAGTAACGTAATGATCGCACCGCCATCAAGCTCTTCTACGAGCGGTATATCAACACCTGAAATAGCTATCATAGGTATAATTATTGTAATTATTGTAGGAGCATTACTGATCTTCGTAAGGAAAAAATGAATTAAGTTTCAGCCAATTGTTTAACAATAACGTTAACCAGATCTGTTGAGATATCTTCAAAGTCCCCGATTTTTTCTACTAGTTCTCCGTTCTTTACCTTAACTCTAACGTATTTATCGTCTTTGGAGGAGAACCAAAGGAGTATTATATTACCTAAACTCCTACTAATTGCTAATTCAATAATCTCTGGTATTTTGTCACGAGGCACAGACATTGTAAGGATTGGTTTAGCCACCGCCAAGACTTCTGTTTGAAAAATGCTGAATTCTTCCATGAATTTCTTTTCGTCTATCTCGTTTTCGAACTTCTCGGGTTTTGTTGACACAGATATTGTACACCCTGAGTTCTTAGGTAGTACTGAAAATCTAAACAATAAAGTATTCTTTCCGAGAATAGAGGGTCTTGTAAGTGTATAAATTACGTCGAACAGCGTTACTTCCTTTTTAATTAAATGATATTCCCTACCTTTTATTAAAATTCTTTCATCTTTAGTAATTGTGATATTTCTAAATGACCTTAATACCCTCTTGTGTTCTTGTAAGAAGTGGAGTACTGTAAATTTATCCGAACTTAGAGTAATTGTTATCAAGGCGATTAATTTATTTATATCGTAATATTTATAAATGAAAATAGGAAGTATTAACGAGTCTTAGATTTTATATGATAATACCATAATAACACAAGTTGAAGTCATTTATATGATGACCTTAAATTTTATCGTGTACTCAACTAGGATAGGATTTAAGCAATTACAAAACAAAAGAATAAATAACACCAAAATGATATTGATTGTATGGAACGTCTACTCAGATGGTACATGATATTCAAATTGCTTTCTATTTTAATGAAGAGAAAAGGTAAGAGGTGAAGAAGATGAGTTTTGCCTATTTCATAGGAAAAGAGTTGGGGAAGAGAGCAGAAGAGCTAAGTAGAAGCGTATTCGAAATAGTCTACCCACCAGTTGACGTGTATGAGGAAGGAGGATATTTAGTAGTCGTAGCCGACCTTGCTGGATTTAGCAAGGAGAAAATTAAGGCAAGAATTACGGGACAAAACGAACTAATAATAGAAGCAGAGAGGGACATAAGCGAGCCTGGAGTAAAATACGTCACTCAAAGACCGAAGTATGTGAGAAAAGAGATTAAGCTACCCGTTACTCCAGCTAAAGACGCTCAGATAACTGGAAAGTATGAAAACGGTGTACTTACAATAAGGATACCGATAGCTGGTACAGCCAGTATTAAGATAGAATGATAGGTGAAGATTTAACTTTTACGTATTCTTTCCGCGTAAGTAAGAGTATATACCAGACATAATTTTCAGTCGCGGGTCATTGCTAAAACTAGGGCAAGTAATCCAAGGAGTAGTGATATCGTAGAGTCCTTGGTGATCAAATAGTAAACTAACCCTGCAAATACTAAGGATATTGAAATCGCCTTCACATAAGTTCTATTTCTCTTATTTTGAACTATGATAGGTTTTTCCAGTATGGACAGTCTGAATTTACGTATTGCGGCATTGATTGTATTCCTGAAGTCGCTCAGTATCGCCTCAAAGACTAAACCTTCCTCTTCTATCAGTCTTTGTAGGTTAAGAAAGAAGTTAAAGTCTGGATCTATCTGAAGGCACGTGCTTCCTAAAATTGAAGTCATTCTTATATAAAGTGTAAGTTTTTCGGGTAACTTTAAGGGAAATCTATAAAAAACCTCATTTGCAGCCTCAAGAAACTGCTCTACTTCAAGGGTCTCAGCCGTAATTCCCTGAAACTGTTGCAGAAATAATTCTATACCTTTAGCCAAGACCTCTCTATCAGCCTCAGGTTGAATTGCCCCCAGTTCTTCTAAAACTTTTACAAGTCCTATACCGTCGAGACGTATTAAGGCTACGTAAGCCCTCAAAAGCCTTAGCCTAGTTTCGTGATCCATTTTCCCTACCATTCCGAAGTCGTAAATGATCAAATTTCCATGATCATCTACAGCTAAATTGCCCGGATGGGGATCCGCGTGGAAGTACTCTTTTTCAAGAAGCATTATCATGAAGACCTTAAATATTCTGTAAGCCAGTTCCGACGGTTTTACAATTTTCTTAGCTTCTTCAGAGGTTACTTTATATCCCTTAATGTATTCCATCACAAGTACTCTCTTTGTGGAAAAATAAGGGATGGGGATAGTTACGTCTGGGAAATCGGCTAATTCCTCCCTTATTTTCTTCATGTAGTACTCTTCTTTCGTGAAGTCCATCTCCTCAAAAATTCGCCTACTGAAGTCGTTAACTATAGCCCTTAAACTCTCGTAAAAAGACTCGTCCATTAAAAACTTAGTGTAGGGTAGTAGTGATCTCATGATCTTTATATCCTCTTCAGCAACCTCCCTAATTCTAGGTCTGTTAACCTTGATAACTACAGTCTTACCGTCACTTTTTCTCTTGGCCAAATAAACCTGCCCAATACTAGCAGTAGATATTGGTTCAGGATTGATCTCGAACTCTTTTAATTTCTCACCTAAGTCCTCCTTAATAATCTTAAACACCTCTTCCCAAGGTGCTGGAGGTACATCATCTTGCAGACGTGAAAGGACTTTAAGGTAGGGCTCTGGTAATATATCGGAGTGCACTGACAAAACTTGGCCGAACTTTATAAACACTGGTCCTAGAGACACGATAACATTGAGAAACTTCTCTGCATCTCTATACATCTTCTCCTCATCTACTTTCTCTCCCTTTAAAGTCCTCAAACGGTAATCCCTTAATCGTAAGACGTGAGGTAAAAGTTTAAGTCCCACCTTAATAGTATTCAGCACAATATAAATTCCGAGAAAGGACTAAATTAGATTTTTACCGGAGAAGTTTTCCATATATTTAAACAGCAATTTATTACCCTTGAAACGAGAATCGTAATAATGGAAATATTCAATGACCCTGAAGGCTATGCAAAGTGGTATAAAATCCATGAAAAAAGTTACGAGAGTGAAAAGAGACTTGTATCCTCGTTCAACTTAAGAGACTGCCTAGACGTAGGCTCTGGGCCGGGTATATTTCATGAGGTGATTAAAGGGAACATGATTTCGCTTGATATTTCAACATTTATGTTGATTAACGCACCAGAAAAAGAAGATAGAGTTCAGGGAGATGCTCTTCAATTACCCTTTAGAGATAACGCTTTTCCTTGTGTTTTCTCCTCTGTTACGGTGTGTTTCGTTGAAGACCCTAGGAAGCTAGTGAAAGAAACGAAAAGAGTTAGTAAGAACAAGGTTGTCATATGTTACGTACCTAGAGATTCCCCTTTCGGAATGTACTACGAAGCATTAGGAAAGAATGGACATAAATATTACTCTCACGCTAACTTCGTGAGCAAAAGAGAGCTTTACGAAGCGTTTACCTCGGAAGGGATGAAAATAAAGGCGATAAGATCTACCCTTTTCTTCTCACCTAATGAAGATGAAAAAATAGACGAAATAAGGGAAGGAGATTCCGGTTCTTTTGTGTGCGTTGAGGCTGTTAAACAATGAGTTTAGGCCTAATTTTGAAACGTTTGTACAAAATCAGCAGCAACGACGGAGCTAAATAAGCCCACAATAACGTCGTCTCCATGATCGCCGCTACAGCAAATGCAAAGCCCAATTCCTGAAGTATAGACGCGTTAACCAACATAAGTGAGCCTAAAGTCCCTGCAAAGATCAAACCTAAGAAAGCAATAGTGACCCTTAAAGCCCCGACAGACGTTGATATTGCGTCGGCCATGTCCTTTCCCTTTTCTAACTCCTCGTGAATTCTGGCTACGAGAAATATGTTATAGTCCATTCC
>QEFN01000055.1 GCA_003086555.1 Sulfolobus sp. SCGC AB-777_G06 | reverse complement strand
GCGGGAGTAGATCCCGGTAGTAGGACATATGAATTTGCTTTTGTCGACGAGATGGGAAGGATAATAAAGTTTTTCTCCGTTCCTACAGAGCTTGTCAGTAAAGCATCAAGTACTCTGGTCAAAGCTATATCCGACCTTAGACCTAATGGAGTAGCACTGCCTTCAGGACATGGGTTGCCGTTTAAAAGGATTTCAGAAATCACTAATAGAGACATTTTCCTCATGACCCTAAAAGACCCTGACATTGATGGTCCTTTACGAAATTTTATAATCTCAGCTAAGTTATTACATAACGCCTTTACCGTACCCGGGGTCATAGAATTAAAAAGCGTAGATGAGAACAAGAAAATAAACCTCATCGACATGGGTACGGCTGATAAAGTAGCTTCCGCTTTCTTCTACAGAACCATGTATGATAGTTTCGTCTTGGTTGAAGTGGGTTCTTCTTTTTCGTCATTTCTAGTAGTAATTGACGGGAAAGTTGTAGACGGGTTAGGGGGAAGTATAATGCCCGGAGTTAACTCGGCTGGTTTCTTGGACGGTGAAGTGGCTTACTTGTTATGCAAATACTCGAAGATAAATAAAGACACTATATATACGCGAGGAAATTGGGCTAGGGGATTAAAACTCTTACAAATACTCTCGGAGTGGTATTCGGCTCAGTATAAAATACCGATCATAATATCCGGTAATAAAAAGTGGGAAGTACCTTTCGGTATTAAGCATAACTTCAAATTTAAGGAGTCGTCGGTAGGTTCAGCTTATATTGCTAACGCTTTATTCGGAGGTATATTCAGGAATTACGTTAACTTCCTCGAAAGTGTCGGCACACCGATAGACTACGTGAGGTTGAAAGGATGGGAAGAGATTATTTCCTTGATAAAGACATTATAGTGGACAAGGACAGAAACATATACTTAGTATTCTCTAATGTAAACCCTTACGGTTACATCTACGCCATGTTAAAGTATGTCTATACAGGGGAAGGATTATGGAAAGGGTACGAAAGAGTGCTAAAATATTACGGTGTAAATAACATGCTTAGACTAAATCAAGAGTTCCTCATGGAACCATGCTGTGATGTAACTTTCCCTATATTAAGACTTTCCAGTGTTTCAAAGCATTTAAAACCAGAAGAAAAAGCGTTAGAATTAATTAAGCACACGTCTGGTTCTAAACACGAAATCTCATTTCTCGAACTTTATACAGCCTTAGGAGTCAGACAAATAGGAATAACGGGGAGCTTGTTAGCGGGGATTAACCATGAAAACTCAGACCTCGATATAGTAATATACGGTTGTGAAGACACTCTACATGTTATGAATAACTTTGACGGCTTTGAAGAAGATAAAGATTGGATTGTTGAGACCTCACGTAATTACGGGCTAACTTTAGACTATTCTAAGCAATTATATGATAAAAGGACTCGGGGTGTGATAAAAGGAATAAAGTTCTCTATTCTCTTCGTGGATCCGAGACCACAGAGACCGTGTAAGGAAGTATGCAAGAGGAAGGGAGAGATAACTATAACGGCTGAGGTAGAAAACGGTAGCTGTGATGCACTATTTTACCCATCTAAAGTTATTTTACACAACGTCAACGTGGTCTCAGGAAAAGTGGGACTGAAGCCCGAAATTTTAGTGTCTTATGAGGGGATATACTCCACACTCCTCTTTAAATCGAGGAAAATTGAAGCTAATGGGATGCTAGTTGAATGTGAAAAACCCATTATAGTTGTAGGTGATAGAGATGTCCCTGGGTACATTAGAAGAATTTTGTAACTCGATCTCTTTCATCCTTTCTTCGTCTACTGTAGAAGAGGCATTTTATGATAAACCTGGTAACGCGTCGAGACGGAGGGACATTAAATCCGTAAGCTTTAAGGACTTGGTACTCTCCGCACTAGTATCTAAGGAGTATTATAAAGAATTATGTAAGAGGGGACTTAGGAAAGAGAAACCTTTGTTTGACTCTTTATACAAGGCTGTACTAAAAAGTATGGAATTGGGAATAAATTTCGCTATTCTAGGCACGTTTATCCAAATGATCCCTATAGCTTATTCCTCTATTTCCAGATCCCTAGACGACACGCTAAAAAAAGCCTCGGTAACCATCAGGAGTTTAGACGAGAACGACTCTATTTATTTCTCAAAGTCGTTACAAATATTAGGATTAAGTTACTTGGGCGAGGTAGACAGCGGTTTCGACTATAAAAGTATGGGAAAACTCCCCCTTTACGAAGTCTTATTACACTCATCCTCAGATAGTGCTGTCAAAAATATGCTTGAAGATTATAAGTACTCTAAGTTAGTTGCCGATAAGATAGAAAAACTGGGAATGGAAAAGGGTGTACTCGAAGGTTTTCTATCAGTCCTATGTCAAGTCCCTGACGGGCTAATATGGAGAAAACACGGGGGAAGGACGGCTATAACAGTTTCTAAAATGTCATGTGAGGCTTTAGAAAATCCAAAATTAATAAATGAACTAGATAAGTTCCTTTTGGAAAACGGATATAACCCGGGCTCTACAGCAGATATAGTGGCTGTGGGGATTGCTCTCTTCAAACTAGGTGAGTGGTATGACAAAAACGGCGTTAATTACTTTAACTCCATGCAAAGGGGATGTGATAGAGTTCCTTAATTCGTTAAGTGTAGACTACATAGTAGGCTTAGGAGATGTAGAATGCCCTCAGTACATATCTAACTATTACGGAATACTCGGTGAAATGGATAACATAACAACTCAAAAGCACCTAAGGCAGAGAAACAAGCTGATTACCACAACCTTTGGGAATTTATCTGTAGACTTCTCTACTGAGATTGTTATAACCCACTTCCAGCCTAGGACATCTTACGGTTCACAGCTGATTCTAGGGAAAATACTCTCAGAGTCCCCAGAACTGCTTATTCACGGTCATTTACGTTCTCAGAAGGAGTATGGTGTAGGAAAAACAAGAGTATATTCAGCCGGTAGTCTGGAAGATGGCTACTATTTAATTTTCGACTCGTCTAATAATTCAGTAGAGCTAGAGAGGGCGAGCCATTAAATAAGCGTCTTCTCCATCTGCATAGTAGTGCTTTAACACCTTTACTTCGGAAAACCCTAGTTTTTTATAAAGCGATATTGCTGGCGCGTTTGACACTCTCACTTCTAAATAGACCTCTTCAGCCTCATATACTTCTTTCATAGCTTTAATGGAGTTCTGTAAAAGCGCCGTACCGATTCCCATTTTCCTGAATTTTTCCAATACCGCTATTGAAACTACGTGACCCTTCTTGACTAACGTAGGTATCTGTTTAACGTTACTGAACCCCCACTCTATTCTGGGCATAATATATCCTACTACTTCTCCGTCTATGTCAGCTACATAAAACGCACCCCCATATTCCTTTAAATGTTCTACGAAGAAGTAGTATGGGTAATTTTCTGGGAGGGTTAGTCTGTTAATCTTTACAATCTGGTCTATATCAGTAATCCTTGCCAATCTAACTATGAAAGCTCCGTATTTCTTCGTTTCGGCGAACTCCATAATATAAGGTTTTTATCCGTAGTTTAAATTTATGTCTGACACTTAATGGTACACCCATCCAAGAGGATCATCGGAGAGATCTCGGAAGAGCTTAAAGGTAAGAGGCTCTTGCTCGGCGTTACTGGAAGTGTATCCATTTATAAGTCCCTAGATCTGGCTAGGAGCTTAATGAGAAGGGGAGCCGAAGTAAAGGTGATAATGAGCGAAGATGCAAGTAAACTCATCTCACCTACTATGTTCCATTGGGCTACCGGTAATGATGTTATAACGCAAATAGGTGGCGAACTGGAACACGTAGAGTTGGCTGAGGACTACGACGTATTTATCATAGCCCCTGCAACTGCTAACACAATCTCAAAAATTGCCAACGGGATAGGGGACACTCCGGTAACACTTACAGCCCTGAACTTCATAGGAATGAAGAAGAAGGTAGTAATAGTCCCAGCAATGCACTTACCAATGTATCATTCCCCTCAGTTAAGGGACAATTTGCAAAAGTTAAGATCATTCGGTGTAGAGATAATAGAACCCATGATAATTAAGGACTTAGCACACTATCCGGAAGTGGATTACCTAACCCAGTATATAGTCACTTATATGCTTAGGGGTAAAGACTTGACTGGTTTCAGAATTGTAGTTACCGCTGGACCGACTAGAGAGTTCATAGACCCGGTGAGGTTTATCTCAAACCCCAGTAGCGGGACTATGGGAGTTGATATAGCTAATGAGGCTTACTTCAGGGGAGCTGACGTAGTGCTGGTTCATGGACCCTTATCTACACATCATAAACCATATATTAGGACTGTACCAGTAACTACAACCGCGGAGATGGCGGACGAGGTGGAAAAATTAGTCAAGGAGGGTTACGATATAGTAATCCTTGCAGGTGCCCCTGCGGACTTCAGACCAGTGAGCACTGCAGAAAGCAAAATCGATAGCCATACTGCGGTTCCAGAAGTCAAATTGGAAAAAACTCCTAAGATCTCTTCAACGATTAGGAAATACGAGGTGTTCTTAGTGGGTTTTGCTGCCGAAACTGCTAAGGATGATGAAGAATTAATAGAGAAAGCTAAGTTAAAGAAAGAAAGACATAAATTTGATATGATCGTCGCGAATAATGCTAGGAGAAAAGATATAGCTTTCTCGTCGGAGTTCAATGAAGTCATCGTTATAAGTGACGACAAGATCGAGAAGCTAGGTAAGGATTACAAGAGCGTAATAGCAAGAATTTTGTTAGACAAGATAAAAGAGGAATACATGAAAAGAAAGGGGAGAAGTAATTGAGCCTTTAAGCGTCTTTCTGCATACCGTTGGAAAATTGGTTCTCCTTATTGTAGCGTAGTTTGTTGAATGTTATTCAGCTTTAAGTTTAAATTCTACAACTCGTTAAACTCTAATTGGCTGGGACACAAAGTGGCTCGGGTAGCTCAGCCTGGTTAGAGCGACGGGCTGTGGACCCGTAGGTCCCGGGTTCAAGTCCCGGCCCGAGCCCTCATTAGGGGAATACCCCCTAATACCCCCAATGCTATTTTCTTTCATTTTTAGATACGATTCAACTACGTCAGCTAAAGGACCTACGTAACGTTCCCTTGGGTTACCGTCCTCATACTCTATCTTGTAAACGTAATACCGACCTTTTCTTTCGCGTAAAATATAGTCGCCGAATTTATAACGACGTTGTTTTTTCGCCCAAGAACGCCAACCGTATTATGGTTGCCAATTCGCGTTTATAAGCATTGGCAACCCATCAATTTTTGCCGTGATTTGTGTAGAGTTGAAAGAAGACGGCAAAGATCCCTCATTTGTGCGAAAAATTGAATTTTGTCTAAGCAGCTGTGAGTGTGGACATCATTTTCACTCATTTGAAATATTTACAGCAGTTATGGGACTTTAACGTAACTTAAAGATTTTCATCAGCCCCGACGGTCCACCTAAATAACGTTCAACGAACCTGAGGAACGCCTCCACGCTCCTCAGG
>QEFN01000054.1 GCA_003086555.1 Sulfolobus sp. SCGC AB-777_G06 | reverse complement strand
ACCGCCTGGGCTGATGAAAATCTTTAAGTTACGTTAAAGTCCCATAACTGCTGTACTTCATTAATCGTAAGTTCCTCCAAGAACTTATCGTCAAATTCCCTAACCACTTTTATCTCTCCGTCTTGCTTTACTACTTTTCCTCCGAAAAACTCCCCCACTCTTCTTTCATCCAACGGGTCAAAGATTATCTCCTTCACCTTAGGGCATTCCTATCCGTACTGTGACACGGGTGAGTCGATTCGGAAGGAGGTTTCGGGCCTTTTCACGAGTATGTATCAGGTCCTCAGCCGTCGGGCTTTAATGGACCCCCGGGGAATCGACTCGTCAGCCTTTACGGAGTCGACCCTTCTGGCTATTGAGGAGTTGGCCAGGAAAGCCGTTTGTCCCTACACTCTCATTTTAATCTTTTTATATTCAATCATGATCGAGTGTAGGCCTCGATAACGATGTTCTCAACACCATAATCAGCCTTAAGGCGTATGTGAGGAACCCTCACCTCCTCAAAAAAGAACTGAACACTCTCAATACCAGATAAAGCACACCCAAGAAACCGCTTTACGTAGACTTCAGGCTCTTGATAAGCACATATAGCCTATTTATTGGTTTTCTAACCCAGAAATTCAAGACGTTTGAAAAAATCCCACGTGGAGGGGGTTGCGGAGAACTGGCACGGTGTTAGGGCAGGCACTGAATAAGACTTGGTTGGGTTCAATTTTGGGTAAAAGTGGTAACCTCTGTTTAGAACTACTGCTAGCTACGCCTAGCCATTAGTAACGCAATAATCAACGCTATAACCACTATCACCGCAACCGTAACCCAGATGGGTAATGCACTGTGTGATGGCTTTACATTATTCGTCATGCTAGATGTAGTAGATACAGTAACCGAACTGGTTGAGGAACTGGTTGTTGTGGTGGCGGTGGTTATAGTACCAGTTGAGATGCTGGTTGAGGTACTCGCTGAATTAGTCGTTGTGGTTGTTGCAGCAGCCGTCTGGGTCTGGGTGATGTTCACCCAGCTCACAGTCACAGTCTTAATGGTGGTATTCGTTAAGTTCGTGTAGTTTGCACTCACCACATAGCCCGTCCTATTGCTGAGCGAGAGCGTTGTGTTGTAGGTCTTCACTGAACTATTGGTTACAGAGAACAGCTCGAGTTTCACCGCCGTGTTGTTCTGCGAGGCTACTATAAACGAGGACTGGTTTACGAATCGAACCGCCACATGCTCCGTCGTGTTAACTTCAAAGCCGTAAACCATTATGGTGCCTGAGGCGTTTGCGAACCTGAGTGCCACGAGAGTGGAATTAGGGTCAACCGATGCGCTAAAGCCATTGCGAATTGCCACTATGTACAAGGGTATGTACAGGGGTGGCCATGGAGCGCCGTCGACGTAGCCCGCGAGCTCGCCGGGCTGGACTGTAGATGCGGTGACGAAATACTTATTATCTACGAAGTAGCCCACTAGCTCACCGCCCGTGTAGACGTTAAGCGGACTCGTGCTGACGATTAGAGTGTAATCCAGCAACGGGCCTATTGCTAGGTTCAAAGACAATGGCACAAACCAATGCAGACCATTAAGCAGAGGATCGAACCATAACAAGTTAGCAGGTTTGGGCGAGGCTACTCCAACGACCTCCCCAACGTCCCCAGGGTACGAGAAATTCTGACCATTCATAAATACTGAATACGGAGGATGTCCGTCTATGTAGATGAATGAACCGTTTGCGGGGTTGTATATTGCCCTAGTAACGATCTGCGGGTAGTTAGGATCGTAGACTAGGAAAACAACATCTCCGTTCGTCTCATTGACGTACCCCCACGCCACTACCGCGTGATAGCCAGAATCAACGTATAGGCTGTTACCGCTCTGATTGGTAAAGTTAATTATGAGTATAACTGGTTTATTGTAGTCTATAGAATTGATGGTTTTTGACACGATCACGCTTGTTGGATACAAAATAAACCCGCCAATAATTTTATTGTTGAGTGGATCAAGTATTTCATGAACTGCCACAGCTAGAGATGCGTCTGTGAGATACTCTAGGTACTCACTGGCATTGATCGGGCCTAAATATAATTGGCTGGTGTAGCTTGCGCCTTGACTTGGGAGTGGCAAAATACCCAAGTAGTAGAGGATTGCCGTTGACGACATTCCCCAGCAGAATCCATCCAGGATCTGTTTATTGTAGACATAGTCGAAATTATGCTGAGAGTACTCATTGAGGAGAGGATTCCACTGGACACCGTTCCAGTCTACTATGTGGGCATAGCCTGCGGTAGCAAACGGAACGGCATAACTTTCATTATTATAAAATTCATTGTGAAATAAGAACGTTGCGTTTATCTGTACTATGGGCAGTAGCGGATAATATTGTGGGTTCGTTGAGTAGACATTTAGATTGACTAGATTGACACCGGTGTAATAAAAGCTATTCATGCTTAGCCGTATTGTGCCACCCTTATCTGGAAGAAATATCAAGGATTCATACGAACCCTGGTAAGTCACGTACCACTGCGAAGGATTTGGAAGACCGACAGGAATCATATATACAGTATAAGAATTGCTGGTTGGAATTACCCAAAGATAAATTCTTTCATTTTTGGTTAAATTAATGAATCCTGTAGGGCTCGGTGCTATCGTATAACCTTGGCTGTTCAAACTTAGATTATATTCGTATATACCTTGTGGAAGGTTAAATGTGATAGTTTGCCCCTCACCGCTTATCTTGTTGCTGGCAATTATTTGTCCCTGGCGGAAGTAATTGTTTGACTCGTATAATTCAAACGAGACACTAGGAGCATACGAATATATAACAAACGTCAGCTCATACATCGCAGTCCAATTCCACTGGTCTGTTGTAATTAGCTGAGTCCCGTTGTAGATCAGTAACGCTGCGTAGATGTAATAAGTTCCTTTCTGTGTGGTCGCGTAGTAGTAGGTGAATTTGTTGAGCCCTGGCCTCATGGTTATTGAGGTGGATGAGGTGTCTATAGTGGGCTCGCTTGGGTTCGCCGTCTGAGGACTGGTGGTAACCCAGATGTACAACTCCCCATGCAGAATTGCTTTGAGCGGATCGTCAACTGTAACATTAATAGTTATACTGAAACCGTTTCCAATGGACTGTATGTTATATATCCAAGGCTCATACCTCGTGAAATTTAAGTAGACCGTTTTTGCTGGAAGTATGGATACATTTTCGATTCCCCAGAATTCTGTGAAGTTCAAGCCAATGTTCGGGTAGTGGTAGACGAAAAGGGTATAATTACCTTGAGGAATACCATTAAATACTAGTAAGGACTCGCTGTTCATAAAAGCCTTAGCTACTTGCTGGCCGGTCTGGTCATTAACAAGTATTCCGTAAACAACTCCGGGTAAACTACTTGCTAATGTGCCATTTTCATTATAGACAGTTACTATTAAAATTGATGAGGTATTATGTGGTACGGAATAGATTGTGGTTGCTGTCCAGTTCCACTGGTCAGTCACAGTGTAGGTGCTGATGTAGGTGAGCACTGCGGCGTAGACGTAGTAGGTGCCTGCTTGGCTGACTGGGTAGGTGAAGTTGAACGTGTTGAGTCCCGGGTTTATGGTGACGTAGAACACCTTGGATGGGCTGTAGGGACTAGCGAGGGAGGGGTTATTGGTGACCCAGAGCTCTATTTCACCCTGAGTCGGGCTAGTCACTGTACCGTTGACAGTGACCGTGACCACAATCTCCCGATTGCTAGACGAGACTTGTAGATTATAGATCCAAGGCTCATGCCTATAGAAGGTGACGAAATTACTACCAGGCTGGAGATTCACCGTCATGCCTCCCCAATACTCCGTGAGGTTAAGCCCAATGTTCGGGTAGTGGTAAACCTCAAGAGTGTAGGTTCCCGGAGGCACATTGTAAAAGTTCAAGTAACCGCTTGAATTCATGTACACAACCTCCTTAAAACCAGAGGAATTGTAGAGGACCCCAAGGACAACACCAGGCACTGTGGTGGCAAGCCTACCAAGAACATTGTAAACTAGGACAGTCAAAGAAGAAGCCCCATTAGAGTAGTTTCTAGGATTATAAATTACTGCATTTATATTGTACCTTCCGTTAGCTAAAGTATAGTTTAAACTATATACTACGGGGGCATTCGTGATAAAGTTTACCGTATAGGGTAATGAGGTTACATTCACCGTAATGTTGCCCCAATATTCGGTGATGTTCATCCCAGAACTAGGAATATGGTATACATCTACAACGTACTGCCCGGGAATCACGTTAGTGAACACAAGTTGTGAGTAACTGTTAATATAAGCCTTCTCAACTACTTGATTTTCAGAGTTAATTAGAAGTCCGTACGTTATCCCTCCTACTACTGGAGAACCGAGAGTATAATTATAAACGTTTACTATAAGTGATCCTTCCTCTTTTTGCGCACTCTGAAGTCCTATTATTATAACTTGTGTAGTGCCGTTTGTTGAATAATCTGCATCGTATGTGTAACCGTTACCATAAGTCATGAGAGAGTACATTAAGTCATTAGGTGCGGTGAGATTACTGATCACGAAATCATATTCGGGGTCTATAACAGAGATCATCCCATTAGCACTTACGTAAACGTAGTTATTTTCGGGGGAGTAAGTAACAGCAAAAGTTAGCGATCCTATTGGAATCTCAGCCACTAAATTATTAGAAGAAACTACACCTATGTAATTTCCATCTATCACATACACGTAACCGTTACTCGGGTTATACGTCAACACGGGCTTTGATAATAAATAGTTATCATAACCAAATACTCGTATGAATCCTATTACAGAGTTATCTGAGGGATTGATAACAACTAATTCTCCTACGCCATTAGATCCTACGCCATCTACGTATATATAACCGTTAACGGGGTCATACAACATGGAATAGACAGAAGCATTAACATTTATAGCTCCTATAATCTCTAAATTAGGAGTAAGAACTATTATAGAACCATTCCTGAGCGACAAGTAGATGTAACCATTCGATGGATTAAGTAACATGTGCTGACTACTCCAATTCCCTATACTCACGTGACCTATAATCGTGTTATTACTTACATTGATAGCATATATTTCACCAATAGTATAATTATTTGTATACGAATTAACGTATGCATAAAGAATTCCGTTTAGCCGATCATATAGCATGGTAGAAATATAACCGTTTAAAGATATGTTACTAACTATGGTAGTCCCTTTTATAACACTTATTAACGAACCACTTATTAACGAACCAAGATCTACATAAACATCTCCATTCTGCGGATTATAGCACATGATTTTAGGTGGAAGCGCAGTTGGAATTACCGAAACTTCTGTGTAGTTAGCGATAACGTATATCCCTGAATAGTTCCATGAAGCAAAACCAACGTAGGTATAGCCATTTTTCGGGTCATAGAGTATAGAAGTCGGTACTCCTTTTCCCAAATTTATCTCATTGACTATGTTTCCTACGGGTTTAGACATTGAAAGAGCGATCAAAAAATAATGAGTTAATAACATAGGTGTTAATAAAAATATTAGTAATAATGAAGATAATAATCTCTCATGCATAGTCGAGTTCACGCTCTTTAGATACAGATTTTATCGTCAATATAAATACTTTACTTAAGCAGATACCAGTGTGGAGATAGTGTCGTCATTAAGTTACAAATTCTGGGATTAACCTTCTCTCCCATAAGACTAATGCTATGGAGTACATCATGCTACGAATGCTCCTATTTACTGCCTTCGTTGCCCTCTTGAATCTAATTAGCCTATCCCTTAATGAGGAATGAAAGGACTCGTTAGGGTTAACTGGCGAGACAACCGTGTGGTCTTTCAAC
>QEFN01000053.1 GCA_003086555.1 Sulfolobus sp. SCGC AB-777_G06 | reverse complement strand
GGGGGTGATAATAAATGTAAATATTTCAAATGAATGAAATTGTTGTCCACACTCATTCAATTGATATTAAGGGTTAGATTTTATAGCTATAAAATCTGGAAATGAGAATAGGAGAGGATAAGGTCCTTTAAATTCTATTTGCTCCTCTCTTAGAACGCTTATAGGAACATTTATTCCGTACTCCTTAGACTGGGCTTCAATAGCTGAGAAAGTACGAGAAAAGAATGAGGATAGCTTAGATAAGGAAAACACTTGTTCAGATATTGTATAATATTCTACACTAACACTATAGTATTTTTATCTAGAATTTTATGAGTTTAATCTTACTAAGGAAAACAGATAAGGAGTAGCCTGCTGGATAAAGAAATGATATATAGAACAGTAATTACTCTATTAATTCTAAATAGTCTTTCTCTTCATTATATCTTTATGACTCACTCGTCACTTATTTTGTACCACGTATATGTAATTCCAAAGATTTCAAAATGTTAATCAGTATTATTATTCCCTCCTTAGACTTCATAACGGTTTCGTAGCTGGAAAACTTATCGAAAAACATTAAAGTTTAAATTGATGTATTAAATAACGCGGTGCCGCGGTAGCTCAGTTGGCAGAGCGCCGGGCTGTTAGCCGGGTTTTGCATAGAAACCCGGTGGTCGGTGGTTCGAGTCCACCCCGCGGCGCCTTGTAGAAAATTTTCATGTTGTTTCTATCTTTTTTAAAAAGTTAGTGTTTTCCTTCTTTCAAAATTTGAAGATTCTTGTGAACTTTTTGTGATATTTATAAAGTATAACAAGTACCATTTTTCTACGGATTAAATTTATCTATATAATCTCTATCTGTATATAATCTTTATTAATCCTAGAATTAATCTTAAAAATTAGGGTATAAGGTTTTTTACTAAGTATTAATCATAAATTAGGACTGGTTTATGTCCTCTTGCTAAATAGATTTTTACAAAAAATTCACAATAATCTTAATATATGGTCTATAGAAAAATCACTTGTGGTTTCCCAGTCAGAATGTTATTACCTCATATCCGTTGTTAACATAATATGCTACTCTGTCTCCCATTGGCTCGAGCCTTATTCCTATTTCGGTTAGTTTCTCTACTAACCCCTCATTCTTTGCAACACCAATACAAGCGGAATCTATCACTTTTTCCTCGAGCATTTTCTGAAACATTTCCTTAGTTTCTCCTTCGAGTTTCGTCAATCTCTTTTGGCTAGGCCCGAAGAAGGCTACTTTCACATCTTCATATCTCTTTTTAAAGTGACTGTTATATGCCATTCTCATTCCCATATCGAACTTTTGATCATCTGACATTATTAGGAAGAGTACTTTTGCCATATGGAATCTTTATAATTCGTCATTAAAATGTGTTAAGCAATAAAATTGTAAAATTGTATAGACCACACACCGGTGTAATTGCTCGCTAGAACTTATCTAACCATCTCCTCTTAGCCACTTTTATTGCCATTTTCCTACTCATCATCAGGTGGTACCTTGCCCTTAAATAGTATCTCCACCTACCTATATGATAGAGTCTTGATTTATAACCCACTTTGAAAACCTATCAACAACCGTATATAAAACTTTGTCGCAAAATAGAAGTAAGGAAGTAAATGGTTAGGAGTAGAACATTTATAATAGTAATAGGGTTTGTGGTAATGTCATTTAACTCTCTTTATCAGTATGCCTGGAATGCACTCCTACCGTTATTTAAGTCTGGGTTTAATGCTTCCTTGGTAGAGATCGAGGTAGCTTTCACTCTATTTACAGTATTTTCTACGACCTTCCAGATTATAGGGGGAGGTATTGCTGATTATAGGGGACCTAAAGGAATAGGTATTATCTCGGCTTTACTTTCGGCATTTGGTTTTTTGGGGACATCTTTTAGCTCTTCCATTTACGAATTTTACGTGTTCTGGTCTCTCGGGAGTATCGGCGAAGGGATCCTTTACGGGATAGCAGCTAACCTAGCTGTTAAGTGGTTTCCTACGAGGAGAGGATTTGCAACGGGCTTTGTATCCTTAGGTTTCGGCTTAGGTTCAGCTATAGCAAATCCCTTTATTACTTCAGCTACAAACTTCAGGTTACCGACCCTTGTGATTGGACTCGTAGAGTTAATGATACTGCCCGTTTTATTATTTATAGTAGATTATCCCAAGAAAGTGAAGGGTGAAAAGCCAACTAAAGTGGTCAGAACACTCACATGGTGGTTAATATACGTCTCCTTTGCAACGTCAGCCGTGCCCCTAACTGTTCTCTCTTCCTCTCTTTCCGCACTTTCTCCCAAAGATCTCCTCGTTTTATTAGTTACAATCTTTCCCTTGCTCAGCGGTATTAGTAGACCTATTATCGGTTATATTTCGGACAAACTGGGCAGGGAGAGGATTACTTCTGCGGTACTTTTTGTAATGATTCTAGGTAGTGTTTTTTTCTTGTTTAATCTCGTAGTTCCTTCTGTATTATTAATAGGTTTTTTTGGAGGGTCTATGATAACTCTCTTCTTTGCTTTATCTGGTGATATATTCGGGGAAAAATATTCTACTTCTAATAATGCTATTCTCTACACTGGAAAGGCTGTAGCTGGTGTATTAGGTAGTACTGTTTTCAGTTTGTTATTACTTTATGATCCTTTTTACGCCAGACTTTTTGTCCTTATTAACGCCGTAATCGGTTTCTTACTCGTTTTCTTAGTAACAAAGGGTAGTTCTTCTAAGGTTGTCAGCTAAGAAATGAAAGTGCTGTCTTTACCGCAATGTCTTCTTGCTCACTTATTATTTTGTAGTAAAGAGACAGCCCTTTTATTACGTTTTCAATACCCCTTTTGAGGTCATGAGTTTCGCTCTCGACTGTCAAACATCCATTTTCATTCTCCTTGTATTGAAAGTCTTTAGTGAGATCGTTCACCAGATCAACACCTGGGAATGGTGTTAGACATAATTCACTCGTGGTAGATACGGTGGAGTTTTTTAGTTCTAGCGGTAGCACGTACTTAACATTTCCGGGTTTTTCTAGAATTTCAGTTAACCTTTCGAGTTTTACATTTTCTAGATCTTTTAGTTTCTCTTTAGGAAAGTCATTACTCACAAGTATCACGTAGTTTCCTACTTGTTTGTAAATATATTTCCCTTCTATGCCAATGACGTAATACCATCCCTCTTCATTAACATCCCCCATTATGTAATTTGAGATGGAGTTACGAAATTCAAGTAAGTTAGTGTAAATTTCAATTCGCGGCATTAAGATATTGTTTATTACTTTCAGATGTAAAGTCTTATGTTGTATTTTATAATCTCTTTTTCCTCAGGTATAAAAAGATAAGTCTAGAATTATATTCTAATTATCTTTAAACATTGTAAAAATATTGAGTAGGTAGATAGTATAACTGATCACTTTTGAGTTTTATATAATGTATTTTTTTAGAAATTAATTTCGATTAGCTTTTGAAGAGTTTATCTTTACAGAATTTAATTAAGGCTTTTTTGAAGGCTCTCCATATAGTTAAGTTTAATAGAGCTGTTGTAACGCGTGAAAAATGGAGAAATGACTCAAGAGAATAAGTCCTTATTTCTCAGGGAAAGCTCCGGGTTAGTTAGGGAAGTAAGCCCGTGGGCATCAATGTCAGCGACATTCGGTCTCGTAACCGGTGGAGTTCCAATCCTTATACTGTCGTGGCTCTTCACAGCCCCCGGGGCTAACTGGATACTTTCTTTTTTATTCATGTTACCCGCGACTCTGGGTACAGCTTTCCTATTCTATATAGCTGGGGTTTCCATGCCTAGAGCCGGAGGAGATTACGTGTTTAACAGTAGGGCTGTTCATCCTGCTGTAGGCTTTGTCAATTATTGGGGTCTTTTCATAGGGTTCGCACTATCTTTAGGCTACTATAGCTATTTGGCAGCCCAGTGGTTTTCCTACTTGTTCTCTGGGATAGGTTTGGCTTATAACAATTCTTATTTTTTATCAATAGGAAATTTCTTAGGCACTACTCAAGCTGAGATCGCGCTGGGAACTGCAGTAGTAATTATGTCCTCCTTATTGGGGGCATTTACGCGCTATCAGTGGAAGTTCGTACTTTATGGTGGAATAATAACGCTAATAACGTCGGTCATCATGTTTAGTGCTTTAGTTACTATTCGCCCTTCGGACTTTGCTAATGCACTAGCACAGAATACTGGAATAGCCGACGCATATAATGAAGTGATAAATGACGCTATTTCTAACGGTTTATCATTTTATCCTACACTTTATGCTACTGTGCTGGCAGGACCCGTGGTGTGGTACTATTATACATGGTATAACTTACCTGCGTCGTGGAGTGGTGAAATGAAAAAGCCTAAACAAAACGTGTTGTATGCGACTATAGTTTCGATCTTGATTATAGCAATTTACTATATTGTCTTTACTTATCTTAACTTAAATGCTTTCGGTTACAAGTTTCTAACCGCATGGAGCTATATAAGTAATAACGGGGTAAATGATACAGTATATAACACCTTACAGGGTATAGGTAACTTCACTCCTTATTTCGCGTTCATAACGACACATAGTTTACCCCTCTTCATTATTATGTTCATAGCCCTATGGTTACCTAACTTCTACAGCAACCCACCACTAGTTGTAGCGTTAGTCAGGTATTTGTTTGCGTGGTCTTTTGACCGCATAATGCCTGCATGGCTAGCAGACGTCAACGAAAATCTAAAGGCTCCAGTCAAGGCTACAATACTAGTGGGAATACTAGGTGAAATAGGGGTTTTACTATATGCATTTAATACTCCAATAGCGATTGTAGATACAACCGTCGTGTTCGAGATAGGATATGCTGTTTTCGCACTCTCAATAGCTCTTATGCCCTTCTTAAGGGCTAATTTGTTCAGGAATACAGTAGTTTATAGAAAGACCATAGGTAAAGTGCCGATAGTCAGCATAATAGGGTTCAGTGTGTTTGCCTTCCTAATATATATTCTTGCTATTACATGGGGTAATCCAGTTCTATTGCCGATAAACTTACCTACTCTGGTTTCGTTAGCGGTAATTTATGCTTCTGGTATTGCAATTTACACGATAGCCTACATTTATAATAAGAGAAAAGGAATAGATCTAAGTATATTGTTCAAAGAAATACCTCCAGAGTAGTTTTCATCATTTAAGTTTTTTTAAGTAAAACGTCTTGATTTTATACCAAAAAGTTTTATTGGATTACTTTTCTTAGTAGTTCTCTTTCATATATTACACCTAATAGTTTACCCTCTCTATCTACTACGGCTATTACTGATGTCTCCGTTTCTCTGAACCTTCGAAGCACATCTATCACCTTAGTTTGCTCGCTTACAATTTCCACATCTTCTAATCCTACATCACAAACGTTTAAACTCTCGTAGTAAGCTGGGTCAATTTCTAATAAAGTAGCCGTAGTGATTACTGATATAGGTCTCATTCCCTCATTAACTACTACTAATGCTCTAACTCTCTTATCGTTCATTAAGTTTACTACTTGTCTCAAATTATCATCACATGTTACAAACACTTTTTCTTCTACTACCTCTTTTACTGGTATACCTAGATTCAATTTTTTCTTAGTCTCAGTTTTAGGTCTTCCGTACTTCAACCTAAATATGAGAGGGAAGAAGAGTGCAACGTAAGTTATAGTTAATGCTGTGAAAGAGGAGTGTGGACAACAATTTCATTCATTTGAAATATTTACATTTATTATCACCCCCTTATCTAACAAGTACGTTGGGGTGTAAAGGATGTTGTATATTAGGAAGAATGTTGATAACCACCTAGTTATTGTGAACTTGTTAGTATTCCAAGGGAAGTGGAAGTCCGTTGATGCGAGCCTATGTTTTAAGCTTCTGAACCCTTGTTCTGCGTAATCCCTCTCGTTGAACTTCTCGTGTTCTACGTTTAAC
>QEFN01000052.1 GCA_003086555.1 Sulfolobus sp. SCGC AB-777_G06 | reverse complement strand
ATCACCCAAGAAGTACTTACCACAATCCCTACACAAATACTTCTGCCTACCCAAAGGCCTACCACACTTAACAACATGATGACTACCACAAGAGGGACAAGAAACGTCTTGCCTAAATACAGGCTTCCTACCCATAAGTGATACTCGTTATACAAATATAAATAACTCTTAACGACGACACTATCTCCACACTCTCAGAGTTACGATAAAAAGATTGTAGAAGAAAAATTAACTTGACAAGAGGAAACTTTACTGATATCAACATAATGCATAATCAGAATACTTCAGGGTAGATATTAAGAAATAATTCCTACACTTACTAATTAAAACTTAATGATAAGCTCCCTAAAAGCACAAGGATTAATACCACTCCTTTATACTATGTAGTTTATATGGGTATATTTATGCGATTTAATTACACACTTAAAACCCTAGTTTAATAAAATAAACCATGAACTTGTATGATCTATCGAGAGAAGTAAGATCTGTACTAAAAGAAGATAAAAGAGATATAGGTGGGATAATACACAAGGATAAATTAGCTTTTGTTCTAGTAGACGGCTTAGGGTGGAATATATCCCGAGGAATAGAAGCTAGCGTTGAGCCCATAAAAATACAGTCTATATTCCCTTCTATAACTGTAACTGTATTTGCCACTTTACTAACAGCTAAGAGGCCTGGAGAACATGGTATTTTAGGCTGGAGAATATATAATAGAGAAGAAGGGAGGATTGTTAACCTTATGAAAACCCTCAGAGAGCAAAGTATTGAATTGGACACATTCTTTACAAATACGGATTCTGTCTTCCTTATGCCTGAAGTAGCTACCAAGAGTCTGATGAATAAACTCCAAGTAGTTCCATACTATACTTACTGGGACGGATTGTATAAATTCAAGGAATTACTTGAGAACAAACCGTCAAAGTTTATCTTCTTTTACATACCTTACGTAGATGCAGTATCTCATCAATACGGTCCATATCATGAAGCTACAACTGCTACTGCAAAAGATGTGATGAAGTCATTAGACTTGTTGGCCACGAGGTTCAAGGATAAATATACTTTGTTGATTACATCTGATCATGGGCACACAACTATAAACAAGAGCGTTAACTTAAGGGAAGATATAGAGTTCATGAAGGAAATGGAGTTCCCTCCATATGGAGACGCAAGAAGTCTAATGTTTAGGGGAAAAAGGCCATTATCAGTCCTCAAAAAATACGGTACGTTATACGAGAGGGAGGAAAAGAAAGACTTATAGGAGGAACCACAAATGTTCCAGACTTCTTACTAATACCAGATGAAGGTATTAACGTGGTCTACTGGGAGGACGATACGGAACACACATATAAGGGAAGCCATGGTGGCCTAACGAAAGACGAGATGGAATTCCCTCTGTACGTTTATGAATAGCTATATAGTAAATTTATTTGTATATATATTTTATACCTAAAATTTATAAATATGTTTATTATTATTTTTCACATGAAAAATCCTCTAAAGGAATGGGACGAACAAGGACTCTCTGCATTTCACATAAAGACTACCCTCGTGGCAAGTGCGGGGACTTTTGTAGACGGTTATGATCTAACTGCTGGGTCGCTGGTCTTTCCGCTAATCGAGAAGAGTTTAGGTCAAGGACTTGTAGGATCCTCTGAAATACTATTTGTAAGTATAATACTAGGCAATTTCTTGGGGGCAATAATATTCGGTTATTTAGCCAGACACGGAAGGAAAAAATTCTACGGAATAGACGCTATGCTAATGTCACTAGGTGCATTTGCTCAAGCTTTCATTTCAACTCCCCTTCAGCTAGCTGTGGTTAGATTTTTACTGGGTCTGGGTATCGGTGCCGATTACGTATTATCTCCTTTAGTGAACGCAGAATATGCTAATAGAAAGGACAGAGGAAAACTAATGGCAATCTCTGGAGGTCTAATGTGGAACGTGGGTGCTCTGGGCTCAACACTCATGACTTTAGCTGTAGCTAACTCTCTACCTCCAGATCTGGCATGGAGAATAGTTTTAGCGTCTGGTGCTATACCGGCATTAATCGTTATTTACGCTAGGAGAAAATTCCCTGAGACTCCTCGATATATGTTATATATACAGAAAGATCCTAAGGAACTCCAAGAAAAATATGGAATAAAAGTAGATAAGACTCCTAACGTAAAAGTGGAATGGAGTAAGATTTGGCTTACTTTACTATTAGCTGCATTGACATGGTACATTTTTGATATTGCAGCTTACGCCGGAGTATTCTTCGGGCCTAACGTGATAGCTCAAAGTATAGGAGTTAACGGGATAATTTTCGAGCTGATAGTTCTACTAGCATTCGCTATTCCGGGTAATGTTATATCAAGCTTCACAAACGACAAGCTTGGTAGGAAGTTTGTGCAAGCCGTAGGATTTACGGGAATGGGTATAGCAACAATATTGTTTGCCCTATACGGATTGAAATCCACAGCCTTAGTAGCTCTGTCTTTACTTGGGCTAAGCAACATTATGTCTCAAATAGGTCCAGGTTCAGTGGTAGGGTTTTGGGGGATAGAATTATTCCCTACTTTGATAAGGGGAGTGACCTCAGCTATTACGGTAATGGCTGGTAGGACCGGTGTTATAACTACGACACTATTAGTACCTATTATACTTCAATCCCAAGGTTTGCAGTTTACAATGATATTATTGGGCGTGATTTCATTAATGGGTGCATTAGTAACCATGTTCTTAAAAGAACCTAAGCATAAAAGTCTCGATGAGTTCGAGTATATTGAAGGTAAAATTGAAACGTAGTTACTTAGTTTTTTGATAATTTTTTCGAATAAATCTTAAAAACTGAAAATTGTAACCGGAAAACTGGTAACACTCGCTAGTTTACAATTATTTACAGCATTTACCGGAATTCTCGTGGATTGTTTAGAACGATGACATTATTGCCCTTCAGAACTTTTAATGAGGAAAAATTTAACCAAAATAGGGTGAAACGAAGTGCTTTTACGTAGTTATTAACGAGTGCTAGGAGGGAATCAGAGAGGGCGATCTTCATCGAAACAGTTGCTCTAATCGCCTTAACCCTCTTAGTCATTAAGGAAATTTTGGCAAAGAGAAGTATTTAAATATAAGGGGCTATCCATCTGGCGAGGCTTTCCGCTCCCTTAACCCCTTTCTTTATAAAGTATATTTCGTGCTTATCGAATTCCTTTATTGTATTTAATACACTTTCCCCCACATCTATACCTAAAGGCGGTAATATGAAGCTAGTGTCAATTAGAATTTTCATGCTTATTTTGCTCCTCTTCATTAATTTTTTCTATTTCTTCTACTGACATTTTAACTAATTTCTTACCTTTTAATGAAAGTAATATTGCGTTATCTTGCTCTAAAATTATCTTATTATCCTTCACCCTCAAAGACAGTATATCACCATCTTTTATGTTTAGCTCCTCTGCTATCGCTTTTGGAATATGAATAGTCAATTTTTTACCTACACGTACTTTGGTCTTCATATTATTAAATAAGTCTGACTAATATAAAAAAATTCACCCTGATATTATGCACGATCCATCTAGAGAATATGGAAAGACGCTGTTACGCGATAACTCATTACTCTACTTATCCACTTTACGATATTTACCATCTGTTAATAACGGGTATGAAAACTGACTTCCTCCTCGCCAGCTAGAGCCTCCTCCTCATAGCTCCCACCACCGATTCGGATCTCATCTGGTAGTCAATCAAGTAGCTAAGAGTTTACCTCATTTGAAGGAATTGTGAGTAGGGAACTGAGAAAGTAAGGAAAGGGCTTTTAGTCCTTTTTTTAGTCCCTTAAGGGAAGGGAGGTATACTTACAAGCTACTCCTTCCTCAGTTCCATTAAGCTGGGTAAGAGGGGCATTGAGTTAAAACTAGAAGTAGTTTATGACGACGATGAGTTATTAGTGATGATAGTGCCAGAGGAGGACGAATTGAAGAACGTTATTATTGACCTCCTTAAGGAGAGGCCAATGGACATTAAGGAAATACATAGTGTTCTAACTAACCTCGCAAGTGATGAGAAGATAAGGAAAGCACTAAACGAATTAGTAGGTTATCGATTTATACTATATATGGTTATATAGTTAATTTACTTCTCTTTATTCTATTTACGTAATCTTTATAAGTTATTGAGAATACGTTCTCATATGAATTTAAAGGACGTGTTTAAGCCCTTAGACGAAAGGAACTTCGACATGTGGCATATAAAGAGTTTGATTACAACGGGGATGGGGGTATTCACTGACGGCTACGATCTGTCTTCCATAGGAATAGTCCTAACAACAGTGTTAGCTTCATTCGGAATAACTAGTAAAAGCCCGTCTTTCACCCTTTGGGAATCTTTAATTTCCGGTTCAGCATTGGTAGGTGCAGCAATAGGAGCGATCCTTTTTGGCTTTTTATCAAACAAGGGAAGAAAGGCGTTTTATGGTGTAGATGTTGCATTATTGACCGTGGGTGCACTACTACAATTGGTAGTACCTAACGCATTAGCTCTAGTACTCGTTAGAGGATTACTGGGTTTAGGAGTAGGGGCGGACTACGTTTTATCACCAATGATAATGGGTGAACATTCAAACGCAAAGGACAGAGGTAAATTGATAGCCTTTGGTTTCGGTATGATGTGGGGCTTTGGAGCGACTACGGCAGCTGCATTAGCTTTAGCATTAGAGACCATCGGCGTTAGCCCGGACATTATATGGAGGGTAGTTCTAGCTGCTGGTGCTATACCAGCTGCTTCAGTTATCTATTTGAGAAGGAAGATACCAGAGACACCGAGGTACTTGTTGAGGATAAAGGATGATGCTCAAGAGTTCAGAAAAGTAGTTAAAACACTAGCTAAAAGCGACGTCAACACAGATTCAAGCTATAAGGATATTAACACGTTTGGAGATTATTTCGCTAGATTTGGGAAAATATTTGCAGCGGCAGCAATACTTTGGTTCCTATTTGACATAGTGGCTTATTCTGGCATACTCTTCGGGCCTAGCAGTATAGCTAAAAGTCTTGGAATAAATAATTCAGCAATATTTCAGTTCATAATTGAGTTCGCCTTTACAGTACCTGGTGGGTTAGTAGCCATTATGACAATAGACAAAATCGGTAGAAAACCAATGCAAACAATGGGATTCATAGGGATGTTTGCCTCTCTATTGTTATTCTCAGCATTAAAAGCTTATGTACCTGCTATAGGTGCTCTAATACTTTATGGCTTAAGCCAGTTCTTTTCGCAAGCTGGTCCAGGGTCAATAAGCGCATCTGGAATGTTAGGAGTTGAATTAGCACCTACGAAAGTTAGGGGAGTTGTACAAGCAATGACAGTAGCTGCTGGGAGAACTGGTGCAGCATTAACGTCTTTCGTATTCCCCTATTTCTTCAACGCATATGGTGAAGGCTTTGCCGTAACTTTTCTAAGCATCGTAGCTTTATTAGCCGCAATAATCACTTGGTTCTTCATACCAGAAACTAAAGGGAAACCATTAGAGGAATCTTCAAAGGAAACAGAGGTAATAAGGGAGTAATTTTCTATTTTTTAAATCTTTTAAGACTTTAAACTGTTTTTACCCAGCTGATAAAAGTTTCTATCTAACTAGTTCGTATTACAAATGGGGGTTAATATGAGTGTAAATGGTAAAAGGAAGGAGATAGAAGTTACCAATAGATGTCTGCGAAAAGATGTATTTAAATGTAGAGCTACCCATCCCTTAGGTGAGTTTCTCGCACCTTGAATCCTAATTTTTGTAACTTCGTAGAAAGGGTTTGTTATCTTATTTCTTTCCTATTCTAGATTAAGTGTAAATTAAAGCACTACGCACTTCGGCTCAGAAAACCTTAGTGACTTATGTTGCACGAACCACTCACATAATATTTAAACCCTTTCGAAGGACTTAATATTGTGAAGCCCAGCCGAAACGTGTTAATTATCTCAGCAGTTATGGGACTTTAACGTAACTTAAAGATTTTCATCAGCCCAGGCGGTCC
>QEFN01000051.1 GCA_003086555.1 Sulfolobus sp. SCGC AB-777_G06 | reverse complement strand
CCCCATTTTGCTATGATGTATTGTCCTCCCTTGTTTGTGCTTATTCCCGTTGCGTCTGCTATTACTTCCAGCTCGTCGTTTGCTTCCGGGAATTTTATGTTCATGTTTCTTACTCTTTCCTCACTGTTGAGTAGTCTAGGCTTGTTGGGATGATTTTCAGTCTCTCTAGTGCTCTCAATACTCCTTCTATAGCCCTATAAGGTAAGAACAAGTGGAGGAATGCTAGGAATTCGTTGAACTCCTTTGGTGCCTTGTAGGTTTTCTTTGCATGTCTATTCTCCTCTGCTAGTAAATCCCACCAGTGTTCGAAGACGTAGAAGGGGAACATTAGGGTATATCTCATTATAACGTTCTCGTCGTACTTGTGCCAATCCCTCTTGTACTTACTCTTTCCCATGAGTAATACTCGTTATTATTTTTTATAAATTTTTGTATAATTCTGAAGTAGTCCACAAAGCAATTACTCTAATAATGTTTAAATATAACATAGTATTGTCTTTTTATCTATGAGATTGCTTAACATACTTTTTTTGGCAATGTTAATTCTTCCATTATTTTCCTTTTTTACTTTATCCCTAACTTTATATGGCCAAATACTATTACCTCCTCACTACTATCTCTATGTTAGTGAAAATGTTACACAAGGAAGCGGTATTGACGTGATTTTTTACACATCGTCACCAATAACGTTCATGATTATGACTCCTTCACAATTTTATCAATTTAATCAAACGGGTTCATCTCAGTCAATATATTCAATAACTACTAATTCCCTTAGTAAATTCTTTCCTCTGAGTGGGCAATATTATATTGTTTTCTACAATGACATAAGTAATAATCCTGTTACGTTAAATTACTATATTCTAACAAGACCCTTGCCTACTGGTATAGCCGATTATGGTCTTAAGGTTAACAACGGTGTTACTAGTCCTTATGTAGAGAAAATTAAAAGTGTAATAGGTGCTGTTGAAATTAACAAATTACTAGCTTATAATTCAACACCACCAGCTGGTATAAGTCAATACTCTGCATCTATTCAGTTAAATGTAGTTCTTCAAGTTAATACTATAGGTGGTTCTCAACAACTTTGGTTGCAGAATGTTATACAAATTTATACCAATAACGATTCCTACAGATTTGTAGATAATATTTGGAATTTCACTGGTAAAATCTCAATTTTATCTAATAGTAGTGTAAAAGGTAATGGACTAGTTTACGTTACTAATGACGGAGAGGACTATTACGTATATGGTACCAATTTCTCCACACTATTAATACCCTCTTTGAAATACTTACTCATAAACACATCATATACTTCTCAAGGTCCCATAATATCTTTTGGGTATATGAACCAGAGTGGTTTACCAGTATGGTACGATAATGTCACTATATTAATACCTAATACGTTATCAGCATATATCCTAGTAGATGGTTATAACTTCACTGCAGGAGGATATGCTTACGATTCAGAGCTAATATTGGGTGGCGGAGGCAGTGGTGAGTTTACATTCTTTAATGAGTCAAATGTGGAATTAGCTATGATCTATCAATATTTAAACGGAACTTTAGCACCCCCTAAATTCCTCTTTCCCTTTGGTCTTGATACTGAGGAATCCGCAGATAACTTATATACTGTCTCATATAATGGTGTTTATTTAGTGAGTAGCGGTTATCAAGTTATAAATAACTTAAACGAAAATGTATCGCAGTTGAGATTTAATGTTGTTAATTACACTAAAGCTACTGACCAGAACTTCCCATATATATTTACTATAAACGTCTCTGGTGGAGCTTTACCGTATAAGTTAAACGTTACAATTAGCAATAGCAGTGGGAACGAGTTATCTGGATATACTTACGTTCTATTTCCCTCTGTATCGACATATTATTTATTCTTAAATCCGCTTTCTCCAGGTAATTATACTGTTAAAATAAAACTTACTGATTTTAATGGAAATTCAAAATCTTACGAATTCTCACTTACAATAATCCCACCCTTAAAAGTACAAATACTCAACGTAACCAATTATACAGATCTTGCATTGCCATACTTTAACTTTACCTCAATAATAAGCGGAGGTACTAAGCCATATAACATCACTATTACAATATCTAATGATAGCGGAATATTATCAGAAACACATAAAATTATAAATTACACTTCAATTGCACATTACGCAGTGAACATGAAGGGCTATAGTATGGGAAAATACACCATTCAAATAAAAGTTGAGGATTACGCAGGTAGTATAAATATTTCAAAATATAATTTCACTATCAATCCCAATCCCTATATTTCTACATTAAATTATACCTCTGAGACGGATAAGGGATTAAGGGAAGTAATAAAGGCTATAGGTAAAGGAGGATCTGGAAGCCTTATATACTACTGGTACGTTAATAACTCTTTAGTAAGCAGTGGAATTGGGGATGAACTGTATAATTTCACACCTTCTAATATTGGCGAATATAACATTACTGTTATGGTAAAAGACGTTCTAGGGGTATCGTCAGCGAAGAGCGTTATTATAATGGTTAACCCTGATCCCCTAGTTGAGTTATCAGTACCTAAAACTACTATAGATTCTGGAGCTGAGTTTCCAGTCAACGTTACAGTATCTCTAGGAACACCACCCTACTATATTTCTTGGTATATTAACGGAAGTTATGTGGGTAATGAATCAATTAAGGAACTAGATTTAAGCAGTATAGGAGTTTATATAATAACGGTAACGGTGAGAGATTCTGCAGGTTACATAGTGAATATGAGTAAGCCAGTGTCAGTAGTCCCACCTCCTTCGTTAAGTGTTAAAGAGCAAACTCAAGGAAACTTCATTCAGTATAATACATCAATTACATTATCGGCTTCAGTTAATGGCGGAACTGATCCGTATTATCTTATCTTCTTAAACGGTAAACTTATAGGTAACTACTCATCAACGACCCAGAATCAGTTTAAGTTGCAAAACGGTGAAAATAATATTACGCTAATAGCTAAAGATTTATGGGGTAAGACTGCTGTGAAAACGTTAATAGTTAACTCTGGATATAATTACGTAAACATAGGAATTATTGTGGGTATAATCTTAATAATAGTTGTAGTTATTGCATTACTAATTAGTAAGAGAAAATAATTTTTAATTTTTTCTAGTACTCTCTACGATGTAGAGTTCGACCTTCTTCGTGACTATTAATCACTAGGCCTCATTACTTCTTTTCATGTCGTCTACGGTACTAAACTCCCTTCAAAGAATTTCCTTGATGTCCTCTTTCACTTTACTTAGACTTTATAGTAGTACCTCTAATAAATAATAAAAAATGTTAGCATAAAAGTTCCTAAATTTTGATAATATACAACCTAAACTTATATTATGGGGATTAAAAGAAGCTAAAAATGAAGAATAGTTACGCAAAAGATTGTAGATATTTCATCAACTTCGTTAAATAAAGATAAGTTGAGTATAAGGGAAATAAAAGAAGAAACTAAAAAGTCTCGAAATAAACATCTCATAATGCTACAACTAAGAGCTTTTTCCCTCGTTTCCTAGTCTAGTCAAGTAGTTTCCATTGGCTCTTAATAAGGCCCCTAGCAGTTGTTCAAGTTCATCACGGAAAAAATATTTGAGCTAGGAATGTATTTGAGGGTAAACTTGGTGAAGTCCAAAGGCTTCATCTGTCCCGTGCCTTTAGTCCTAATATATTTAGGTCCGCCCTCGCTTATGCAAACTTTTTTACAAAAATTATCCTTTCGACTTTTCTTTATTTTACTCATCTCCTTTTTACGCTAAAAAAGAGATTCCCGTTTTGAAATGAGATCCAAATCGATGGCGAGAATGATGATCCTCTTAGAAGGGAATCATTGCTTCCCGGGCTTGGAGAATTCAGTTTTAGACATTCATAGGATTAATAAATCGGCTGTGTATTTAGATCTACTGAGAGATTCTACATATATATGTAATTTTTATATTAGGGAAAATTTATTTTTTAAATCGTGGAGAAGTTCATTAAAGATCCTTTATACGGTAATATAAGAATTGATCCTAATCTGATTGATATCCCTTATTTCCAGAGGCTTAGGCACATAATGCAAAACGGCATGGCTTATATGGTTTTTCCATCAATGAGACACTCAAGGTTCGAACACTCTCTAGGCGTTTATCACATAGCCTCTAAGATGATAGACAGAATACGGACAGAGGACTTAACTATAAAATTAGAAAGTGATTTGAAAGATAAGATAAAGAAATTAGCCTTGTATCACGATTTAGGTCACCTCCCTTTTTCACACACTTTTGAGTTCGCTTTTGAAGTCCTCCAATACATAAACCCCAATATATATAATCAGATCCTAAATTTCACGGGTTTTCAGGTTAAGTTGTTTAAACTTCATGAGATGATAGGGATAAGGCTGTTAGAAGAAATGGGAGATAAAGAACTTTCAAAACTGATGCGTGAAGTATATGAGAGAAGTGAGCCAAAAGACGACGACAAATTTAAAAGAATTATTAAACTTATCATTAACTCTGACTTAGACGCCGATAGACTGGATTACTTACAGAGAGACTCGTATTACTCTGGGGCTAAATTCGGCATCATAGACCCAGAGAGAATAATCATTACAATGAGCATAACACCAGAAGGGTATATATTTCCACCTAAGGCGATAGATGACTTAGAACACTTCTTTCTTGCTAGATTTCACATGTACAGTTCCGTTTATAACCATCCAGTAATTGAAATTTACAACAGAGTAATGGCCTATTTTATCGCGTTCGCCTTGGATAGCTCACTCCTAAAATTTCCGGATAATTTAGAAGAATTCAAGACATTCACAGACGAGTCGGTGTTTCTCGCTCTAATAAAGGCTAAAAATGACCCAAACCTTTCTCACTTTTATAACTCGTTAGTAGAGAGGAGGAAGTACAAGAGGGCGTTAATAGAGGGTGCTCAAGCACGTGACTTACTTAAGGTTATATCGGAACACAAAAATGAGTTTTACAAAACCGTTTTAGATTATAAGGGTAAAGTAGTAATTGGGGAGGTAGAGTTGAACACCAGTATAGATAAAATCAAGATTGAAAGGAAGATGGGTAATCGGCGTTATTATAAGGATCTTAGAGAAGAGGAAGCGGTAACTATACCACGAGGGAGGCATAGGATCTATATAGGAGCTTACGATGATGATAGTTCCAATAAAATAACTGAGTACTTTAAAAAAGAATATAACATAATTATACAGTTCAGAAATTAGACCTTAATACCTAGTTCAGATAATAGCTTTTTCTCTATATCGGTAAACTTCACTTCTTCATTAGCGTAATAGTACCACAACTTAACGCTCACATCCCTAATAGTTTTTTCGTCGTAAGATGAGAAGATCTTGACATATTGACTACACTCACCTTTTACGTCCTCTAATTTATCGAAATAACCAACATAATCAGTATCAGGTGCGAAAAACTCTAAATCGTCCCCCTTAGCTGAAGCTATTAGAAAAGCCATTGAATTCACCAGTTTAGGATCGCTAAAATGCTCATTTAAACAGTTTATATAGGAAGAAATCCTCCATCTATTGAGCGATATCATATATAAGTTATTTACATGGTAATATTATTTAGAGGTTTATTCCCATAAATAGTAATAGAGAGAGTATTCCGAAAGTATATGGCATTTCCATATGATAAGTAGTATGACAATATAATTATAAATAATCAAAGCTCAATTCTCGGTGCCAATTATGCATTGTATATCTTAACTGTTATAGCTTTAATTATTTATGTTTTAACTATAGGCTTAGTCTTCTAAAGGAGTAAAAAGCTAATCATTTACAGTTAAGTATAATAGAAGGAAAGTTATTTTTCTTAGGGAAATAGTAGTACGTTAACTGAGAAGAGCTAATGCATTAGATTAGGAAAAGAGGACTAAAAGTTTAACTTCAGTACGAGAATCTCTTTTTTAGTGTAAAAAATGAGATAAATAAAATAAAGAAAAGTCGTAACCACTGTAACTGGGGCCTCCAAATTCACCCTTATTCGTGCTTCAAGCCCAACTTCCGGTTCAGAGGAGGTTAAGCTCACCGACGGGCTTTTAACCAAAAAGGCCTACACCCCAGTCAGATCTGTATTACCCAGATCTGACTAATATGTTTTATATAAGG
>QEFN01000050.1 GCA_003086555.1 Sulfolobus sp. SCGC AB-777_G06 | reverse complement strand
TTTAAATAATTTAAACAACATTTAATTTGTGAACAGAAAAGTCGGCGTTATCGGTGTTGGGATGAGTAAGTTTGGCAGAAGAAATGATGTCACTGTTAGGGAACTGGCATGGGAGGCTGTAAAAGAGGCCTTTGAAGATGCAGGTCTGACACAGCAGGACATTCAACTTACAGTAATAGGAAGTACAGCTTATAGGGGTACTGAAATATACCCAGCTCCTCCAGTGTCAGAGTATTGTGGACTTGTCGGAAAATCTCCATTGAGAGTCGAGGCAGCTTGTGCAACTGGTAGTTCAGCCATGTTTACGGCTGTAAACGCAGTTGCTTCTGGAATGGCTGACATAGTGCTAGTTATAGGAATAGATAAGATGACTGAAGTTGATACTTCAACGTCTTTAGCAATAGGAGGCAGGGGAGGGAACTATTATTGGGAATTCCAGATGTACGGTACTACATTCCCGACGTACTATGCCTTGTATGCGACTAGGCATATGGCTCTTTTCGGGACTACTGAGGAAGATATGGCTTTAGCTGCCGTGAAGGCTCACAAGTACGCGTCTTATAATGAAAAAGCCCATTTCCGTAACAGAGTAACCGTTGAGGATGTTCTGAAGTCTAGGGTTATTTCATGGCCCATAAAGCTTTTGGACTCATCTCCAATAAGCGATGGTGCAGCGGCTGCAATAATAGCCTCAGAAGAGAGAATAAGGGAATTGAAAATCGACACACCTATATGGGTAAGGGGAATGGGTTACAGTAGTGATACTTCTTATATAGCAGCTAGGGGTGAATGGGTAGGGCTTAAGGCAGCTAAGGATGCTGCTTACATGTCGTATAAGATGAGCGGTTATACTCCTCACGATATAGAATACGCCACGGTTCACGACTGTTTCACAATTGCCGAGATTATGGCATATGAAGATTTGGGATTCGTAGAAAAGGGGAAGGGAGCTGTTCTTCTAAGGGAAGGACAGACTGAGAAGGATGGTAAAGTTGCAGTTAACTTGTTCGGAGGATTGAAAGCTAAGGGCCATCCTCTGGGTGCTACTGGTGTTGCAATGGTGTATGAGGTAGTTAAGCAGTTGAGGGAAGAGGCAGGACCCGTTCAACATTCCTTTAAGAACTACGTAGCTTTAACTCATAACGTCGGAGGTACGGGACATTACGCTTTCGTTGGAATTTACAGTAGGTGAGAGTCATGGACGGGATACCTCTTATTATGAAATATACCTTACCTGCCGAAGAGTTGTATAAGTCGTTCTGGGAGGGGCTTAAGAGAGGAGAGGTTTTGGGTACTAGGTGTAAAAAGTGCGGAACTTTGTATTTCCCTCCTCAAAGGGACTGTCCTAAATGTATGGTTTCAGATATGGAGTGGGTAGATGTCGGTAAATCTGGGGAACTGATGACTTACAGTGTTGTTGAACAAAAACCTCAGGGCTTTGAAAACTTTGACAGATACACGATTGGTATTGCTAAGACTGAAAAAGGGGTTTATTTGATGTGCTGGGTAATAGGGGCTCCGAAGGTGGGGGCTAAAGTAAGCCTCACTTCTGACGGGCATCGGGTTTTATGTGAGGTGAAAACATGATCTCGTATGACGAAACCGATCCCCGAGCTTTAAGTAAGGAAGAGATAAAAGAAATACAAAATTTCAGGTTTAGAAGAATGATAAAACGGGTGTACGAGAAGAGCCCGTATTACCATAAGGTGATGAAAGAGAGAGGGCTAACACCAGACGATTTGAAGACTCCAGACGACCTAGTAAAGATGCCTTTTACTACTAAAGACGATTTGAGGAGAAGTGCTTATCCATATGGAGGAGATTTCCTAACAGTGCCTTTTGAAGAATTAGTAGGATGGCATATGACAAGTGGAACCACCGGTGTACCTACGGTAGGAGCTTACACATCTTCTGATATCGAGTTATGGGCCAGTTTGGTCGCTAGGTCGTTAAGAGCTGCAGGAGTTACTAAAAATGACGTTGTTGCCAATATCTACGGTTACGGTTTGTTCACTGGAGGAATAGGACTTCACATTGGAATACAGAAAGTCGGGGCTAAAGTTATACCTTGGGGGACTGGCAGGACGGAGGCATTAGTAAAGTCGTTAAAGGACTTCAAGGTCACTGTAATTACTGGCACCCCTTCTTACGAGTTGTATGTAGCTGAGAAGATAAAAGAGGCAGGGATAGACCCCGAAAAGGAGCTGAATTTACGTATTGCTATACCAGGGGCTGAAGCTATGACTACGGAGATGCTAACACGTATAGACAAGGAATTAGCACTGACTTCTCACGGGGGTGGGGCGAGAGAGATATACGGATTAACCGAGGCCATAGGCCCCGGAGTAGCTCAGGAATGCCCTCATGATAACCACGAGAAGATGCACATATGGACCGATCACTTTTACGTGGAAATTATTGATCCTGAAACGGGGAAAGAGTAGGAGAGGGAGAGGAAGGGGAGATGGTATTAACTCACTTGACCAGAGAAGGAATGCCCCTGATCAGGTATAGGACTAGGGATATAACAAGACTTGAGGAGAGTAACGACGATATTCCCTTCCCGACCATCAGGATCATTAAAGGAAGGGTGGATGACGTAGTATTTTACAAGGGTGTAAAGATTTATCCAACAGCAATAAACGAGGTATTAATGAAATATCCAGAAATTAAGGAATACCAGTTGGTATTTACTAAGGAGCCTGCTAAGTTCGAGGTACTAATTGAAACGGATAAACCGTCTGAAGAGTTGAGAAAGAGGATAGCTGCAGATATTCAAGCTGTAGCTTTTGTTCATGCAGATATTCAGTTCGTAAATGGTCTACCTAGATGGGAGGGGAAATCTAAAAGAGTTGTCTTAAAATAAACGTTTTTCCTTATCTCAGTTGGTCTTCATTTAGGCTCATCTTCTCTACTTCCAGTTGGGTAAGAAGGTCTAGGACTTTTCTCATGTAGATCTTCACGAAATAGTATATGTGAAAACTTCTAAATTCCTCTTCATTTACCTTGATGGTCTCGATATATTGTTCTGGTGTGTAATATTTGACATTGTACTCCTTTCCGTTTACCACTAGTTTTTCGGGTACTGGTTTCTTTGACACTATTAACAAAGTATCTTCTTTTATTCCTGCTAATTGGACGTACCATTTGTCAACTTGCTCCAAAGCGGTAAGAACTATTTCTTTTTCGTCCATAATATATTCCTTTATTCAAACAATATTTAACTTATTTCCTAGATGATAGAGTCGTTATATACTATATTTTATACTGGGTATATCATTTCACGGGCGTTAGAACGGACGAGTATGCCGAGAAGAGAAGCAGTTGTAATGTTAGAGATCTGAAGTGTTTACCCGTGGCGTAACTTTTCCTTATAAACGGTAAATAACATTACTTTAAAGCTCAAAACACTTTTTAACAGTTCTAAGTTTTTATATTAAATTAATTTCTAAACTAGAATAAAGGAGTAGATTTATATATCGATATAAAGAAATTACACGCATATGAGTAATCCATACTCTTCATATTATGGATCAAACGATGTTATTGCACTGCAGCAATTAAAGGACGCATCTTTGTGGTTTATCATTATCACGCTTTTAGGATACATAGGACTTTTTACAAGGGTTGGTGCAATAGTTTCCATAGTTAGTTTAATATTACTATTTATAATTGGAATTCCTAAACTGAGAACAGCATTCCAATCGTTTGCTACAACTGGAAAAGATGTTAATAACGGTTTCACTGGGTTAAGAATACTGCCCTTCGGAATACTGATATCGTTTATAGGGGGTTTATTGATCATTGTGGGTGTAGCTGCTTCTATATTTAGTGCGAGTAGCTTAACGTTAGCTGGTGTAGGAGGCGGCTTCGCGTTAGCTGCTATAGGAGGGGTTTTAGCAATACTAGGTGCAATAGTCACTTTCATAGGTTACTTACTAATAGGTATTACAATATTCAACTTAGGAGGGGCTTATTCAAGTGACATGATGAAGATCGGCGGAATCTTAATAATTATACCGGGTATTTCCTTTGTAGGTTGGATATTAACATATATAAGCATAGACGATATAGTGAGAAGACTAACGTATGGACCGAGTAGTGGGTATCCGCCTTCAACTTACCCACCTACCGGAACCTCCCAGTACCCACCATATAACCCCCAGCCTGCGTATGGCTCGCAACCTGTTCCAAATGTATTCCCTGCGAGTACTGATGTATATCAGATAGGGATAGGTCAAATTAATCAGAACGGTGAAGCCAAAGTAACCCTTATGGCGAATAGATATGGTTTATCAATAACTAGCGCTTCAATTGAAAACACCACCATGTATACTACTCAAGTATATCCAAGCACCTTAAATCAAGGACAAAATGAAGTCACTATAAGATTTCCTCAACTTATAAATCTAGTACCCGGTAACAGCTACAACCTCTTATTATATTTATCTAATGGTCAGATGGTAAGGACTGTAGTAAAATTTAATCCGGGTTTCTAATGAGTTAAAACTATTTCAATCCTTTTTTATAACGTAAATTGGTCTAGTTCTTCTTTCATATACTAAAGATTTTCTTAAAACGTATAATGTCTTTTAATCTTTTCCTCACAGTTAACGTATAAGCACTACCGGGATCGAGGCTCGTATCAGTTCATCAATGAGGCTTTGTTCTTAGAGGTTCTGCTTTATAAATATAAAAAACTTATAACTTGCTTTAGCAAATACGTTGTTAAATGCCAATAATAATCTCTGATCATCTTGATCCAGATGTTGATTTTTATGTATCACCGGGAACTGATTCCACGCAAGCATTTCAAGAAGCCGTCTGTCTAAAGTTTATGGCGTTGCTCATCTATTAGTTAGAGGTAGATTGTATAATGGTAATCGGCTATATTAGTTTACAACAATTAAACAGTAATGTTCAATCAATAACCAAATAATTATCAAGAAGCTTTATATAACTATAATAGGTTTACTTATGGTGATGTAGATGCCAATTTTGTACTTGGAACTTTTGAATATGGTGAAGAATATAATGATCAAAGTAATCCAAGTAATAGTATTACCATAAATTACTTACAAGATATTGAAAGTGTATATGTTGGGAATCCTTATTTGTTCATTTCAGCGGGCTCAGGAGGTGGATCTGGATTTATGTATTTAGATTGGGTTATAGTAACTTATGGAGTTCCATATATTGTGAGCATATCATAAAAATCTATTGTTAAAAAAATTAACTGGATGGATTATATGTTTGATTTGGGACATAAAAGTTGCTAAGAGCTGCACCAGTAACATCATTATTTACTCCATATGTAATTATTGTATTATTAGGTAGTACTAATACATATCCCCCTGGAAATGATCCATATTCTCCATATATCTTTGTTTGGTATGCTACTGTCCCTGTTGTGTTTGTCCAATAGGCTACTAGTGAGTTTCCTGGTAATCTTTCAGGTATTGGCCCTGGTGTATTCATCGCTACAACAAAGTTAGGTACCCATCCCTGATATGTATAAAATCCTGCAATGTCTGCTGGGTTTATTTTATCTGCATCTATTACATAATATGTTTGTCCATTTATTGTTACTTGTTCAATTGGTACTGACCTTTAATTACATAGAAATCCTGTAAAGGTACATATTGTTGATTATTGAATGGATCAGTTTGTCCAACAAATTGATTATTCAATTGAACTATTTGGTTATCATTTTGAATTATTGTACCTGCATATTGACCATCCCATACTACATTTTGTATCGTAGTTCCATTACTTAGTATTAATTCACCCTCAGGATCTGTATGTCCGTCATAATTTATTGTTTGAGAATTTGGTACAAATGCTTCATAACCGCTGGGTGAACCCACGTACTGCACAGGCACCCGGTGCAGTGTCGGCAGTAGTAAAACCAAGGCGATGGCGACAACAACAAGAACCACAACGCCAATGACCGCGTACTTCAACGCACCCATAACACCACCAAAACAAACAAACCCTTTAAGCATTACGGCCCAAACCACGCATGCTGACGGGGATTACCAGCAGAGTTTGACCACGCCAAGTACCTCCCGGTACCCTAATCATGGTCACTGGTAGGTGCTCAACCTTACAATTCAACCAAGACCGATAACGCCGACTTTTCTGTTCACAAATTAAATGTTGTTTAAATTATTTAAA
>QEFN01000049.1 GCA_003086555.1 Sulfolobus sp. SCGC AB-777_G06 | reverse complement strand
GTATTATCATCAACGTTCTATTAATAAAGCACAAACAATTCAAATAATTCATTTTAGATTAACAAAATTGTTGTCCACACTCCTAACTCAAACCCTAATCCTTATTCCGCTCTAGGGATCTCTCTTTGATATAGCTAAAATTACTAGATCCTCTACGTATATGCCCCTTTCCTCGGCAAGCTTAATTAACTCCTTATATGGATAGTAATCGATAAACGGCTATTAAACGCTTCATAGAAGCGAGAAGCCCGCTTTATAAGGCGGGTAGCTCACAACACAGTCCTATTTATTACCGTTTGTCCTTCCGCTTTCATGATCAAGCGTAGGGACTCAACCCATGGGACTCCAACGGCACTGTGCTAACATCTCCTTAACCGCTACCACCTTTATCCGCGTGAGGGATTACCGTTCGTAAACAAAGCATCATCGGTGCTTTGTGTATTAGTTGAATTTTCTTAGATCTTAAGCTAAAGAGATAGCAATAAATTCCAAATCTTTTGTTGAGTTACAAGTTAGTTATACGTTCCTTTGAGAAGAATTAAAGAACTCCACATAGCATGTCACGGTTGGGCATCATCAAAGAATTTCTCCCAACAAGAACGGAATCCCCCTCGCAAAGTAAAGGATATACAAGACAATCCTATCGTAAGTTCCTCCCTTGCATATTTCCCTCTTTTTTCTGCTAACAGATGTCATAAAAGAATAAGGAGTGTTTTTTAACACCTTCAAACTCTTACCGTAACGATAATACTTCCTCATAATATCACTCAGTTTTACGTCACCGTAATGGTAAATTAACTCGTCCTTGATAGCGAAAACGTCGTTAGAAAGCCTCGAAGCCTCATAGTAAATCAATTCATGGTCGGGGAACACTACTTGACTAAATATATCGCCCAAGTTTACCCTCAATGCTTCCAACGCCAGCGTTAATAGCTCCCTTTTAAAGACCCTGGGCAAAGCAAATCCCTTAATAGCCTCCGGTGAGTTACAGTGCATTATGTTATCCTTATCGAGCTGTGCTGCCCTAACCCATACAGACTCCCCTAACTCCCTCTCACCGATTATAACCATGTCGTGGAGGTTTTTAGAGAGTAGTTCTAGTGCATCCTTCCTCAAAGGCCTTGTCTCATCAAGTAAAAGGGCATAATCTCCCTTACTTTCCTTATTTGCTAAATGACGGGCTTCCAAAAGTTTAACGTCGTTCCTAACCTCTTTGAAACCGTATTCTCTAATCAAATCACTTATCTCATCCCCTCCAGAGTTAACTACAACTACTTCATAATCTTGAAAGGTTTGGAGCCTAATAGACTCAAAGACTTCCTTTAAGTACTTACCGTGAAGTGAAGGAATCTGAATTGAGAACACATAAGAAAGAGAGAGATTAGGATAAAGAGTTTTTATTTAATTTGGTATCATCTTCCCTCCAAGAGTATGGGTAAGTATCTAGTATAAGATTTGGATAGTTTTAAATATTCATCTAAAGAGGATGATAACTGGATCAATCAGAGGTAATTTGCTTAAAGTATTTCTTTCTTACTCTTTTTAATTTTTTAGCTAATCTCTTTACAAAAATTTCATCGATACCGATTTCATTATTTATAAATCTTTTTGTTTCTGGACTCTTTACATATTTTTCAATTTCCTTTAAAAACTTACTTGGATCAGTGTTTAATTGCTGTATTTTTATCTTTAATGAATCAGCTAATTTAGATTTTTCAGGAGATCTAAAGATTCCGTGTAATCTCCTTAACATTAGTTCTGATACAATATACCATGAGGTCTCTGCCGCAACCTTTAAAATAGCGTCATATACAAATCCAAGTTTAATTGAGGGCAAAATATCGATTAAGGAAGCATTAAAATTAACTAAAGAAGGAATTAACGATTGTAACTCTAAATACTTTATTTTCATCAGTTCTTCGTTTTTCATTTCTACTTCTCTTTCTAATTTAGTAGCACATTTATCATAGATAAAAGATAGCATCTCAGCAAAAGTGTATTCTATGCCCGGAAAATAAGGAACAAATTCTCTCTCTTTTATTAACTCTTGCCTTAGATAAGCGTTTAAAAATGTTTTTGCTAACCTTATATACTCTAGATCGTATAACTCTTTAGTAGGATTAAAATATTTACAAACTAATTCTTCCTCCTCTAAGAGAAATTTCATAATATACAGACTTAAGAATTCCTTAATAAAATTAACTAGGTCTAGGCTCCTCTTTTTAGCAAATATTACCGGTAAAACATAGTCTAGGTACTTTGAATAAACCGCTATTTGCCCCACAAGCCTTTGCAAATCGGAATTACTCTTAGGGTACTTAATCTCTATGCCTATCTTATCGTCAATAGAAATATCGATTTTATAACCGCCTATAGTCTTCTCAGTTTCGATAGTTCTTTTATGTAATTTTGCGGTTAAGTATTGGTATAGCTGCAGTTGAAGATCTTTTTCCTTCTTCTCTTTGATGGGCTGAAACTCATGAATTACGTCCACTACATCCTTTATTTTGTCAAACTTTCTTCTTTTCTTCTCTAGTTCTTTAGCGTATTTTTCAACTTCATCAACTAGCTCTGAATATGGTACTTTTGCCCTCTTACACACACTCTTTATAGTATCGAGACTTAAAAACGATAAATATTCCACCTTTTCATCCTTTTTTAAATCCTTATCTAATTTCCTAAGATTTTTAATTATCTTATCCACATCTTCTAGCGGGTCTATGATATCTGCAATCTCCTCACCTTCCATATTATTAATTTCGTCTATAATTTCATCTAATATTTCCACCTTCAGCCGCTTTAACAACTTCACTTTAACCTCATGCACTTTATAAAGATATGAGTACCAACTCGTGACATCGTCTAAGTCTTCTGTAACTTCATAAGACTTCTTTTCTTTTTTAGGCACATATTCTAGACACTAACAATCTTATTAAGTCCTTTCTCTTTACACCTTCCATACCGATCTATAAAGTTAACTTTGTGACTTAGTTCTTTAAAAGCCTTAATAAAGAAATACTCAGCATTATATTTCCCCTTAGCTCCTATTATTGTTATTTTCATTTTATATTCCCTTTTAAATAATTGACGTATCCCTCAAAATTACCTAAATCGTAAACATTATTAACTATTATAGCTTTGAAATTGACCCCCTTCCTTATTAAATTTTTAATACCGTCAGTTAACTGTAGCTCTTTTTGAAAGCGAACCTCTTTCAAAGCTTGAAATATTCTCCTATCAAAGTAGTAATAAGGAACTATTATAAGATTAGATTTTGGAACCTTAGGCTTCTCCTCTACATCAATTACCTTTCCATCTTTATCTGTAATCACGACACCATAAGGTCTAGGATCCTCTACTTCAGTAACGAGAAAAGAATTAGTTACCACAAGTTTAATATTAAGATCGGAAACTATAGTATCAGCAGCAACAACTAAGAATTCATCTCTAACATATGGTTCTGTTCTTAAGACCGCATCTCCAAAACCTTTAGGTTCGTATTGAGTTAGAAACACTATATTACTTTCTTCAATTTTTTTATAAAAATTCTTTAAGCTATTAGCTTGTTTAGTTTTCCCTTCACTTTCTAAATATTCCAAGAAATAATAATCTGGGGTAAAATAATCTTCTATTACTCTCTTACTTTTACTCACCACTATAATAAACTCTCTTACTCCCTGATCGTAAAGTTGTTCAAAAATGACTTGAATTATAGGCTTCAACTCACCATTATTGGGAATGGGCAACATTTCCTTAGGGATCTCCTTACTTATAGGCAACATTCTAGTTCCTAATCCAGCAGCAGTTATTACGGCCTGCATTTCTATCACGTACTTAAGCCTAATGCCCTAAAGTACCTTTTATCCATTAACTCCTTTCTTAAAACTCTCCTGCCATCTACAACATATTTACCCTTTAATAGTTCCTCTATGCCATAAAACTCCTTCCATTCGGTAGCTATTATAACTCCGTCAGCCCTATTTATACACTCCTCCTTTGAACTAACCATTTCCGCTAAACCAGTTTTTGCCCTAGGGTCATATGCTATCACTTTGGCACCCTCCTCTGATAATTGCATAATAATTTTTAACGCAACACTTTCCCTCGTATCATCAGTATTTGGTTTAAACGCAACTCCTAAAACGCATATAACCTTATCTTTAATAGAGCCCATCAATTCCTTTAACATCTTTACAGCTCTCTTAGGTCTTTCGTTATTAACTTCTATTGAAGCCTCCACAGTTCTTAGTCTCTCCCCAAGATCTCTAGCGAAAGATATAAAGGCTTGAGTGTCCTTAGGGAAACAGGAACCACCCCATCCCAAACCTGCGTCTAAGAAGTATGGGGAAATTCTCTTATCCATACCTATAGCGTTAGCAATGGTTTTAACATCACAGTTAGGTAACTTCTCGCAAAGGTTAGCTATTTCGTTTATAAACGATATCTTAAGCGACAAAAAGGAATTAGCAGCGTACTTTATCAACTCTGCCTCTTCTAAAGAAGTCCTCAATATAGGAGATCCAGTAAACTTCCATAATTCCTCTACAATATCTCCAGCCTCAGCATTTTCGCTCCCTATTATAATTCTATCTGGCTTTATCGTATCCAAAATTGCCGAGCCCTCTTTTAGAAACTCGGGGTTAGCTACAACTTCCCTACCAGAAATCTCCTTAACTCTTCTTGAAGTGCCAGGAACTACAGTACTTTTAATCACAATTATGGAATCCTTAGGTAGTACTTGAAGGGATTTAGCTGCTGAGTATACGTAATCTAAGAAAATTTTTCCGTTTATTGTAGGTGTCGAAACTGTTATGAAAGCCAACTCAACATCTTTTAATTCTTCATATCTGGTAGTAAAATGTAAGCGATCCCTATTCTTAGTCAATAATTCCTCTAACCCTGGTTCATAAATAGGTATCCTACTGCAATTTAGTCCCTTTACTTTATTCTCATCTATGTCAACACCCACTATATAATGTCCTCGATCTGCCAGAACTGCAGCTGTTACCAGTCCGACGTAACCTAAACCTACTATACCTATTTTCACTTTATTACACCCTTAAACCATTCAATTGTCTTTTTTAACCCTTCTTCTAATGATATCTTAGGTTCCCAATTTAATAACCTTTTAGCCTTACTTATATCAGCAGCTCTTCTGGGGGGATCATCGGGTCTAGGTGGTAGATATCTTATTTTTGATTTGCTTCCAGTTAAAGTTATTATCATGTTTGCTAGGTCTATTATTCTAGTTTCCTTATCTGAACCTATATTGATAACCTCACCCTTAAGCCCTTTCGTAAATAACATTTTCAACGTTGCCTCTACCCAGTCTTCTACATACAAGAAAGCTCTGGTCTGTTTTCCGTCTCCGTAAATCGTTATGTCCTCTCCTTTTAGTGCTTGATATATAAACCTAGAGACTACTCTTCCATAGCTTCCGTCCTCTCTCAGTCTCGGTCCATATACGTTAAATGGCCTTTGTATTCTTACATCAAGTCCATATTCTCTGTAATAAGACATAATTAACGCTTCGGAAAATCTTTTACTTTCATCATAACAACTTCTTATTCCTATTGGATTAACCTTACCCCAATAGTCCTCTGGAGTAGGTATTATTTCAGCATTTCCGTAAACTTCCGATGATGAAGTATACATGTATATTGCATCACTTTTCCTAGTTATTTCTAACGTTCTATAAGTTCCCAAGGAATTAGAGAGCATAGTTTCAACTGGATATTTTGTATAATCTTCTGGTGAAGGTCTTGCTGCCAAATGTATTACATAATCAAATTTTTCATTGGTATTAAAATTTTCTATTTTTTCCTTTATTAACTTAACGTTACTATACAATTCAAAGTATTTAGCAGTTGAGAAGTCGTCAACTACTACTATTTCATGATCTCTTAGATACTCTATTAAATGCGAACCTAAAAATCCGGCCCCACCACTTATAAGAAACCTCATAAAATATACTAGACTAAGGTAAGCTAAAAGGCTTTACTAAGAATTAAATGTTAAAATTTAATTTCCTAAATTTTATTATATCTCAATCAATATTTTACGGAAATTTCTAGAACTCATTAGTATTTTCGAAGAATTATAATTAAGATTAAAATTATATAATTTTAACTTGTTTATATTTTATTATTTATTGAAAAAGGAATAATTTTCGAATATTATTTATAAGAATTACAGAGTGTAACGATTTTGAGAAATATTATTTTATATTAACTTTAATATTAAATTAGTATTTAGAAATCAACGTATTATTGATTAATTTTAAAAGTAACAAAGCAGTATAGACTAGATAAGACCTGATGTTGTAAATTTTATATTAAACACTCAGTATGTGTTACTAACGTAAAAGATGATAAGACTTTTTATGTATAACAGCAGTTATGGGAATCTTAGGGAGGTAATACCAAGAAGTCGGTATTAGCGA
>QEFN01000048.1 GCA_003086555.1 Sulfolobus sp. SCGC AB-777_G06 | reverse complement strand
GGTAGCCGCTGATTACCCATTACCTTATTTTCCAATAGTGGAATTAGAAGAAAGTTATCCATAAAAACAGAAATGTTAGGAAAAGCGATAGATTAGCCCTAAAAGTCCCAAACCACATTATCAGTGTGAATATTCCAAACGCTATTAACAATAAGCCTATTCCTTGCGATGTTACGCTTCCGGTAAAACCCATAGCCGTAAACAAATACCATTCCCAAAAGGCTCCGTAAGTAAATAACGCTACATAACCGAACGTATTTCCGGCCCTCCACTCTATTACTCCCGCTACTAATTGAGCTAGTCCACCGTAGAAAAGGGCTAAGCCTATTACTACACCCTCTCCTTGTGCAGATAACAACCCTGCGTTAAAAGAGCTAAGTACTAACGTAGTTAAGGCGAATCCGGAAAGCCCTAGAGGAGCTGGATTTACTCTTTTTTCTTCCGTCATTACAAACCTAACAGTTTTAATTTATTTTATATTTAAATACGGCAAACTTAAAGAGATTTATAATGGCAGAAAACCTACCTTTTGAGGAGAGATATTACCAACCGCCTTATAAACAACTTTACAAAGAATCACTCGAAGAACCGGAAAAATTCTGGAGGAAAATGGCTGAAGAGATAGAATGGTTTTCACCATTCCAGAAAGTTCTCGACGAGAGTAATGCACCGTTCTACAGGTGGTTTATAGGAGGAAAAGTTAACATAACGTATAACACTTTAGATCGTCACTTAAAGACTAAGGGGAATAAAGTAGCAATTTATTGGGAAAACGAAAAGGGCGAGAGCAGAAGTTTAACCTATTCACAACTATATAATGAAGTAAACAGGTTTGCGAAAATACTACAAGATTTAGGCGTTCAAAAGGGAGACAGAGTCCTGATCTACCTTCCTTTGATGCCGGAATTGCCTATGGCAATGTTAGCGTGTGCAAGAATCGGTGCAATTCATAGCGTAGTGTTCTCAGGCTTTTCCACACAAGCTGTAGTTGACAGAATAAATGATGCTAAGGCAAAACTCGTTATAACTACTTCGCATACCATGAGGAGGGGTAAGAGGGTAGAACTCAAGAGAATAATAGACGAAGCTGTTTCTCAAACTCCAACAGTAGAAAAGGTTCTGGTCATTAAGAGGGACGAAGAGATAGAATTAAATGAAGAAAGAGACGTACTATATCAAGAATTGATAAAGAGAGTGGGTTATAAGAAAGTAGAGCCAGAAATGACTGATGCAATAGATCCCTTATTCATCTTATATACTTCTGGGACAACTGGAAAGCCTAAAGGTATTTATCACTTACATGGTGGTTACGGTCTCTGGACTTACCTAACCACTAAGTGGGTTTTTGATTTGAGAGACGAAGACGTGTTCTTCAACACTGCAGACATAGGTTGGATCACCGGACACTCATACATAGTTTACGGTCCCTTACAGAACGGTGCCACAGTGCTGATGTATGAGGGAGTTCCAGACTATCCTAACCCCGATAAATGGTGGGAGTTAGTAGAGAAGTATAATGTAACAGTATTTTACACTTCTCCAACGGCTGTGAGAACATTAATGAGATACGGAGAAGAGTGGGTAAAGAAGCACGACTTATCAAGTTTGAGATTATTAGGAAGCGTAGGAGAGCCTATCAATCCTGAAGCATGGAGATGGTATTTCAAGAATGTCGGAAGGTCTCAACTACCTATAGTAGACACTTGGTGGCAAACGGAGACGGGAGGTATAATGATTTCAGCAACTCCAGGGTTAGGGAATTACATGCTTAAGCCCAGTGCTAACGGACTTCCATTACCCGGAGTAGACGCTGATGTGTTTAATGATGAAGGTAAACCCACGAAACCGAGAGAGAAAGGCTATATAGTTATCAAGAGACCGTGGCCAGGTATGTTGGCTGGAGTATGGGGAGATCCAGAGAGATATATAAAGACTTATTTCTCTAAGTTCCAAGGAGTCTACTATCCAGGGGATTATGCAGTAAAGGACGAAGATGTATTCTTCTACATTTTGGGAAGAGCAGATGAGGTGTTGAAGATAGCAGGGCACAGAATTGGAACTAGGGAGATAGAAGACGTCTTAATCTCACATCCGGCTGTCGCAGAATCAGCCGTAATAGGTATACCAGATCCCGTTAGAGGAGAGGTGGCTGTTGCAGCAGTAGTATTGAAACAAGGATATCAACCTTCAGATGAATTGAGAAAGACGTTAATTGAATACGTTAGGAATAACTTAGGTCCCATAGTAGTGTTTGGTGGGTTATACTTCGTAAGTAAATTACCGAAGACCAGGTCAGGGAAGATAATGAGAAGAATTGTAAGAAGCGTAATCTCTGGGCAAACGTTAGGTGATATAACTACACTAGAGGACGAAACGTCAGTTGAAGAACTGAAAAAGATCGCAGAGGAATTCTCTAAAGAAATTCAGAGTCAGAAGAATCAACAATAAACTCACTTTTTCCTTAATTTTTGATACAACGAGCGTATCTTACCTTTTTAAGTTGTGGTATATGGTAATACCATAGTTAATTCGGCTATGACTTATTTATATCATTTGAGAAGAATAGATGATAACTAATGCAAAAAGTACAGATCAGTGTACTCTCTCTCGCTAAGCTTAAGGTCATCAAACGTAATAACTCAGTCGAAGAGTTTAAGTCCGAAAAGATTTTTTCAAAGCTATCATTACCAGAAGAAGTGATTGACGGGATACTAAACGACATAGCCCAAAATGCAAAGGACAACGCAATAGACAGTAGGACGATAGCCGATATCGTTGAAAGGAACCTCATAGAACACTCATTAGACTATCCAGAGTTAATGGAGACAGCCAAACGTTTCGTCCTAGCAAGGATTTACAATCACGTTTTCGGCAAAGGCAAATGGAAGGATTTCGACCCAAAGGACTTACTGTTAACATACAATGCGTTGAAAGTCCTAGAAGCTAGGTATCTACTTAAGAATCCCGACACACTCCGTTACATAGAAACCCCGCAAATGATGTTCAGAAGAGTAGCCTCATTTCTGGCAAAAAACGAGGAAAGGAGGAAAGAAGTAGAGGAGAAGTTCTACGAGATAATGTCAGAACTTAAGTTCTTACCAAACACACCTACCTTAATGAACAGTGGTACAAGGCTAGGTATACTCTCAGCATGCTTCGTAATACCAGTCAGAGACTCAATGGTAACCCAAAACGGTGAAGGAATATACGACGCATTAAGGGCTATGGCAGTAGTTCATCAACAGGGAGGAGGTACAGGCTTCGACTTCTCAGAACTAAGACCTAAAGGAGATGTAGTAGCCTCAACCGCTGGAGTAGCCTCAGGCCCCATATCCTTCATGAGGATCTTTGACGTGTCTACTGACGTAGTAAAGCAGGGTGGAAAGAGGAGGGGGGCAAATATGGGAGTAATGCATGCGTGGCACGCTGACATAGAGGACTTCATTAAAGCTAAGACTGGTCAGCTGAAGGACGTACAATTACAGAACTTCAACATATCAGTTGGCGTTTACGACTACTTCATGAAAGCAGTGGAGAGAGGTGAGACAGTCCCGCTAATTAACCCGAGAAAGACCAAGATCCCTGGTAAAGACTACGAGTACTATATTGTTAAGGCTAGAGGTTACATGGATGAGGAATGGATACAAGAAGAAATACTAAGAGAATTAGAGGAGAGAGGAGGTTCAGTTTACCTCGATGAAAGCATTATTATAACAGTTGACGAGGCTTTGGCTATTGCAGAAAAAGAGGGGGCTATAGTGAAGTGGGTAAATGCCAAGGATCTGTTTGACGAGATCGTTAAAGGTGCTTGGGACAGCGGCGACCCTGGTCTACTCTTCATAGACACTATTAACAGGAGGCACCCCGTATGGTACTTGGGCAAGATACAAGCTACTAACCCGTGCGGTGAAGAGCCGTTATTAGCATGGGAGAGTTGTAACTTAGGTTCAATCAACTTAGAGAAGTTCGTAGTAGAGAGGAACGGCAAACCAGTAATTGACTGGGAAGGATTAGCAGAAACTATACGTTACGGTGTGAGGTTGTTAGACAATGTGATCGATGCAAACCGTTACCCGCTCAAACAGATTGAGGAAGCTACAAAGAGAACTAGAAAGGTAGGACTAGGCGTTATGGGCTTAGCTAGAATGCTAATCAAGTTAGGCATTCAATACGACAGTATAGATGCTGTATACTTGTCTTACCAGCTAGCCAAGTTCATCTACTACCACGCTTTCAAAACGTCAATAGAGCTGGCTAAGGAGAAAGGCGTCTTCCCTGCATACGACCCAAGACGTTACAAAGACATATGGGAGAGTGCATTACCATTTGACCAACTCCTCTCAACGGTAGGTGTTGAAGGTAGAGTAAGTTCAGAAGTTAAAAAACTGACCGAGGTCGTTGACAAACTCGATTTTGACCAACTTAAAGGAGAGAGAATTAAACACGGTGTGAGAAACTCGACCGTCGTCTCGGTAGCTCCAACTGGTACTATCTCAATCATAGCAGGGACGTCTTCTTCTATAGAGCCGTTATTTGCATTAGCCTTCATCAGGAACGTAGCTGTGGGTAAGTTTATAGAAATAGACCCGTTATTCCTCGAGTACCTGAGAAAATATGAGCTTGACGACCCAGAAGTAGTTAAGAAAGTTGCTGAAACTGGCATGATAGGAGAGAACCCCTTCATGCCCAAGAGTATGAGGAGGATATTTAGGACTGCACACGAAGTACCACCAGAGTTCCACTTACTACACCAAGCCTCGTGGCAACAGTGGAACGACAGCGGTACGTCAAAGACTATTAACTTGAGAAGTGAAGAGCCTCCAGAAACTGTCGAGAAGGTGTACTTGCTGGCGTGGAAACTTGGTATCAAAGGTGTGACGGTTTACAGAGATAGATCTAAATCGCAACAGGTCATATACTTCGGCATAAAGAAGGAGAGGGAAGAAGCTGAGAAAAAGATGAAAGAGGAAAAGAAGATACAGTCTCCTCTGCCCTCCTCACTTAGGATATCCCAAAGCAAATATGTGGAGGTCTCGGAAACCTACAGCGGTGGTTGTAAGACTTGTGAGTTGTGAAACGCTAAGCATTATAATATTAATATTTTTTAATTATGACGGTATATCATATTCTTGAGAAGGTTTGCAACTTACATTGCCTTGTGAATATTCGGTTAAAGAGATCCTACCTGCTGTTAGGGCTTTGATAGCTGAGAAACTAGTTGTCGAAAATAACGTTTCGATCTACAAGACGGCGGAATTAATGGGTTTAACACCGGCAGCTGTAGAGAATTATATAAAAAAGAGAAGAGGTAATGCAATAAAGGATGTCTTGAAAAAAGATAAGAAGTTTATGGAAATGATAGAAGGTTTTATAAGGATTATTTCATCTAAGAACGGTAAAGACGGTGCTTCAATATCATCATATTATTGTATGTTATGTGCTGAAGGAAAAAGAGTACTGATTAAACAAGGTTATCAGATGTCACATTGTATAGTAGAGACTCTATCTTCAACTTATGATTTTTCGCTTGAGAAAACTTTCAAGTAATTTTCTGAGAGTAAGTTTTACATAAATTATACCGTTTTTCCGAATAGGTATTTTAACTCTGTCGAACTCAGGTTCTATTTTCTCAGCCTCATTTCCTTTTCCATCAAGTATAGATGCGGAAGAAATTCTAGCAGATAAGATCAGGTTAGCTATTACAGGCTCGTCGTTTAGGTTCACTAATCCTAAAGTAAGTTCGTAATTCTTATATCTAAAGAGAAATGGGACGATGCCGCTAGGATATAGTTTATAAAGAGAGAGATTAAAAGGCGGTTTACAGTCTAAGTGTATAAATGGAACCTTTAAGTTCCACACTAGTTCATACGGTTTGGCTTCTTTCCACGTGGTACTTTTAGTTACTATTACTTCTGAGCTACCCTCAACTCTTAATGATCTGTTGTCTTTAAACAGTACGATCTCTGATGCAGTGGCAAAGGTTATTGCTTTATGAAGTTCCACTGAGAAGAAATTAGATTTTCCTTCTACTTTCTCGTCAAAATTTAGTATAAACGGGTTCATATAATAGTAGGTGGGGTTATAGAAGGGTATATCTATCGAAAACGGAGGAGTTTTCTTGTCTAGTTCATGTTCTCTAAACTTTAAACCGTCGATTGTTGTCAGCTCTCCACTTTCCATAATGACTTTTTTACCTTCTAGCCAATCCTTTCTTGTCCAAGGAGAAGGATTAAAATAGCTCTCTCCTTCTTTACAATTTATTAGATCTCGGATTAATCCTACTAACACTTCACTGTTGATCCTAAAGTCCCAGCCTCTCTGTTCTTTCTTGATCGGTGTCCTAACGTATATAGGTTCAGTATTATTTCTAAGACTCATACTGGTAGTTATCGAACTCCCATCAGGTCCGATTATTTTAGCATATTCCCTCCAGAATATTTTTTCTGGACTAAGATAGTTTAACAATTGTGGGAGCTGTTCTATGTTTAGGTCACTTTCTTCTAATTCCACTATTGGAAAATAAGGTAATGGGTAATCAGCGGCTACC
>QEFN01000047.1 GCA_003086555.1 Sulfolobus sp. SCGC AB-777_G06 | reverse complement strand
ATGTTAGCTAATACTATGCTTGGAGTTTGAGCGAAAGATTTATTACTGAACGCCACTACACTCCACTTATCGACCTTCTCATCTGATTTAAAGTCCTTTTCTCCTTCTGAGCTCATGATACCAAAGTCCACTCTTTTAGATATTTAAGGTTTTATCCTTATTTTTCTCGTACTATTTACTCTCTACAGATTTGCACCTCACAAAAGTCAACTACCTTTAATAATTTTATTAAGTTTCAATACAATGTATATTTTATGTATATCGAAGGAGAAAGAGCGGTAAACGGAGAGGGGTTGTATATCAATGACATTCCGGACTTCCCGGGGACTCTCCAAATGGTAATTTTCAGGAGTTCTATAGCTCACGGTATAATCAAGAGAATAGACGTCAAGGATGTCTTCTCCCACGGAGGAATCGCCCTGACTCCGGAAGACCTTTCCAAAGTAATTATAAATCCCTTTCCTAATACTGTCGATAGAAAAATCGATTATTTCCCCTTTGCGAGGAGGAAGGTAAGGTACGTAGGAGAGCCTTTAGTCCTAGTCCTCGCAAGGGACTACTATAAAGCAATAGACCTACTTGATTACGTTCAAGTAGACTTTGAGGAGTTAACGCCGGTAGTAACTATCGACGATGCACTTAAAGGAAACTCTCTGGTTCACGAGGAGATCGTTACCAACATTGTGATGAACAAAGTGTTCTCTTTCGGGGATAAGGACGCGTTTTCTAAGGCTGAAGTGGTAATCACGCACCCGTTTAAATTCTCACGACATTCGGCATTACCTCTCGAGCCGTACGGTGTCCTCGTTCACTTTGAGGAAGAACTAAGAGTGTGGGCTAACATTCAGGGTCCAATGCTCCAAGCCTATTTTATTACCAAGGCGTTGAACATACCTATAACTAAGCTGAAGATGAAGACCCCTAAGGACATAGGGGGTAGTTTTGGTATTAAATATGAAATTTACCCTTATATAACCTTGGCAGCTGCTGCCTCTAAGATCGTGAAAGCACCAGTGAGATGGGCGGAAAGTAGAACCGAACACTTTATCGCGAGTTCCGCTGGATCTGAAAGAAAAGGAGAGGTCGAAATGGCGGCTACTAAAAGCGGAAGGATTCTAGGGATAAGGTATAACTTTGTAGAAGACGTCGGAGCTTACGTAAGACCGCCTGAGCCCGGAGCTCTATTTAGGATTCAAGGGTGTCTAAACGGTGCTTATGATGTAAAAAACATCTCAGGTTGGTATAGAGTAGTAGTCACTAACAAGAGCCCTACAGGTCTTAATAGAGGCTACGGAGCACCACCATTCTTCTTCGCTCTAGAAACTGCGATCGATCACCTAGCTGACGAATTGGGTATAGACCCGTTAGAATTAAGGATTAAGAACCTTATAACCCGTTTTGATAGAGTTATAGACGGTATAGAGTTTTATGAGACGCCCGGAGGAGGTCTTTACCCGAAACAAGATTACCTAAGGGTTGTTAATGCAATAAGGGAGGAATACGAGAGGTGGAAGGGACAAAAGGATGTAGGAGTAGGTTTAGCTGTCTTTGTTGAACCCTCTGTTACTAACTTAGCCTACGTGGATCTGGCATTAAACAATAGGAGGAATCCGCACTCAGCTTCGGCAGACTACCTCACATTAAGCTTTAACCCTGACGGGACTCTGTCTGTGTTCGTAAATGGTACGAATGAAGGGCTCGGACACGAGACAACTATAGTTGATATCGTTTGTAAGGAGTTAGGGTTGAATCCTAATGAAGTGTCAGTGACTAACCAAGTTGACACAGATCAGCCGTGGAACTTGGCTAGTGGTAGTTATTCCAGTAGATTTGCTCCAGTAATCATAAGTGCGTTAATTCTCGCCATCGAGGATATGAAGAAAAAGCTAATTACCTTAGCTAAAAAGTACCTAGAGGCTGAAGAAGTAACATTTCAGAACGGGCAATTTGTAGACGTTAAAAACCCGAAGAAGTCCGTAGACGTCAGGAGGTTGGTATCAGCTTATCACTGGAACCCTTCGGCGTTTAACGTCGGCTTTCCTCTTGTCTCAACTGGTTATTTTTATTCACCGCTTTTAAAACCGGTCGACGGGGATAGAATTAATTCGGCTCTGGCTTATGGGATAAACGCACACCTCGCTGTAGTTAAGATCATTGACGGTCAAGTTAAGGTGGTCAAATACGTTGTCTCACACGATATAGGCAAAATCCTGGAAAACGACATTCTGGAGGGTATTATGACGGGGAGTATAATCCACGGGATTAACTTGGCTCTGTACGAGGAGCTGAAATACGACGAGAGGGGGAATCCCTTGGTTACCACTTTTGATTCCTATGAGTCACTCACGTTAGGGGACCTCGTCGACACTGACATCCAATATATCCACTTCGAAACTCCTTCCCCTTACATTCCTTCTGGTGCGTACGGAGGTGGAGAAGGTCCCATAATGGGTGCTCCAGCTGCTATTGCCAACGCAGTGTCTAGATTGTTAAAGAGAAGGGTGAGTGAGACTCCCATAAGGGTGACCTAAATGTATGTACTTGGAGTCCCTAGACCTTTCAAATACGTTAGAGTGAAGAACCTGGAGGAAGCCCTAGAGGCTTTAGAAGAAGGGAGACCGTTAGCAGGTGGGCAAAGTCTTATCCCGATGATGAGGCTGAGGATCCCCTTTGACATGTTGGTTGACATCAACGAGTTGGATTTAGATTATGTAAAAAGAGAGGATGGAGTCTATAGAATCGGGGCTTTAACTAGACATAACGAGATAGCTTCGAATCTCCCTCTTCTGAGGAACGTAGCGATCAGTATAGCGGACTTACAAGTGAGGAATAGGGGCACTATAGGTGGTTCTCTTGTTAACGCAGACCCCTCTGCAAACTATTACCCAGCGTTGCTCGTCTTAGACGCTGAGGTTAAAGTTTTAAGTAAAAGGGGAAGTAGAAAAATCAAAGTTAAAGACTTGTACGAAGATCCCTATACTACCACTTTAAAGGAGGGAGAGTTACTAACTGAGGTCTCCTTTCGTGAGCCCAATAGCTCTAAGCTTTACTTTAAGGCAATAAAGAGAGGAGGTTCTGCGTATCCTATTGCTATACTCGCCGTATTAAAGAAGAAGGACGGAAAACTCAGAGCTTCGATAGGAGGTGTTTTTCCGAGACCGATAATCCTAGAAGGAAACAGCAAAGAAGAGTTGATAAAAGCGCTGGAGAGTGTTAATGAAGAACCGATGTCAGACCATCATATGAACGGAGAAGGTAGACTAAAGCTGGTCAGAGAATTGATCAACACGTTTGACCAAGGTGACTACGAGTTGAGATTAGTCGAAGAAAGGAAGATAAGCTGGAAGACCGGAGAAGGGATGAGAGTGATTGATGAAGCCAAAATTAAAGTCAGGGTTAACGGGGTGTTGATAGAGGACAGAGTAGAGGGCAGAACTCTATTGGTAGACTTCTTACGTAAAAACGGGTTTACTGAGGTAAAGAAAGGATGCGACGAAGGTAAGTGCGGGGCTTGTACTGTAATTATTAACGGCGTTTCTGTGAAATCTTGCTTGTTTTTAGCAGTTCAAGCCGTTAACTTCGATGTGAGGACAGTTAGAGGTCTCGATGTGGAGTGGCTAAAGAATTCGTTTGTAAATAATTACGCGTCTCAATGTGGGTACTGCACGCACGGTTTTCTAATGGCTAGTTACGATTACTTAAAGAACGTAGATCCGAAAGCGGCTAATGAGTCGTTAAAGTACTCTATAAGAAATATTTGTAGGTGTACTGGTTACGTAAATGTAATAAGAGCTATTAAGGAGGCGAGTAGGAATGAAGTACAAAGTGGATGAGGACGGTATAGCGTGGATTACGTTAGACAGAGTTGACAGACTAAATTCCTTTGATGAGGAGAGCTGGAAGGAGTTAGGGGACAAGGTTAGAACAGCTAATAACGATAAAAAAGTGAAAGTATTGGTCTTAACCGGAGAGGGGAGGGCGTTTTCGGCTGGGGATGATATATTTGCCATGGCTGAACTTAAAGACGCTGATGATGCTAAGAAGTTCTTTAACACCCTTTACTATGCCGTGGAGTCCCTAATCGAGCTTGAGAAGCCCCTCATATGTGCGGTTAACGGGCTAGCTTATGGAGGAGGTTGCGAAATACTGTTGTTTTGTGACGTGGTGGTAGGGGGTAAAGAGTCTAAGTTTTCAATACCTGAGGCAAAGCTGGGTCTAATACCACCCATGGCCATAAGTGTAGGGCATAAGTACTGGGGGAGGGCTGTAAACAGGCTGGCGATCACGGGGGAAGCCATCACTGCTGAAGAGGCAAAACAGATAGGGATTGTTGATTACATAGCGGACGACGTTCTTATGAAGTCGAAGGAAATAGCTAAAGGCATTATACTGAACGTAGACTTAGAAGCTGTAAAAGTAATAAAGAAGTGGACTAAGGCTGAAAAGGAGAGAATACGGAGGGCTATAATGGAGTTAGCCCTTCTGTCGACAACCAGGTCTGCGAAGTCCAGAATGGAAGGGTTTAAGGATAGGCATAGGAAAGCAAATAAAGGGTGAAATGACGACGGAGAAGGAAAAAGACGCTGTTCTTACCGTTCTAATTTTACATAGAGTAGAAACCATCTTTCACTTTTCTTTCCATTTCTCCCAGTAGTTTAGCGTTTATCCACATCCTACCGAAAGCCCCTATGTTTTCTTCTTCAACCACTACGATAACATTGTTAGGGTCTCCCCTGATTCTCACTAATATCTCCTCTACTTTGTGGTGTATGTGTCCAGCCTTTTTTGTCCCCCTTATGATGTAATCGTTAGGACCGTTTTGCGTTAAGGTAGTTTGCCATCCTTCATCCTTTAATGAGTTTTCAATATCCTGAGCAAACATCTGAATATTTATATTATTGTTTTCGAATACTTTCTGCATCGAGATAAAATCTCCTCCCTTATTATTAAAAATTAGTGGTCTCAGTACTCACTCAACGTCCCTCTATACCTAGCCCTCTTAAAGGCATAAGAGTAAAACGCGATACCTAACGGGATCAGAACGAAGGTGAATAATGACAAAGCTATTACGTATTCGCTGACTTGTGATAACGAATAACCCTCGAGCAGGGCATACCTGAGACCTTCAAGAGCCCATGTGAGGGGTATTGCGTAGCTGATGAACTTAACAAAACCCGGTAAGACTGACACGGGAAAAACTACACCGGTCGTCAGTGTGGTAAACGTGGCAAAGAAGAAAGATATCGGGTTCCCTTGTTTTACAATCATCGTAAATCCAGCTGAAATCATTCCGAGACCTAATGAAGAACTAAGTAGTAGAAAAATAATGATTATAGCTGAAATGAGGTTTACGTTATACTTGACACCTAAAATGTATCCTATGAGTAAGATCATGACTGCGTTTACAGTATTTATTGTAAATCCCCATAATGCTGAATAAATTAGAAAAGACAGTACTCCTCCAGAAGACAATACGTAATACTCTATCGTACCGTAAAGTTGCTCGTTGCGTAACCTACTACTTAAGGTCGTTATTACTGATGAAATATAACCTTGGAATGCCAGTCCGACTACTACGAACGAAATATATGATTCATCTTTAAAATGCATAGAACTAACTACCTTATCTCCTAAAGAAGTTCCTACAAAGTAATAAGTAAAAACTGGTAAGACCCAAGATAATACGTTCAGCATCAACTGTGTTCTGTAGCTAATCCATATCTTAAAGCCCCGTAAGTATATGTAAGCGTAAAGATTATCTATTATTCCCATCTCCTGAACCCACCTCCTCTCCTCCTATTTTTAGGGCTGTCAATCTCCTCATCTGTAAAGTAGACAAACACATCCTCAAGTGTAGGCTCCTCTTCGCCTATTACTTCACCTTTTACCTCTATTCCCTTATCTGGGATTCTCAGTATAACTTTTCCTTGAACGAAACCGCTTACGTATTTCTCGTAACCTCTTGGTATACTGTCGGTTATAACTACCTTGATCTTCCCTATGCTTGACATGATCTCTTCCCTAGTGCCTTGAGAGACTATTCTACCTCTCTTTAATAAGACTATTTTATCGGCTAGGTCTTCGACCTCTTTCATGTTATGTGAAGTCATTAGTATCGTTTTACCCTCCTTAGAGAGCTCCTTAACCAGACTCCTAAAATCCCTTGAACTAACTGGATCCATACCTAATGTAGGTTCGTCCAACAGAATTACCGGTGGGTCTAATAAGAGTGCTCTCGCTAAAGCCAGTTTCCTTTGCATTCCGGTGCTATATTTCATGTATTGAATGTCGGAAAATTGAGATAAACCAACCAAATTAAGGAGTTCCTTTGCCCTCTTTTTCGCTTCAGAAATCGATAAGCCTTGGACGATACCGAAGAAGACTAGATTATCAAAGCCCGACAGCCTGAAGTAGAAAGATCTCTCACTTACCATCATTACACCTATTTCTTTTCTTACTTTCTTTTCCTCTCTGATACTGATCCCGTTTATCCTCGCATCTCCCTGATCGGTAGACCCAAAATCATATTAGAAAAAATATTTCTGATAGGATAATATCTAAACCATAAAAAAAGATAAAGAAATTTATAAGAGTGTAAAGAATTGAAGAAAGGGTTTAAGGTGAG
>QEFN01000046.1 GCA_003086555.1 Sulfolobus sp. SCGC AB-777_G06 | reverse complement strand
TACCACTTTCATGGGAAGAAAGATTCCAAATGAATTAGTCGCAGGGATTAGAGATGCACGAGTGATAAAGTTCATCTCAGTAGACCCCCTGAAGCCAAATGCGGTAGAGGAACTCGAAAAGGCGATAAAGGAAGTAGAACCTCAAGGTGTTAAATTCCACCCTCAGTTACAAGGCTTTCATCCCTTAGACGAGAGGGCTGTGAAGCTATACTCGGTTGTCGAAAGACACAACCTAATCGCTGTATTTCATACGGGCACTTCAGGCATAGGGGCTGGCGTAAGATCGAACATAAGGCTCGATTACGGTAGGCCGATATATTTCGATGAGATTGCGGTGATGTATCCAGACTTGAAAATGGTTTTAGCCCACTTCGGCTGGCCGTGGACGGAAGAGGCTATCGCTGTTTCACTACACAAACCCAACGTCTATTTAGACTTATCCGGTTGGGCACCAAAGTACATTCCTAGAGTTTTGTGGGATAACGCCAAAAGGCTAGCTGACAAGCTCATTTTCGGTTCTGACTTCCCCCTTATCAGCCCGAAGAGGTGGTTGAAGGAGTTTGACGCTATACCTATCGACGGTGAGATAAAAAAGAAGATACTGAAGGACAACGCAGGGCGTTTGATAAAATGATCACTCTGGAGGGATTTCTTTGTATATCTCCGACAGTTCGATACCCTGTTTTTTCCTGATCTCTTTGGATATTAAGTAAGTCACTGTTCCTGTCATGGGTGGTATTATTATCGTAGCTAAGTCAAAGGCTGTATTACCTTGGAATATTACGCTTCCGAAGGAGCTATTCAGTAATCCGTAAAGCACTGTTAATACTACTACGAGAGACAACGTAAAAACCGATAGAAGAGACGTAATAAGAATTTTCCTGTCCGATTTTCCGTATTTTATCGAAGCTATTGCCACGATTAAGTAGTTCCAAATTACGAACCAAAGGCCGTCAACTGCAAAGCTAACGGAGTAACTCAGATATACCTCCAAGAAGTTGAAGAGCATTGAAAGGGTTAGAGTGAATATAAGCGAGTATATAGGTATACCTCTCCTGACCTCGGCAAAGAATGAGGGAAGTAACCTGTCGAAGGCCATTGAAAACAGTATCCTTGATGATGCTCCCACATTTATCATCGCGTATAACACGTACCAACTTAGGGCTGAGATCACTAAGAATACCACAATATACGGGTCGTTCAAAAACGCATATACGGCAAAGGAGAGAATGGACGAAGTGGACATTGGTAGACTCCACCCATTAAGTACGTAATTAATATAGTTTTGCTTACCAAATCCTCTCTCGATCCCTATCACTAGTAATAACGCGAACAACGTCGCTACAGCGTAGGAGATAAGATAACCCGATATGAAACTCTTTTTAATTCTCTTTATCTCACCCGCAAAGAACGCCGGAGCGTTAGTAAAGGCAAACATGGAAAGAACGAATATTGAGGAAAGAGACAACGTTTGTAAGTTTACGTACGGTGAAGTGAAGGCCGGTTGGTCGTTAACTGTGAACAGACCTACTACCATAAAAACTGTACCGACAATTTGAAGCAAAGTGAGATAACGGAACGCCCTAACGTATAGTCTTTCTGATAACGAGAGGGAAAAAACAGCGAAGATGACTAATGTAGTAACTGCGAAAAGCTCTGAAGGAGAAGAAGTTATTCCCTCCCCAAGGCTGATCAGACCTCTAACACCTAGTACGTACCCTAGTGACTGTAGACCGGGGGTAATCACCATGATGACCTCTAGTAACGCCAATACTGGGAAACCCATAGTAAAAGCCATGATGAGTGACATACCTAGAACACTACCGATGAACGGTCCCATTGCCCTAGATACGAATATGTAGTCCCCTCCACTTCTGGGGATCAACATTGTTAAGAGGTAGTAATTAATGACGACCGGTACCATTAATAATGAGCCTATGATCACAGCTAATGTCCAACTGGCTTCGGGTAAGAAGGCCGCTATGAAGAGTGGATAGGCTACGCCTGCTGCAGGACCCAGAAAGGAGAAATTAAGTGCGAAAGCGTCAAAAGTATTGAACTCCTTAACGAAACCGGTGGACTCACGGAGGAATTTCATATTCGTGAGAACAACGGCCTTATTTAAAAAGTTATATACAAAAAGAAGGACATGATTCTACACTGGGAAAGCACATCAGAGTTCTTAACTAGCTAGTATGATTACAACACGTTTGTCAAGGAAAACATTGAAACTTTAAAAATGTTTAGGCAAGAAGCGTAAGGTGTGGTTTAACGTTTTCTCCCTTTTGGATTACTGTGTATATAGGGGAATAACGACCTGAGTTCTAATATAGTATCATCCGACAAGAATATATAACATGTTATCAGTTCAGGGTTTCGATTTCGGCGGGTTCGTACACTGTATGAGGACTTCGATCGGCGATAGGTACATAGCGGACGCGTTGAGTTTCCTCTTCGCGATTAAGAATCATTATGACATATCTCAGTTCGCCTTGACTTCTAAGGGAGTGATCTACGAAGGTGATACGAGCGGTATCTTCGTAGGTTCGTGCGAACACTTCAACGGGTACGTTAACCACTTCGGACAAGGTGTAGTTCTGAGCACAGCAGTCAAGGTCTGGGAGTACATACATGGTAACAACCAAGTAAAATTTGATGAGGTCGAAAAGGAATTCCTGAACGCGTTCCTGAACAAGAAGATTTAAAACTAATTCTACGCTTTTTCTCGCCAAGCTATACATTTCTTTAATCTACTTACTGAAAAGACGCTAGCATCATACTAACTCCGGGCCAAGGTACGTCGTAATGAATCACCTTACCCAAAGTAGGTCTTACTATACCTAACATAACGTACAGTGGCTTCAGGTCACCCTCCGGCGAAGAGTTCTTAAACTCCTTCGGGAAAAGTTGTTGTATTTTGACTATTTCCTCAAACCTACCCTCTTCGATTAAGTCCTGAAGTATATGGTCGAATATGAAGAATGTGTCCCTGCCGACCTTGAGGGAATATAAGTCTAGCCTATGGGTTGGCGAACTTGTAGCTATGACTAATGGTTTTCTACCAGTTTCTCTTAGTACTTCACCTATCTTAACACCTAAACGATAGTGTTCTTCAGGTGAACGGTTGCTAATGGATATAGTTACACCCTTAATACCTCCCTCCGGGAACATATAATATAACGGGATCCAGCCGCCGTGATCAAGCCCCCACTGGTAGTCCTTTCTAAGAAAAGTTGAAAGCTTCTCTACCACCTCAACATCATTAGGCATTTCATAGCAGTAGCGGTAAAGTTCCTCAGGGAACCCGTAGTAGTCCTGAATACATTTAAGCTTCTCTCCGGCTTCTATTAAGTTGTCTTCACCCCAGTTCATAAAGTGGGGAGACAAGACTACGACCAGATCAGGCTCATATTCTCTCCTTATTTTCTCTCCTAATTCCCTCAGTTCTTTCTTCCAAGGCAAGTCCTCTATTAGGATAGTAGGAGAGCCGTGACTTACCAGTAGCCCTAACACTACTGAATCTCGTAATGTGAAGTTAAAACCATTACCTTACTTTACGGTAACTGAAAATTCTTGTTATATCTCTGAATCTCTTTCTACTATTCAGTTAATTTTATTTAGTCAATAAAATTGGAAAAACAGGAATAAAAAGAAAGATTTAATAATATTGATAACATCTGAGAAAATATGAGAGTCGGTATAATAGGAGTAGGTTGGTACGGCTTCACTCCATCGACTCCCGAGCTCTCCTTCAGGGAGATGGTATTTGAGGCGGCTTTAAGGGCTTATGAAGACGCTTATGTAAACCCAAGAAGAGACGTGGACACATTTGTGTCGTGCCAGGAGGACTTCTGGGAAGGGATAAGCATTTCTGGTGAGTTCGCTCCAGACCCTATCGGAGGTACTCTTAGGCCCGTAATGACAGTACCTGGGGACTCAGTTCAGGCGATAATGCACGCTGTTATGCACATTGAATCAGGTATATCTAAGGTAACTGTAGTGGAGTCACACGCAAAACCCAGCGATATTATAACAATGGAAAAGATAATGGAGTTCGCCTACGATCCGTTGTACGGTAGAATAGGTGCAAGGAACTTCCATTTCTTGGCGGGACTAGACGCTGTGAAGTTCATGGAAAGGACTAAAGCGACTAAAGAAGACCTAGCTGAAGTAGTTGTAAAGAACAAAAGAAATGGGTTGAAAAACCCGAGAGGGTCATATTCATCATCTTTAAGCATAGAAGAAGTAGTCGAGCAGCCGTACGTAGTTTACCCCCTGACAAGCCTCGACATATCCCCATTTACAGATGCAGCCGTAGTAATCGTATTAGCTAACGAGGAAGTCGCTAGAAAATACACAGACGATCCCATATGGATAACCGGTGTAGGAGTAGGTTACGATTCAACTATGGAGTTATCCGATCTCGGAAGGTCTACATACCTCAGGTTGGCTGCTGACAAAGCGTTCAAAATCGCGAGACTACATAGGCTGGAAAACGTAGCTTTTTTTGTCGATGACACTTACAGCTACAAAGAGTTACAACACTTAGAGGCATTAAAGGTTCAAGACCCCGTGAAAAAGTTAAGGGAAGGAGAACTCTATGCGGACGGAAAAACACCGGTAAACCCTCTCGGAGGGCATTTGTCAGAAGGAAGACCGTTGGACGCCAGTGGTCTGGCGCTTCTACTGGACGCTGTGGAATTTATGAGGAGAGGTGAGTTCGATAAAGCGGTTGTAGCTTCGTGGAGAGGAGTCCCGAGCTTTACGGGAGGGGTAGTAGTACTGGAGAGGTGATAATGTTGAGGAAAGTAGCTATAATAGGGGCGGGATTAACGCTCTTCAGGAGGAGGCTTAAGGAGACTCCTCAGGAAATGGCTTGGGAAGCTGCTAGAAAAGCCCTCGATGAGGCTGGGCTCGAACTAAAGGATATCGACTGCGTTATAACTAGTGCAGCTCTTGATGCTTACGACGGGGTTCACATGAGGGGAGAACATATAGCCCACTCGGGAGGAGTTAGAAAGACTGTAAGCAGAGTTTATGCTGGTGGAGCTACTGGAGGCATGGCTACCATCTCGGCATGGTATCACGTGGCTAGCGGGCTTTGTGATAAGGTTTTAGTGATCGGTGAGGAAAAGATGAGCCACGCTTTACCTCATCCCCAGTCTGTTTTCCGTTACATATGGGATCCGATAACAGAAAAGCCCCTTAACCCTAACCTCATCTGGATCTTCGCAATGGAAATGTATAGGTATATGAAGACATATAACGTGTCCAAAGAGGAAATAGCACTTGTATCAGTAAAGAATAAGAGAAACGCTTTGAATAACCCCTACGCTCAGGCAGCAGCTAACATCACGGTCGATGACGTCTTGAACAGCGAAGTCTTAGTGTGGCCCGTCAACAGGTTGGACGTAAGCCCGGTGAGTGATGGTGCGGGGGCTATAGTGGTAGTTAACGGGGATGTTGCTAGACAGTTTACGGACACCCCGGTATGGATCGTAGGTGTAGGATGGAACATGGACAATCCTCAGTGGAGTAACAGAGAACTAGCCTATGCCAGATATGTGGAAGAATCGGCTATGATGGCATACAAAATGGCTAAGATAGAAAGGCCTGACAAGGAGATCGACGTGATAGAGCCTCACGACCCGTTCGATTACAAAGAGCTCCACCACATCGAGGGTTTGAAGATCGCAAAGAGAGGAGAAGCCCCCAAACTCCTTAAGGAGGGAGTATTCGATCTTGACGGTGATATACCCAGTAGCCCCTCGGGAGGACTCATGGGTTGCGGTAACCCAATAGGTGCTTCCGGTCTTCTAAAGGTCATAAGCATTTACTGGCAGTTAAAGGGTATTGCTGGGAGGATGCAGGTGAAGAAACCCGTATATACCGGTCTGGCTCAGAACTGGGGCGACCTCATGCAGATGTCAGCTGTAGTGATCATGAGGAGGTGAGGGCTGTGGTAACTCCGATAAAAAAGAGCGAAGAAGCTGTGACGATAAGGTATAAGCTCGAAGCCTACTACTCCTTCTCAGCAGGGATAGCTTATACGAAGTTTCTCAACGGTCTGAAAGAAGGGAAGATTATAGGTAGGAAGTGCTATCGTTGCGGAAGGGTTTACGTACCGCCGAGAATGTACTGTGACGACTGTTTCAGACCTACAGACGAGTGGGTCGAAGTGAGTGATGAGGGTGTAATAGAAACAGCTAGTGCGAGTTATATTTCTTGGACTAGGGACAAGTTGGAAGAGCCGGAGGTAATCGCCGTGATAAGGTTAGGAGGGAGAGAGAAGGACTGGATATTCCCGGGTCTATTTCACAGAATATGTGGTAAAGTGGACGTGGATCGGTTAATCGGAAAAAAGGTGAAAGCTGTGTGGAGGGAAAAGAGAGAAGGCAGTATAAACGATATAGAGTGTTTTAAGGTGGTCTAGGGATGAGCTGGTTTAAGGGTGACGGGGATAAGCCCTTGTCTTTAATAGATAAGATGGGTGCTGAGGAATACCTCTATACAGTAGGGATAGCGGGAGAGGAATTCGTAAAGGGGATTCAGGCTGGCAAGATAATTGGGAGTAAGTGCCCAAGATGTGGTATGACATACGTCCCTCCGCGTCTTTATTGCGAGGAGTGCTTCTGTAAGACTGAGTTCGTTGAGGTCGGGTCTGCACCGTACATTGACACCTATACGGTGATTTACAGGGATGATAAGGGTAATAAGGTAGACCCACCTCAGAAAATAGCGATGGTTAGGTTTGAGGGAGTAAAGGGAGGGCTTCTAGCTATAGTCGAAGGCGAAGTGAAAATAGGGAAAAAGGTCAGAATACTCAGATATCAAATACCGTTAATAGTAGAATGATGAAGACCAAGCTGACTTCCTTATATAAAACATATTAGTCAGATCTGGGTAATACAGATCTGACTGGGGTGTA
>QEFN01000045.1 GCA_003086555.1 Sulfolobus sp. SCGC AB-777_G06 | reverse complement strand
AGCCTCAGCAATAATCAAAGAATTAAGTAAAGAGACGTTAAGTAATGTAACAATTGCTACAACAAGATGGATCGTAGAGGATCCTTCTTCAGACATTAAATACCTGGCTGAACAAGTGGGAGTCTCGGTTGTAGCGTCTATGCTGGACTTTTCCTCCTCAAAGTATGAAGGACTAAAGGTCTACGAACGCGGTTACGTTAAAGAAGGGGTGGGAGCTGGAGGTGCGTCAACCTTAGCACTTGCAAACGATTATACACCTAATGACATATTAAAGAAAGTAGAAGAAATATATTCACAGTTAGTCAATATTAGTTAAGTAATGTTTACCGATTTCGACTTTTTAACAACAAGGGAGAAGATAGTAATACTTCTTAAATACACAGATTCACCGTTAACGGCAAAAGAGATTAAAGAGAGATTAGGAATAGAAAGCGAAAAGTTAGTATACGAACACTTATTACATATAGCTAAATCCCTTAAGAGAAAGGATATGAAGTTAATAGTGTACTTACCAAAGTGTAGGAGGTGTGGGTATACGTTCAACTTGGAAAAGCCAAAGAAACCAAGTAAATGCCCGAGATGTAAAAGTGAAGACATTGAACCTCCCAAATTCCTAGTTAGAGGACGGGATAGAAAATGAGCAAGGTCGTTTTCGTAGACATGGGAGAAACGTTAGTAAGTTTTATTCCAAAATTTCATCAACCGCTCTATGAATTTCTAGTTAAGAAAGGATATAAAGTGACGGAGAAACAAGTTTTTCGTGCAGTATCTAAGCAATTAGGCAGAGAACATTTTCCAGATCCAGTACTTGGCGGTTTAAGTGAACTTAATTTCAGAGAAGTATTATACGAGCTGAAAATCTCACCTAAAAAATGCTTGTTGGAGCAACTAAAAAACCTCACCTTGCTCTCGGGACACTGGGAACTATTTGATGACGTGAAACCGTTTCTTAATGAGCTAAAAAAGGACGGATATAAAATAATAATGATTACAAATGCTACTCGTAGCGTATATAGGATAGTGGATGATTTAGGACTAATAAATTATCTTGACGACATAATCGCATCATGTGATCTAGGAATTATGAAGCCCCACCCGAGAATTTTCAGAATAGCTAAAGAGAAATACGGAACCCCCATCTTCCATATAGGAGATATATACGAAATAGACTACGTAGGAGCTTTAAGGGCTGGAATTAACCCATTACTCTTAGATAGATACAACTTTTATGATGATATAAAGGCTAACAAGGTGAAAAACCTATTACAAGCACTAAAATTAATAAAAAACAACTAGAAATTTTTCTAGAACGAGTCCCTCCACATCCTAATCCTAATTATGAGTTAGAACAATATCTTACACCATCTAACCTCGCATCTACATTACTCTGGACTGCATATTTAAGGGGTGATATAAAAAAGAACAAGCTCGTAGCTGATTTAGGTTGTGGTACCGGTAGACTTTGTGCTGGAGCATCTATCCTTGGTGCCTACTGCTTGTGCATCGAAATTGACGACAACTCAATTTACGTAGCGAAAGAATTTTTCCGAGAAAACATGTTGGACTTTGAACCGATAATAGCTGATGTGGCGCATCTAAAATTGTCTCGCAAGATAGATACCGTAATTCAGAACCCGCCATTCGGAGTAGTTAACAAAGGTGCAGATATCTTATTCTTGAAAAAAGCCCTAGAAATAGGTAAAGTAGTATACACCATTCATAAGTCTAACCCTAAAAGTAGTCAGATAATTAGAAGAATAGCTGAGACTGAGAACTATACTGTAGAAGTTATCACCTCAAGATATGATCTAAAGCCTTATTATCCGTGGCACAAAGAAAGATCTCACAAATTTTCCGTCGATCTTTATCTTTTAAAGGAAAATCTCACCGGATAAAATTTTGCTCAGAAAATCAATTATCCCCTGCCCGTTTGGTTTATCAAGAACTATATCCGCTATCTCCTTAATTTCTGGTAACGCATTACTTACGGCGACTTTTACATCGGCAACTCTAAACAACGGGATATCGTTTTGACTATCTCCTAAAGCTATGACCTTGCCTTTAAAGTTGAGGAGGTTTTTAATAAATAAAACTCCTCTACCCTTGTCGACATCCTTAGGTAATATCATTGCATCGTTTCTATTCCATTCTACTTTTGTGCCCTCTAGATGTAAGTCAAGAGAGGAACTATCAATATTATTAACATATACAATTATTTCTCCTACACTATACTTAATCTTCTTCTCTTCTAATCTTTTAATTATTTCTTTTCTGATTTCAGCCCAATTTTTTGGTGCGTTAATGTAAGTTTTTTCACCATAAAGTATTATTGCACCGTTCTCCAGAACCCAACCCGTGGGCTTTAGAGTAGGAGCGAGCCTGCTTATTAACCTTCTTTCTCTTCCGGTAACTACAAAAAAGGGATACTTAGAGGAGAAATGGTTTATGAACTCCGCTAGATTCTCCCTTATCACAAAACCGTCTTTTTCATCTGCTAACGTCCTATCGTAATCCGATACGAAAAGATATCCCATCACGAAAATTTGTAACCTAACTCTTCTAATACTTTTTTCATTTTCAAGGCGTCTCTCTCTAGTTCTGGGCTTTCACAAATTAACGTAATGGATAAATTCTCCCTCTTAAGAAGTTCCTCAGCTAAGGGCCTGAATGGTGGAGCTTTAGTATCAATAGGTAAATGCTCATCTACGTACTTACCGTTCCTAAATACGAGAGACTCAAAATGCGAATTTATATGAGTTAGATTAAGTTCTTTTTGAAGTCTATCTATAATTTCACTATAATCTATCTTCCCACCCTGTCTGGCAAAAGTATGAGCCCAATCTATATAAGGTATAACTCCCTTGACTTCCTTGGATATAGATATTACCTCGTCGATTGTTCCGAAGGCGGACTCTTTTGCCATAGTTTCTACCCCGAATTTTACGTTCTTGATGCCTTGAGACCTTGCTGTATCCACTACTTCTCCCAATTCGGATTTGACTTGCTGATAGCATTCTTCTGGACTCATCTTACCGTAGAACGCTATATGAATAGCAATTGCATCCGCTTTCATCCTCTCAGCTCTATCAGCAGTATCTAGTATTCTTGCCTTAGAAGCCTTCACTTTCTCCTTATCATCAGAACACAAATTTATAAAGTAAGGTGCATGAACTGACAGCCTCACTCCTAACTCCTCCGCTACTTTTCCTGCTTCCTCCGCTGCCTCTGGTTTCATTTTAACTCCTTGGACGAACTCCACTTCCATAGCGTTAAGTCCTAACTCCTTTACGGTTCTTATTCCATCTACGGTACTCCTCTTCTTAGAAGATAATGGAACTCCAGCTGGTCCTAAATAAATTTTGACCATAATTTGCCATTTGTTCGAAATAACTTAAAAGAATGAGAATACCTTAACTGACCGCATCTGCAGTAAGTGCTGCTGCCCTTTCCTTGATAACTTTTTCGTTCTCTCTCACTAATAATATCAGAGTTTGCCTCAATACTCCTTCATCGAACTGCTCTGATGTAAGTCCCCTGACCTGATTTATTACTACGCCTATAATTGGATCTAATTGCATTGTGGAAATTATATTACTAAGCTCTCTAATAAGTGCTGATAAATAGTTCACTATATCATCATATGTAGCACCTTGAGCTTTTTTATTTTCTAATAACTTCTTAATATGAACTTTTATTTCGTCTCCAGCATCACTTAATGCTTCAACTATCACATCCTCTATAATCTTCTTATATTCGTCTATGCCGCTACTGGTAAAAGTGACTGTGTCTGCAATAACACTAGATTTACTGGAGAGACTCTTTAATAACGATGTAGTGATAGCGTTTCTTAATTCTTGTTTTTCTGAGTCTGATAATTCTAACTTAGCTTTTGTACCTGATGTTACTACTGTAGTTAGCCCTACTTTTTCGGCTATAAATTCAACTAAGGTTTTTGCTGGTATTCCGTTTTCTTTGAATTTAAGTGAAGCTAGCGGACATAACGTTACTAACATAGGATACTTTGCACCTAAAGCCCTAGCCATTTTATCAGCTCTTTTACCTAAGTTTTTCTCCAGTATTGCACCTGAGCACCCTTCTACTTTCCTAACTCTAAACCCTAGATCTGTCAATCTCTTAATCACTTCTCCCACATACGGGGTCGCGAAACAAGCAGCGTGAAGATAAATTTCTTCTCCATTCCCATCTATCTGAAGAGACTTTAGTAGCCTTAACTCAATGGGAGATACCTCAAATCCCATTCTCATATTGTTCATGTTAGAATAATCCTTGTAAGCTTCAGAGAATACTCTATAATCCTCTGGTGCTATAGTTATAACCTCTAAAGCAGATGCTAACACTGACTTGTTCTTTTCCATTTTCTCGTTTAACTTTTCACCACCGCTTATGTAATCCATAAATCCGCTGTCGTAAGTAGTCCCTATTACCTTAGCTTTAGCTCCTATTAACTTTAGAAGCCTCAAAACAGTTATTGCAACGTTTGGATTATCCACTAAATTCTTTCCAATCCACAGTATTATATCACTTGAGTTATCGTTTACGGATCTCAATTCGGGGTCTTGAAGTAACGGAACGTCTACTGGTGGCTCTTCTGGCATCTTCTTAGCAACTATACCGTTAAGCCTCATCAAGAGCGAAGATATGGGTATTTTAGCAGGACAAACACCATCACATAAACCACATTTATGGCATCCTGAAAGCTCGACTATAGCATCATCTGTTATGTCAACTCCTCCTTTAAGGTAATAGTACGTTACTGCGCCTTTTACGAAGTCAAACATACCCTTGGGTGCATAAGGCGTTTGTGGAATAAGTTTGAACTGTGGGCATACTGTTACACACATTGCACAGTCTATGCATTGCATAGCATAATCAGCAAATATGTCCAGATACCTCTTGACAACTGTAAATCCTTGTACCTCTCCTCCAGGTACTATTGCTTTGACTAATCCTATTCCAAACCTGAACCTCAACGCTTCTTGTTGTTTTCCTACAATTTCAAGAACTACTTTACCTCTCTTTTTAGGATCTAATACTTTGCCTGGATTAAACAGTTCTTCAGGATCCATTTCCTCCTTATACTTCTTTATAACTTCGTATCTATCAACACCGAGTTGCTGGAAAGTCTTACCCATAGCACTTAGCCTATTCTTAGCATACTTATGAGCGAAAATTCCTATAGATAGCAATGAACCGCCAACCTTTATGATTGAATCCATCATTAGAGTGTTCTTAGCTAAATCGTAAATGATCTTTTTGTCCTCGTTCTTCAAGGATACTTCAGTGAAAGCATTTACTAACAAAACTTCTCTTTTTTCTAAGTCTATATCTAAATCAAACCCAGAATTTGGTTCTAACTTTCCTAACTCCCCCAAAAATCCTTTTAATTCACTAACTAATTCCACTAACTTAGTGTAATGTATAAGACCATGTTGGTGAATTAGTAGACCTTTTGACCTCAAAGCGGCAACAACACCGTGATTAAATGACCACCAACCAGTCCACTCACCTTCATAAATTTCAGCGTTAAATGTCTGCGCTATTCTGTAAATTTTTGGCTCAACTAGAGTAGATCTTGTAGACGGGTACATTATGATCATATTCCATTTTCCTCTACTGAGCTTAGCGTTAAACCTGTCAGCCATATTGGTAGATATAGAGGGACCTCTAACTTGAACGTGCCATGCCGGTATTACCTCTCTGTAGAATTCTCCTATCGCTTTTACAGTGTCGTCAAAGGAATTAAAGGCTAATACTATAGCTTCAGTAGGTGCATACTTCCTAAGCTTGACACCTGCTCTTACTATGATACCAGTAATGCCTTCAGCACCGGACGCTAAGGCTAAATTTGGGCCTTCAAGCCTGACTACTTCTCCTCTAGGGTTTACCATATCAACAAAGGAGACGTTATCTGAAATGAATCCGTATTCATAAGATCCTATTCCTAAGGCATCTCCAGCTATTCCTCCTCCAACAGTGGAATCATAAGATGAAGGGAAAGTCCTTAACTGCAAACCCTTAGATTGGGCTGCTAAATCGATTAACTTCCAAGTAGCACCAGGTTCGCTTATTGCCTGCGAATTAACTTCATCTACATCTACTTTATCCATTTTAGCAAAGTCTACTACAATACCTCCATCTACAGGTAAAGCATTACCGTATCTATTTGTAGCCCTACCGTAAGGAATGATGGGGACTTTATACTTTAATGCAATTTTCACTAGGTCTACAACGTCCTCTACTGAAGTTGGGTATATAACGTAATCTGGAATTAAGTTAAGTTTTATATTCCCTGACCACACTAGCTGAGGAACAAAACCCATATCAGCCGAGTGTGAGAATCTCTCTGTAATGCTATCAGAAAAGTTGCTTCCAAACCGGGACTCTAATTCCTCTCTTAATCCCACTACTGCCACCTCGATTATTATAAATAACCTTTATTTATACCTATTTATAATCTTTTGTAACAATAATGCTTTGTGGACTACTTCAGAATTATACAAAAATTTATAAAAAATAATAACGAGTATTACTCATGGGAAAGAGTAAGTACAAGAGGGATTGGCACAAGTACGACGAGAACGTTATAATGAGATATACCCTAATGTTCCCCTTCTACGTCTTCGAACACTGGTGGGATTTACTAGCAGAGGAGAATAGACATGCAAAGAAAACCTACAAGGCACCAAAGGAGTTCAACGAATTCCTAGCATTCCTCCACTTGTTCTTACCTTATAGGGCTATAGAAGGAGTATTGAGAGCACTAGAGAGACTGAAAATCATCCCAACAAGCCTAGACTACTCAACAGTGAGGAAAGAGTAAGAAACATGAACATAAAATTCCCGGAAGCAAACGACGAGCTGGAAGTAATAGCAGACGCAACGGGAATAAGCACAAACAAGGGAGGACAATACATCATAGCAAAATGGGG
>QEFN01000044.1 GCA_003086555.1 Sulfolobus sp. SCGC AB-777_G06 | reverse complement strand
CCTGAGGAGCGTGGAGGCGTTCCTCAGGTTCGTTGAACGTTATTTAGGTGGACCGTCGGGGCTGATGAAAATCTTTAAGTTACGTTAAAGTCCCATAACTGCTGTACCTATAGTATGTATACATCATATATGAAAACGATAATGATAAGGGACGACGTCTATAAGAAATTGGTAGAAATAAAAGGGGACAAAAGCTTTAGTGAAATAATTGAAGAACTTATAGAAGAATCTCTAACCTTTAGGAGGAGGAAATTGGAGAAGTATTTCGGAATTCTTAATGAAGAGGAAGCAGAAGAGATTATGAAAGAAATCAAGGAAGTGAGGAAGATAACTAATGAAAGTATTAATAGAAAGCTCAGCAATTATTGAGTATTTGAAAGGTAATGCAAAGGTAAAGGAAATTATTTCCAGCTCTGAAGATTTTTATGTTAGTACATTAACAATTTTTGAAGTATTACTCGGTAAAGTCGAGGAAAATAAAATTCTAGACTTTTTGTCAGCATTTAATGTAATAAGTCTTAATAAAAAGATTCAATTATTGCTTCAAGGATATACAAGAGATTAAGAGATAAGGGAAAGTTGACAGGATATTTCGATATATTAATATCCGCCCAAGCCATTAACAGAGATTTAACTCTAGTGACTAAGGATACTGATTTTTTAAAAGTAGCTGGCGAATTTAATGAACTGAAAGTCGCTCTAATTACTTAAGTTTTATTATACCGTCTTTAGGCTTCAATCCACGAAATACTTTAAAGAGGGAAATATTTTGTAAATTTTCTATTTAGACTTCTTTTTCCATCACTGTTTTACCGAATATTTTCTAGGTAAATAATTTCAATCCAGAGGTACTTTTGTGTGAATATCATCATTACATCATTGTACTACTAGTTTCTTTACAAATTCATGAATAGTATCGCACATCTTTGTTGCGTTTTCAGCATCAAATTTTGAATATAATTCTTCTGGCGGTGTTCCAGTTTCTTCGTCTCCGTACATTGCTGGTTCTCTTTCACTTCTTAAAACTCTGGAATAATATGCAAACTCATCTATCTTCTCTTGGAACCATGTGGGGAATTTATTCCTCTCTTTCCTAAGGAGAGGCCCTACGTCGTGAAGTTTCGGAGGTTCTACGCCTACATACCTAAGTGCTGCTTTAAGGAGGAGTTCTACTGCTTCTTGGCATTGCCTAACAGTATAAGGATAGTTTCCTTCATTTAATGCTTCCTTAGCGTGTTTAATTCTTTCCTCTGCTTGTCTAATATACGATTTAGCTAAATCGTAATTATTCAAGCACGTCACCGAAGTCGATTATTTCTCCAAATTTGTAATCCCTCTTCCTCCAATACCAAGACTTTTTAGATAGCCAAACTCTCTCAAACCCCAATTCCCTCAGTCGCTTCTTACTTTTTTCCTGAATCTTTCTAAAGAACCCATTTCTATCATATAGAATTATTGCGTCCTCAGTCATGTCCATGTAAATAGGAGAAAACCTCATAGCCTCTTCGGGAGTTTTGAGAATAGGAGAGAAAGTCACGTAATATCCCTCGTCCATAAGCCTCATAATATCGTCGTCAAGCTTTCTTTCAACCTTATCAAAGAGGATTACCCTTTCAGTTATAGTTTTAGGCAAATCTTTTATAACAAGTAGTAAATCTATATCGCTGTCCTTCCTATTATCCCCCCTTGCAATACTACCATAAAGTACTACGGAAATGAGCTTATCTTGAAACTCCTCCTGAAGAATCTTAGTAAGCTTTTCTAATAAGCTTTTGTAGGGTTCCTGCACGAAATATAATAGTCATGGTGACAATAAAAACTATTCCCTTTTTGAGACTTTAACGCTTCTATGTAGCCACTCGTTATTTTTAGTTACTCCTAAATATTGTTTTGACAGTGTGTCCAATAATTTTTGTTTTTTGTATAAAATATTTGTAGGGCGGTGAGGTCGTATTATTGGGGAACCATGATTAGCAAGCTAGAATTGCTTATTATTACTCAAAGGCTATAAAGGCTGGGATCAACTTAGCTTTAAGAGGATTCCCTAAACAATGCTGTTAATGAGTTATACAAGATCATTCCTTACGCATTCTATGCCGAAACTGCTTATAAGCAAGCCTTAGCATTGGTTGAGAATAACGGTGATAAGGTTGAGATTAGAAAGAAGTGGATTGCTTGTAGGGGAATAAAAGTGATAAGGGCAATAGGGGGATAAAATTTCACGTTTTAGAAGACCACGTGTTAATTAAGGTTAAAGACACCTGGGGTAAGTGGGTTCACGGGAAGGCGTACTTCGGTAAAAAGTACTTACCATTACTTTCTGAGCTAGAGGAGTTATCTCGAAGGAAGAAGGAGGGTTACGGTGCTATAATAAGTTTCAAGGATCATCCTATGATTCACCTCCAAATCCCAATCTGGCTTTATTTAAAGCACTTCTCTTCGCTAAAACCTAACGGTTACGGTTTGATTGCCGGTTTTGATTTAAACAGTGATAGGTTGAACGTTGTTGTAATTAACAAGGATGGTGAAATTATTACTTTCAAAACTTGGTGGTATAGCGAGGTAGTTTCACACGGTTTTCCTAAAGGGAAAGCTGAAGCTTTGCGTTTGAATGCTCTATCACAAGCCCTTAATTTCCTATCAAGGGTTGGTGTTGATTATATTGTATTTGAGGACTTATTTCTAGTTAGGGGGAGGAAGTTCACTAGGAGTATGAGTGGTAATAGGAAGATAACGCATGTTGCTAAGAAGCAATTATTAATCCACGGTGTTATTAAGGCGTTAAGGTTGGGTTTCAACGTCAGTATGGGAATCTCTTTTTTAGCGTAAAAAATGAGATGAATAAAATACATAAAAAGTCGAAAGAATAAGATTTTTCGTAGAAAAGTTTGTATAAACGAGGGCGGACCTAATTATATGCCCAAGACAAAAGGTGTTAAGCAAGCTAATAGGGGCTTCGTTAGGTCCGCCCTCAAATTAATTTACACACTACTAGCTCAAATACTTTTCCCTAATGAGCTTGAACAACTGCTAAGGGCCTTACTTAAGGCTAGGGGGAGTTACTTGAGCAGACTAGGAAACGAGGGAAGAAAAGCCTTGAGAACCTTGAACCGCATCAATGTTGAAGACGTGAGAAAAGCGATCAAGGAATTGGGAAAGAAAGTGTTAAGGGAGACGAGGGACAGAAGGGTAGCCATAGACTTCCACGCAATACCACAATACCACAAGGATAAAAGATTATTGAGCAGGATAAGGCCAAATAAGGGGACTAGTTGGGGATTTAGCCCAAATAGTAATCTACCTATTGGGGAGGAAAAGGGCCTTCTTAGACGTCTTACCAATAACAACGAAGAAAATAGCTGAGGACTTCAAGAAGGTAATGCAAGTTCTCATGGAGGAGTTGGACAGCGAGGGGCTTAGGCTTGTTATGGTCTTTGCAGATAGGGAGTTTGCTGTTAATGAGGTGGTTAAGTTTCTCTTGGATATGGGTTTGGACTTTGTCATAGCTGCTAAGGCTCAGATGTATGAGAAGTATTTGGGGATGTTAAGTCCGGTTGATGTTTATTACGCTGGGGTGAGGTATGTTGGTTTCTTGTGTGTTAGGCATTATTCTGGTGCTTGTCTAGTTATGCTTAAGAGGGATGATGGTGGTGTTATAGGGTTTTTGGTTAGGGGTGAGGTTGATGTTCAAGGGGCTGTTGTTTTGGCTGAGATGTATAGGGTGAGGTGGGGTGTTGAGAATGCTTTTCGTTCTCTGGAGGAGTTTAGGGTTAGGAGTAGGACTTGTGATGTTAGGAAGGAGTTGGTCCTTATTCTTTTATCTTATCTCTTGGTTAATATTTGGTTTTTGGTTCGTTCTTGGAGGAGGGTTAGGTTGTGGGAGTTTTGTGAATCGCTCTTGGAAGGGCTTGAGGTGTCGCGTAGCTCAAGGGATCAAAGGGGTAGGGTGTTATCACGGAAGTGTTTTTCCCTTAAGTCCAGCTGATTCTATGCTTCCCTTATTATTCATGTTAAATAAATTGTATATCTCTAGTATATTCAAGAAAAATATTATTTATTAGCTACAATAGCCCGAAATATATGATATTTTGTTGTAAATTAATTGAGTTAAATTCAATTTATTCTAAGTTTTAGTTTATCTTGCAATAAACGAGATTCCCATACTGACGTTATTCTAGTTAATCCTAAGAGTACTACTAATTCAGAAGAGCATGAAAAGGTGATGAGGGAGAAGGGTTTTGATAGGCATACAGCCTCAGCTTACTTAATAGCCTTAAAAGGATTAAAAGTGATTAAAAATAACGAGTAGTTACGTAGAAATGTTACAGACTAGTTTGTAACTAAATAATATTTTCAGTTAAAAATGTTATCTCAAAGTAGATAATAAATACAATTTAATTAGCATTAAGTATAAGAAATAATTTATACCCATAAAGGGAGTGCACTTATTACATTAAAGATTTTAAGCGTAAAATAGAATACTCATCTATGAGTAATTCATTAGAGAGGTATGCTGAATTCCTTGAGGATTATGCGAAATACTTACTTAATAATAAACCTATTATCGATATTCCTTTGTCTCCACAGGAACTAATTGATGAAGCTTCTAGGATTAGAGCTAAACTAAAAGTAAGGTCAGAAAAAGGCAAAATCGTAATAAATCTAAATGAAGGTGAGGCTATTTATCTTATAAAATTCTTAGGAGAGGTAGTGTTCTCCTTTGATAAGCTCTATAGACCATTAAAGGTAGAAATAGAGATAAAAGATCGTGTTGATGAGTCTATTTTTAACGAAAGTCAAAAGAAGTGCAAGTCAATAAAATATGACAACGGTTTTGTTGAAGTGCTTTTGGCAAAAGGTGATGTCGAACATTGGGCGCACATTGAGGGAGAGGTTGTGTTTTCCTTTGATAAGCTCTACAGACCATTAAAGGTAGAAATAGAGATAAAAGATTTAATGGATAATGAGAAAGTGTTAAAAAGTGCTGATCTTATCTGATCATGCTAAAAAACATTGGGAAGATATTAAGCGGTATTTAAGAAAATTTAATGATTCAATAGATCCCTTAAGTAATGAAGTATTAACATTTTTAGAAAGAGTAAAAGGAATTCCTTAAACTCCTAATTTACGTCTAGGCGAATCAGAAAGATGGAGAATAGTTCTTCACTTTAGATCTTGTGCGAAAATAAGATATGTAATAGCTAAAAGGAGCAGTGAGTTAATTTTAGTAACAGTACATCCAGATCCGGATACTCAAAACTATGTAGAAATATAATGTTAAAATAGAATTCTGACCTAAATAATGTCACATACTATAATTTCTATTCTTCTCCCAAGATCTTATTACTTTCTTATCTGCAATATAAACTAGAAATGTCTTTATCTTCATATACTTATTAAAAATCAATGAGAAAATTTTCAACTGATAGTAAATGTTTCTGATATTTCAATTTACCCAAGTTACGGAGGTCATTTGACTCACCGTGTGTGATGGTTCCAACGGTGGTTTTACGTTGAATAGGATTCGCGAGACTTACTAAAACTCCTCATAAACGTCTATGAATTTCTCGTACCAGTTCCTATATTCACTTTTTGTTACTATATGGAATTCGAATGGATCTCCTATGTCTAATTCTCTCTCGATAATGACCTCAATGTTTACTTTATCCCATACGCTTTTAGCCCTATCAGTGATTATTAGAACGTCTACATCACTATCATCTCTATAATCCCCCCTTGCAACAGAGCCGAAAAGTATTACCCTACACTCGGGATCCACCTTTTTAACGCAGACCTCTTTAATTAACTTCACGTAACGCCTAGCGCTGTTAAGGAATTCTTTCCTCTTATCCCACTTCCTTTTAAGATATTCCCAGCTCATTAAATATCGCCTCTACAACGTTTAACGCTTTTTCAACAGCCTCTTTATCGTAATTAGTAGGTAAATATCTTGAGGCAATATAAGCTTGTTTTAACAAATCTAAGGTAGAGATTTCTGCGTTTAAGACCTCTTTAAGCTTCTTGTTCTCCGTAAGCTCTATAATTCTCTTCAATAAGTCTACTATGTCATGCGTTTTTGGGAAAGAACCCGTTAATTTGGAAATGTAGTATTTTAGACCTAGCTGTAACGCCTGCTCTAATGAAAATAATGCCAAATTATATCTACCATCACGTAGTAGAAGCTTGGCGTAATTTAAGAAATCCAGTGCATTATCTTTTAAGAACTCCATAATTTATAAAACTGTATAGGACTTATAAATCATTATCCTATTTAGGATGTGGATAACAATTTTTTATAAATCATATGAAATTTGTTTTTAACTCGTCATTAGGTTCATGCGAGAAATCCTCTAAATCACAAGAGTTTTCTGAATTCGACACTTGTAACCCATTACTTCTCGTTTAAAACCCTCTTAGCCTCTTCCAACATTTCCTTAACTCTATTTAAATATGAGGTGATATCAGAAGTCGTTAACTTAGCTTCATGAAAGCCCCACACGTGGAGGAAATACGCAATACTCCATCCGTCCAATACCTAATTACCCAGCTTAGTTGATAAAGTACTTGAAGCCTTACTGAGCATATAAGTATACCACCTACCTTCCTTAACGGCTTGCTAATACTCAGGTAAATTAAACTTCTCTGAAAGGGCCTTAACTACCTCTTCTGCTGCTTTATAAGCTTTTTCAGAAGCTTGAACTGCATCACCCTTATCTAAATACTTAAAGGCTTCAGCCATATACTTCTCAGCCAACTCAATTCTCAACTTTATGCTCTCTTTAAGGTCGACACGGGACAAAGCTGAAAGTATTAACTCCTCGACGTCAATGCCCTTTTCCTCAGCCCTCTTTATTAACTCCTCCATAAGTTAAATGAGTGTGGACAACAATTTTGTTAATCTAAAATGAATTATTTGAATTGTTTGTGCTTTATTAATAGAACGTTGATGATAATAC
>QEFN01000043.1 GCA_003086555.1 Sulfolobus sp. SCGC AB-777_G06 | reverse complement strand
ACCGCCTGGGCTGATGAAAATCTTTAAGTTACGTTAAAGTCCCATAACTGCTGTATTCAATTTTTCTTGTTCACTATACTGCATAAGTAAAGCCTTAAGCTTATTCACTATACTGCATAAGTTAATAAAAGTAGGGTGAGAATATACACGGGATGAGCGAGATAAAACAAGTCCTAGTAGACCAAAAAGTTAGGCTGGAAAGAAAATTTGAAAGGGAGAGAATAATAGAGAGGGACGTACCGGATTTAAAAAAGTACCTCAACCATCCGAACATTTTAGCTATCCTTGGCGTTAGGAGGAGCGGGAAATCTACACTGGCTGAAATGCTCTTGAGGAACAAGGACTTCGGTTACGTTAACTTTGACGACGATAGGTTAGCAGGGATAAAGGTCGAAGACTTACACAAGCTGGAGAAAGCCGTATACGAACTCTTCGGAGATGTTAATTACTTCCTCTTTGATGAAATACACAACGTCGAGGGGTGGGAACTATTCGTGAACAGGTTAAGGGAGGATGGGAAAAAGGTAATCGTAACCGGGAGTAATTCCAAGATGCTTTCTGGCGAACTGTCAACTACCTTAACAGGGAGGCATACTGACTTTACATTGTTCCCGTTCTCTTTTTCTGAGTACTTGAGGTTTAAGGGTGTCAAAATTGAGGAAATCGGAGGAGTATTTACGACTCCCTCGGAGGGTTTGATAAAGAGGGAATTAGAGAACTACATCAAAGTGGGCGGGTTTCCGGAAGTGTTAAAGATCTCTGAGGACCTTGTCTTTTCTATTTTCTCAGATATAGTCTACAAAGACGTCGTCCAGAGGTTGAAAATAAAGAGGGTAGAAATGTTCAAAGCTTTCGCGGTAAACGTCATAAAGTACTACTCTAATGAGATTTCGCTGTCGAGGCTGTCTAAAACGTTAAAGTTGAGCAATAACACTGTTGAGGAGTGGTTTAACGGTCTCATTAACGCTTACGTGATACTCACGTCGGAGAGGTTTACCACAAAGCCCAGAGAGGGGATGACTTCACCAAAGAAGGTTTACGTAGTTGACCCAGGTTTCATATCCGCGATAGCATTAGATAACTCAACGGGTAGGATAATGGAGAACTTAGTAGCAATTCATTTGGTAAGGAACGGTAGAAAGCTGTTTTATTTGAAGGGTGATAATTATGAAATAGACTTTGTGACGGGGGATAAAGCTATTCAAGTTACTTACGCTTCTGGGAGGGACGAAATACCTAAGAGGGAAATTGAGGGGTTGATCAAGGTAAAGGTGAGGGAGAAGATCGTAATAACATGGGACTACGAAGACGAGATAGGGGGAGTAAAGTTCATCCCCATATGGAAGTTTTTATTAGGACAAAAAGGATGATTATCAAGAGATTAAAATAGACCACTACTCGTCTCTACCTTCCTTGTGGTAGTAGTTTAGACTTAAGGAATGCTTTAGTTAGCTATACGCAGAAAGCAGAGAAGCTTATATAGAAAATAAAAGGTTAACCTAAGAATTTTTCCGTCCAGATATTTTTTCATCTAATTTCACCATTCCTTCATCAATTTCCTCCTTCTTTATGATTAAAGGTGTAGAAATAACTAGCCATGAAGAAGGAACGGTCACTCAAATAGATCTATTCAAGGGGTTTTGGCTTCATAGGATTTCATAATATTTAATATCAATCCTCAGCCGTTGGGCTTCACTGGAGTCACGGGGCATTGCCCCGTTCATACCCCTCCGCCCCTTTAGCGGGATAACCCCGACCCACCTACTCCCGGTGGGAGTAAAAAAGAGGTGGGGAAACCCGCACATCCTGAGGTAAATATTGAGAGATGCGTTCAGTTGCCTATCCAGAGTGAACCCGCACCTCTCGCAGTGAAAAGTCCTGCCGACCTTTCGGGAAACCCATCCACATCTGGGGCAGGACTTGGAAGTGAGATGTGGGTTAACCTCCTTAACGAAAGAACCATAAAGGGGTGCCTTGTACTTTAGCACACGGTGTATAGTCCTCCATACAGTCCTTGAAATTCTCTTAGACAGCTTGTCGTTGGCATCTCTAAACATCTCTTGTTTATTCAACTTCTCAACAGCAAACATAGTGAGAGGATACATTTCCAACAGTTTGTTCACGAACTTATGAACATAATCAAGCACGCGGTTCCTCTCCCTATGAGAATACTTCCTCAACAACTCCTTCCCCTTCCTACCGTGCTTTGAAGCAAAAGATTGTATTCTACTCCTCTTCAACTCCATACCGTATTTTAGACTGTACAACTCCTTCAAGAAGAAAGTTACGAACTTATCACCATCATAAGCGTCTAATGTGTAAAGATTACTATCAATTGCTAGGAAATCTAGGGGAGTAAACCAAGGTAACTTATAACGGAATGGTAGGTGAACTTTATCATCCTTAATTATGGGCTCACCCAACTCAAGTCCTTCAACCCTCCTTGAAAACCAAGTGCGAGACCAAGAGAAGGTGACGTATTCGAAAGGTCTTACTGTAATCCTAACTTCTTCGCCCTCAACCTTTCTAAGTGTCGACTTTACCCTAACGTAAACCTTCCTCAGTGTTGGTTTCCTCAATGACGCTTGCCCTTTTTCAGCCCTCCTCTTCCAACCCCTCAATATCGAGTAAGCGTCGCTTATTGCCTTGTCCACGTAGTGGGAAGCTAAAACGTTGATTTTCTCTAACTCATCCCTCAACTTCTTGTACACTTCCTTTTTCTTAGGTAACTTGACTTTGACCTTCGTAAATGCTCTCTTACCCTTCTTAACTTCCTTCTTTTCTATCTTAGTCCTCTCCCATAACCAGTCTAAAGCCTTCTGCAATAGAGCTCTGTAGTTCTCTAGTAGTATTTTCGTCTCCTCCTTCTTATCGTTCTTTATGGAGTACGTTAGGTAGACGTATTCCTCCTCTGGTTGAAAGTCATTAAGCCTTAAGCTCTTCGACACAATTCTTCACCTTTTCGTATTTGTGACTCCTCATTTCATACAACTTTCCGCTAAAGGAGACTAGTATAGAGATTAAGTCTTCTATTAACTCTTGTTCTGGTGTTTTGTCCTCTTTGTTTAGAACGACTATCTCACAGTTGTGTGCTTTGCATACTTCTTCAATTATCTCGAAACCAAACCTAACTAGTCTGTCCGGGTAGGCAATGATTACTTTCGATACTTCGTTGTTTAGTATCATCCTCAACAACTTGAGGAACCCTTTCCTCTTCATGTTTAATGAAGATCCAACGTCAGTTATTACTTGGTCGTAGTCCTTAACGTTCTCCTCCAAGTATTTTACTTGGTTTATTAAGTCGTCTTTCTGTGTGTTTGATGATACTCTTGCATAAAGGATCACTTTCCTCTTTCTAACAATCCCCATGAGCCTTTCGACGTCTTCTTCCTTGAACCTCCACTTCCCAGTTTCTAGTATCACGGGTTTTATGTACCCTTTCTTAACATATTCTCTGAGTGTTGCGTATGAAATTCCTAGGCGTTGGCACACTTCTTTAGGTCTTAGCATTGTATAAAATTTTATGATGAAATAATATAAACTTTACGGTTTATCGGAAACTGCTCTCAAACGGCTTATCCCGGAAAACGAAAGGGATTGTAGGACTCCTAATTCACACCTGCTGAAGTCTTTTGTATTAGACTATACTCAAAGTCTAAAAGAAATTATATGTTAGTATGAAAGTAGAGTTTGATTTAGATCGTTTTTTATTATTTAGAGCATCTAGGCAAAAATAACTAGAAGTCTCTAATCATAAACGTCAGTAAAACGTATTATTGGGAGATTCAGAATAATGATATTGTGTACGAGGTATCAGATTACAAAGAAAATCCCAAATCTTATATCCACATGAAAGTTATGGAAAGTTTAGTCGAAAGTAGGTTGGCGTTAGAAATGTTGAAAAGAGGGCTTTTAACTAACGCGTCGTCTAAGGCTTTTATCTCCTTAAAGTCATTTATAAGTGCATTAATTGTAAAGGATTTTGATAAAATAATACAAAACAAGCCTGAAAAGGAAAAAGAATGGTATGAGAGAATAGGTTATTCTGCCCCAACAACGGGTCTTATAGGAGTTTCATATGATTTAGAAAAATTAGGCTATAATGTAAGTTTAGTAGTAAGAATAGCCCTATCTTTACATTCTTTTTCATATAACGGTTTTGACCCCAATTTAGTTAATTATAAAGATAAAGAAGAGGTTGAGAAGGATATAAAAAACGTAGTACAGTTTATCATTGACAATGCTAAGAAATATTTTAATGATTTTTGGAATGAAGAATTGGAAAAAGAATGGGAAAACCTGGTGAACGTGTCTAAAGACCAATATGGCCATAGCCCAAGGCTGTAGGGTGACCGATGTCTATTATGTATGCCTTTGATTAGCCTTTTCTTCCTTTCTAGTTCTCAGCACGTTTAATACTCTATACCGTCATCTTCATTTGTTCCTCAGATAAATCCGTAAAGTAAAATCACCCTTGTAACATTTCGTTTTCCCTTAACTCTCTTAACAAACGAAAATTCTTTTACGAGCTAACTTATCCTCAGACTAAAACCCAGCGAAATTCTGGATCATGTACTCCTCTTGCCACAGAGAACTGCAGAAGACCTAGGCCAGTTAACCAATTTATAAATTAAGAATCTTCATTAACTAAAATTCAGCCTTTACTTTCTTTTTTAACTCGCTGTCATTAGATATGATTTCGAGCCCGTTTTCTAACGCAGTCGTAACATGTATCGAATCTTCTAGATCTATATCATATCTTTTAACGTTATCCACAATTTTACTCCATTCTGGCAGTTCTAAGTATTCTATTCCTAGGCCCTCCAGTGCCTCATTTATTGTTTTGATAAAATCGTAATCCTTTAATGACCTACCAAGTATTTTACCTAATGCGACGGTCAATAAAAATGGAGTCATAACAGAAGTATATTTATCGTCTTCATGCTTAACCAATTTTTTGCTCTTTCGCCGTAAGTTTTATCTCCAGTAAGGTAATATACAAACACATTTACGTCAAAATATTTTCCCTTGTTTGTCATTTAATAATACCTCTGCTAGTGCTTTATTCAATATCTCATCTATGTCTTCATTTCCTATATCCTTCTTAAATATACCATAATACTTGTTAACATCTAATACCACGGGCTCCAGTATGATTTTTCCATCTTCTATTTTTAACTTAAGTCTCTTGCTTTTTAATAATTCTCTAACTTCTTTAGGTATCGTTATTCTACCTCTATCGTCAATCTTTAGTATAAACTCCTTCTTCATATTTACCCCAGGTGATACCCACTAATATAAGTTTTACCCGAAGGGTTTTGCAGGTCTCTTTATCAAAGCTTATGATGAAAGGATATGTACGAAAACACAAGTAGTTTATTGTCTAGAAATTACACTGCTTTTAAATTAACGCTTAATTTTAATGGAAATTAATGAGTAATCCACAAAACATCTGAAAACTACTTACGGAGTCTTCAATTCTCTTGTAAAGATTACGAGCTTTACAGTAGGTGGGACGCTACACATAATAGCTTACACCACTTTAACGCCGTCAACTATACCTTTCAATCCCTTTTGGGATGCAACAGTCGATAGGGTTAGGAATCACCGGTTTAGCAGTATCCCTTTCCTAACTCATCTACATTCCCAACATTTTACGTTCTTTCAGAGAGTATTTTGTAGCGTTATCTAAGCTTGGAACTCTACGATTCATTAAAGGTCTACGGAAACTGGCGACTGTATATAGGTGATACCATAGCTACACCGGTTTACCCTTCAAAGGATATTGTGTGTTTTATCGGATTAATAAAACAATTATGAGTTGAAAAGGCATAACTTCTTAATCGGTTAAATAAGTCTAGGAGTATACGAAATACCTATAACATACAGGCTGTACTCCTCACCGTTAATCCATACGTTTATCTCCATTGGTATCACCGCGGTGGAATTTCCAGTGCTATTCAATCCAAGGTTATTCAATATCTCTTGCGAATTTACCACTTCATAGGTGAAATTACCTAGAAAAATGACTTTCGAAATGATTCCGTTTATTTCAACTTGTGATACGTTAGGTGGTAATATTGCGTAAATTGTATTATTTTTGCCAAAAACATAATCTCCTAAAGGTATACTAACATTAAAAGGTAAGCATATTGTAGTGTTTGTAAGAGGGGAATTAATTAAGAGTTTATATTCTCCTGGCGGTAATACTACTAAATGGGAGCATGCAAATGGAGAAAATATTGAGAAGTTCATGTTGCAAACGTAATATATCATATACTTAAACCAAATCGTCTCACCAGGGTAAAACGTGAAGTTTATGACTGCAACGATTGGGAAGAATACTCCTGAAGGAAACAACGCGTAAGTTTTTCCGTTGTTTAAGTCTAATATTTTTATGGCGAATGGAACTGCCGGGAGGGAGGATCCAGTAATTGTGGAATTAGGTGAAAACAGGCTGATAGTATGTATTACAATGGGTTTTTGACCAACGTTAGTAAAGTTTACGAAGACATAGTATTCTCCGTCAAACCCCAAGGACACTTTCTCCTCTATTCCATTACGAGTAATTACTAAGGGCTGTGTTTCCGTGGCCTTCGCAGTTGTAGTAGTGCTTAAACTCTTCTGTATACTCTTTTCCGTCTCAATACCTAATATAAAAATACAATAGAGAAGCTAAAATTACAAGAGTTAAAGCAATTAACGCTATAATTGTTTTACGCATAAAGTTAAGTAAATCTGGGTTTTTATAAACCTTTTCGAAAGAAGAGGAAAGGCATCACTTCATTATCTAGAGAGACTTATTAATAGCATCGTAATTCTAGTTAACTATAACGTTGCCCGTAGTTTGCCAAATAAGGGCTAGGTGACTAAGAGGCATGGACCTGGTTATACTTTTAGACTTTCCGCTTTATTAACCCTTCCTCTGTAAGTTTGACATTCTGTAGTTTTTTAATCTCTTTGGGAGATTTAACTGAGTGTGGACAACAATTTCATTCATTTGAAATATTTACATTTATTATCACCCCCTTATCTAACAAGTACGTTGGGGTGTAAAGGATGTTGTATATTAGGAAGAATGTTGATAACCACCTAGTTATTGTGAACTTGTTAGTATTCCAAGGGAAGTGGAAGTCCGTTGATGCGAGCCTATGTTTTAAGCTTCTGAACCCTTGTTCTGCGTAATCCCTCTCGTTGAACTTCTCGTGTTCTACGTTTAAC
>QEFN01000042.1 GCA_003086555.1 Sulfolobus sp. SCGC AB-777_G06 | reverse complement strand
GACCGCCTGGGCTGATGAAAATCTTTAAGTTACGTTAAAGTCCCATAACTGCTGTTAATTAATCATTATTATACGATAATAGAAAGTGAAATCGTATAATCAATTTCTTTGACATCCCTCACAGTTTTCTCTGGTTTTACTAACGGCTTTACCCAGCCCATCCTAGCGATGAGGTTAGCTGGACTAACTATAACCTCAATTTCATTATCGCATGTCCTAATCTCTAATGGATCATCTGAAGTGATATCACAACCTCCATATCTTCTAACTAAATTCATTGTTCTGAAAAAGATATATCATTCATTATTTAAGATACTTTATTGCAAACACTTTCAGAGATAGTGTAGACTTTGACGTTTGCTGCTGCACTTCGAAAGCTCAATTTCGTTTCTACACATAATTCCCATACACTTTATAACATTTAGTTACTTAAAAATTTTCTTTCCATTATTAGTTATTATACAAAATAATGAATTTACAATTAATTTTACTCACCTTCTGTCTCTAATGATGTATTTAATGTAGTTTACTATTATAAAGGCAAAAACAAAGACAAATATTACTATTATAGCGATGATGATAATATTCATTGCTATTGCCGATGTGAACGCTGAAATAATTAGGGTACCATAAAATGTTTGACTCTGAGTAGTGGTTGTATTACTATATAGATTACTTGACGTAACAGATGTTTGATTCTGAATAATGGTTTTACTGTAACTTGACGTAGTAACAGAAGATTGGGTTGTTGTCTCAGAGTTAGTCGTTGTTGATTTAGTCGTAGCTTGTGTATTATTAACCAACATTTTATAATTCGGAGTCAGGAAGATAGGTTGAGTAACAATTATTTCATCAGATCCATTAAGTACATATGTTATCCCGTTCACATTTACAACTTTAGGAATTACTATAACAGAACCGTTATTATACCACCCTAAAATACTTCCGTTAGGTAGATATATATATATCCAAAATTGTGGGATAGCTTTAATGTTAACTTGTAGTGGTTCATTTACAATAAATATCTGAGGCTGACTAAAGACCTCCAATCTCTCGAAGGAACTCAAGTATTCGTACTCAGGAATTTCTATTGTTGTACCAGCCGGGTAGTAACCGCTTACAAGGGTTCTATTGGTACCGTTTATTACTGCAAGTAATGGTGATCCCGTGAAATTAACCTCGACATAGTATTCTACGATGTAAGGTATTTTAATTGACATCGGAGATTCGACAATAAAACTGAAAGTTTGAGTGATATTGTAGATCTCGTGTTGGCTTATCGGGATCACTTGCGGAAATACTTCAATTGTAGACCCTCTATTGTACCAACCGTTACTCAATTCTTCTTTAACTCCGTTTATATTAGCGGAAACGTTTAGATTTGTATTTACATAATACTGCATAACATAATTAGCTATTATAGTATAATCCCCCGGTTGGTTTATTGTAAAACTACTAGAAGTAGTATTTCCATTTAGGGTCACTTCCTCCAGAATAAACCTGGAAGTACCATTAATGTATTTCACATTAACAAATGTTATATTAGCCGGTAAAGTAACGATATACGTTTTATTAGCATCATATACAGAGCCATTTACGTAATAAAACGGAAGAGTAGAAACTACGTCAATTTTGGCTCTTTCAATCGGTTGTATTCCTACAAATTCAAGCAACTTATTGAAATACGGATTATTCCAGAGCCCAAATGGGTCACCGTTCCAACCATTATAATCCCAGATGCCTATGAAGTTTATACCCATAGAATTTAATTGAGATATTACGTCCTCGTAATAGTCTATGGTGTCCTGATACCCTGCAGGGGAATTAAAATCAATATATGTTGTCGAAGCAGGATTATCATAGCCTTGAACATCACCGTCACGAAATCCTACGTCACCTATAAAGAAACTAATACCTTGTTGGTTCGCGAAATTTTCCAGATCTGAAATTTGGTTAACGTAATTACTTGGTATGCAAACTACACCATTCGCGTAGTTATATGAAGGATAGGGGTATACATCATATCCTATGTAGTTTAGTGTTATTCCATTAGATTGTAAATATTGGAAGACACTTTCCACTGAACTTACGCTTTGGCCCAGATCTGTGTAATAGAATAATTTAGCGTTAGGTAGTATCTGCTGTATTGCTGAATACACTTCGTAATAACCATAATTGTTTAATTTGTTCATCTCTGAGATTCCTACGACTAACTTTTGTCCACCATTTGTAACAGCAGCTATCTTATGAAGGGTGTAATTAAGTAGAAGCATTTGAGCAGGTGTAACACTCGTTAAATACCCTCTCCAGATATGAGTAGTTAGTAAGAAGTTAATGAACAACAAGTTGGAGGAGTTGTAGACCACATCAAGTTTAGATAACTGTTCGGAGATCCAATATTCATTGCTTCCATAATTTAACGCTTGCTGCAATGAAACGTTTCCATTTCCTAAATTGTAAGTGTTGAAAGGAAAAACTATACCAACAACTAAATTCTGTAGATACGGCAGCAAGTTTTCATATGTACCATTAGATGGACCCCAAGGTACTAACCAGAATAGGAGTTGTGGATCACTAGAGGCATTGTAAGCAAAAAAAAAAAAAAATTAACTTGCATTAACAGTGTTAATGTTAAAACCAAAATAATGAAATTTTTAACCTTGTCCATAAATGGTAGTACAATTAATGTAGATAATAAACTTAATCATCCTAATGTGATGACTAACTTAATGAATTACAATATAAATAGTGAATTATAATTCCAAAAAGTACGAGACGGGTCGTTAGCTTCTCTGGTAAAGTATAAGGACAAATACACCTGTTATTCTGTTAATGAGACATGAGGTCTAGTCTGCAAATATTAAAGCCTAAGCCGTCTTTTAAAATAACGAAAAACTAATAATATGATGGTTCCGCCTATTAAAAATATGATGGACGGAACTAAATTCCTTGTAAATACACTCATTATTAATAATAGAACGCCCTCAGTTATAAAGAACCAACCAAGTGGTATAAATCCCCTAATCAATGTCGAGATAGTAATTTTACTCCCGTGTGTAATGCTTTTCAAATGTCTGTAAACATATATTGAAATTATGATTACGTACATTATCGAAACCAGAGTCGCAAATGATAGTAATATCGAAGTTATTGATGAAATTGAAAAAGAAGAATAGCTGAGTGATAAATAAAAATCATATAGAAATAAAAACAATATTATGAGTAATATTGAATTAATAGATATTAAAAATATTTTAAGTATTTTTTCCATTTGCTGTCACCTTACTTTTCTTTAATCTCTCTATTTCCTTTAGAATGTAATTCTTCTTACCTTCATCCAAATTAGAGGTTTTTACTAATTTCTCTATCTTAGTAATTACCTCTTCACTTTCACGTTCCAGATCGCTTAAGTCTACATGTTTCCGAACCCTGCCCGTCTTTGTTTTCAGTAAATCGTCAAAAGCGTGAATTATCTTACCCATATAGTTATAAGCGTACTCGTGACTATTTGTCTTAATCCACTGTAAAAGGAGATAAAAGCACTTGGTATTTTTATCTATATAATCATGAGTATTACAGCCTATAATTTTTAGACCGTCTTTATCTCTAATCTTTTCATTAATTGTTTCCACAATTTCCCCTTTATCAAAAAGAACAAGATAAGATTTAGCCCTCTCCTCACTCTCTCTAAGGTATTTATCTATTAACCTTTTGCGTTCTATATTTGACATATGATGAATTATTTCTTTCAGTTCCTCTTCAGTAACATCGTGTTGTTTTATAACCTCAATATAGATTAGTAATAATCTGAGGGGATCTTTACCATAACTCCCGATAGTTTTATATATTGATTCTAATGTGCGCCATAAAGATGAATCTTCACGTAATTTTTCTATGCTTACATTTTCTTTCTTTAACAATTCATTGAACTTATCCAGTACTTCTGAAGGAGGGTAAATTCGGTTTAATTGTTCATAAGCTTCCCAATAATCTCCATTCCATTTTATCATATAATTATTCCATTCTCTATCCCTCTCTTGCTTCTTTACATGTTCAATTAAATCGCGTAATGGAGGAGCTGGATAGTCTCTTATTTCGGATTTATATATTGATTCTAATGTGCGCCATAAAGATGAATCTTCACGTAATTTTTCTATGCTTACATTTTCTTTCTTTAACAATTCATTGAACTTATCCAGTACTTCTGAAGGAGGGTAAATTCGGTTTAATTGTTCATAAGCTTCCCAATAATCTCCATTCCATTTTATCATATAATTATTCCATTCTCTATCCCTCTCTTGCTTCTTTACATGTTCAATTAAATCGCGTAATGGAGGAGCTGGATAGTCTCTTATTTCGAATAATGCTCTTCTAAAGTCAGGGTCATTTATAAATTCATGAGAATTAGGACAACTCATTAATATACGATTAAGTATATCATTAGCCCTTTCACCGAATTCGGCTCTTAACATGTAATACAATGCTGAGGCCTTTATCTGACGACAATGATTGCCTATGAGCTCTACAAGTGCCTCCTGATAGCTCTTACCCTCATTCATTTTAACATTAAGCCGTCTTAGAAATTGAAAGATATCAATAAACTTAAATATGCTTCCAGCAAACTTTATTTTTTCTATATAATCCATTATTACTTGTCTCGGTTGAACATCAGTTACTCCACCAGCCCTTCTCCCTCTATAAATAATTATATCAAATTTGTACGGATCCTTTGGGGATAAATCTACAGCGTAGGTGAAATTTCCTCCTATCCTCCCTGCTAATGCATTAATCAAGTTTAGAGGATCGTCGGTTTGAAAAATCCTATTACCGCTAATCCAATCATTAATCAATGTATCTACATCAATGGGTCGGCTTTTTTTAGCCCCTATATTAACTCTTAATTCTCGTTGTAAATTTATCTCGTTTTTTCTGAAAATATCATATGATATAAAATTTGCATCTGTATTAAATATATTATAGTTCGCTTTCCTATACTCATCTAAATCCAGAACTAACACATGTAAATGTACATAGGGTCTTCCTTCAATCAGCCTGTCCTCACCATAGGCTACATAAGCCTCATTCTCAGCGAAGTACTGGGAGTAGCCAGTTATTACCATATTGCCATTAGACCTAGGTGAAAAATAGAAGACACCCTGAAGTCTTTCTAACCATATATTCCTTAGATATTCTCTTCTACTGTCAGGGAAATAGTTTATATATATTCCATCGTAATAAGAACTTATTATGTGGCCTTTGATTGTTATATTGCTCACATCTAGTCACTTCAGTACATCTTTAAACCATTGAACAATCTTATCATATTCCTTTCTAGGATAGTCAGGTAACCTTAACCCAGTTTCATCAATTATGGGTCGTATCGGTTTTCTATAGTAGCTTATGAATATCGGGACGTCTTTTATCAAATCCTCTAATGAGTTATAAATTACAGAAACATCTATGTGATTCAAAAGTTTCCTTTTCGAATCTTCATCTTCTAATGGGGTGAATCCTAACCTATCTTCAACGTAATCTCTAACTACGTCATAATGTGTCAAAACGATTCCTATATGGGGCATATTCCCTTGATTCTTTCTATACTCAATAAGGTTGGCAACTACATTTAAATATCTATCTAATAACTTAGCAGCCTCGTCCTGACTTATCGGAACAGTATCGTCAGAGGCATCACTCGTAGAAAGGCTAATCGATTTAAAAGCATGAACTAAGTTTATTGTAATTAAATAAGCTTTACCTTTAAAAATGAAGTTGTTTATAAATTCTAAGTCTCCCTTAGTTATCCCTTGATTTTCTAATTTTTGCTTAAGTTCATTATTCCATTTCTCGTAATCGAAGTTTTGACTCTTAGAGTCGATAATGAAGTCCATAAACGGCTGATATAATTCACCTGCTAAATCTATCATCGGTATATTAAGTTCTACCTTTCCTAGTAATGTAGGATAACTGACAACGAGCCTCCCAACATAAGGCGCTCTCGAATATTGAGTAGCGTTTATTTTGTCGCCATTCCTTATCTTTCTCAAAATTTCGCCCCACAACACCGAAGGAACATTGGCAACACCTGGTTTAAAATGGTAAGTTATTCCACTACCTTTACTGGCTAAATAGTCAATATGTATTGCAATTAAGCCCATGAGAGTTGTCTTACCTGCTCCCCTATACCCCATTATTACTACTGATCTTTCAGCTACTTTACTCCAGGAGTCATCATCTTTCCTTTTTCTACCCGGTAATTGCATACTTGTCTAATGTTATTTATAGAGTAAGAGTTTAAAAAGTTTTTTTGACTTAATTTAGTTAAGCGAATGTGTATAATTAAGTTACTTCTATAATATACTACTAAATTTTTCTAGTTAGATTGTAAAACTTTATAACAAGGTTTATATACTGGTCCTTCGAGTTATATAGTTTGGGAACTCATTAGATAATTGGTTTACAAAGCCGTTACTTCGTAATGATGCAATAACTGAGGCTAAGGCTTACAGATACATTAAAAGAATAGACGTAACCCCTATAGAGAAATTAAAAGCTCTCAGTACAATAAGAGTAAATAACAAATTGATATGTTAATCGCTGGGGAAGCTAAAGCGATAATGACGGGTCGCTTTATTGATGTTTTTAAAGTATATGATGCAAAGATTTTTCCGTATAAAAATGTTGAAAAAATTAACGGTGAAGTAACTAAATGCATAGCTGATTCTATTCGTAAACTAGGATCTGAAGAAACTATAATCGAATATTGTAAACAAACGGCCGGATCACTATTTGAACAAGAGCCAAAAGAAACCATAGAAGAATATTGTAAACAAATGACCGATTTAATCTAAGGCAAAGAAAATCATGAAGGTGATGTAGAAGAATATAGTAAAAAACAAGATATTCTATTTATTTGATAGAATTTGAAAAAACTCTGAATCGTTCAACGTTCTTAGTGATCGCGTTTATTAATTGATTGATCTAATTGATTACATACAGACATTACTTCATGAATATACATACTGATACGAGTTGGCAGGAACGAACACTGGTAGTTTGATCAGCCAACTTTCATGGAAGGAGAGAATTGATGTCATAAGCTTTACTGGTTTAATTTACGATAAGATAAACTTAGGGAAAATTGTTGGAGAACAATTTGAAAAAAACTGACATCATCGGAGAAAGATTATAGGAAGGTGAAGCGAAAAGGGTTCTAGCCAATATGAATAAGTTTTAGACGAGTTGGCTAAAGATAGAAAAGTTATTAAATACTTTTCTTCCTTACTTTCAGATCTTATTCATCTGTATAAAATATCGGATATCATTAGTGTATTTATTGAGCCATCAACCTGGGCTTTAGTAGAGAATGAAACATATTTTACAGAAATGCTAGAAAGTACTTTGCAAATCGTACTATGATGAAGTATGCCAAACGTGTATATAAACTTAGTAAGAGTCTAGGTGACTATGAAAAAGTAGTGAATAGAGTTAAGAGGGCTTTATAATTTGATTTAACTCAATACTCAAATAAAGATTTTGAAGATATCTTAAAGGACATGTTAAAAAATTTTAAGAAGAGGATTCTAATTTACAGCAGTTATGGGACTTTAACGTAACTTAAAGATTTTCATCAGCCCCGACGGTCCACCTAAATAACGTTCAACGAACCTGAGGAACGCCTCCACGCTCCTCAGG
>QEFN01000041.1 GCA_003086555.1 Sulfolobus sp. SCGC AB-777_G06 | reverse complement strand
TCATTAACTGTCTCATTACTCTTTCATCTGCTGTTATATCAATAATCCTTTTATGATTTTCTCAGGGCAACGTGTAGGCATTGTGGTAGGCTTAAGATAAAAGAAGAAGACTTGGAAAGATATAGGAGAATTTATAATTCAATTAAAGATAGATGGCCTTCAGCAGCTAGAAGGTTAGTCGAGTATGTCAAAAAAGTAGCTATGAAAAACATGGAATGCCCTCATTGTGGAGAGCATCAATTTAAGATCAAACTTGACAAGCCTTATTATTTTAATGAAGAAAGAAACGGATCTTTAGTGAGATTAACTCCATCGGAAATTAGAGAGCGTTTAGAGAGAATACCAGATTCAGATGTAGAATTAATGGGCTATGACCCTAAAACTGCAAGACCTGAATGGATGATACTTACAGTATTGCCAGTTCCTCCGATTACTATACGTCCCTCAATTACAATAGAAAGTGGTATCAGAGCTGAAGACGACCTTACACATAAGTTAGTTGATATAGTGAGAATAAATGAGAGGTTAAAAGAGAGCTTGGAGGCTGGAGCTCCTCAACTAATAATAGAAGACTTATGGGACTTATTACAATATCATGTATCAACTTATATTGATAATGAAATACCCGGGCTTCCTCCGGCTAAACATAGATCTGGGAGGCCTTTGAGAACTTTAGCTCAGAGGTTAAAAGGTAAGGAAGGAAGATTCAGAGGTAACTTATCTGGTAAAAGAGTAGACTTCTCAGCAAGAACAGTAATTTCGCCTGATCCAAGTATAAGTATTGATGAGGTAGGGGTTCCTCAGACAATAGCTAAGATTTTAACTGTTCCTGAAAGAGTTACTAAATTTAACATTGAAAGAATAAGGCAATATATAATAAATGGACCAGATAAGTGGCCTGGAGCGAATTATGTTATTAGAACCGACGGTAGAAGAATTGACCTAAGGTATGTTAAAGACAGAAAGGAGCTTGCTGCAAGCATAACTCCAGGCTACATAGTAGAGAGACATCTAGTAGACGGTGATACCGTTCTATTTAATAGGCAGCCGTCTCTACATAGGATTTCAATGATGGCTCATAGAGTTAGAGTATTACCCGGTAGAACATTCAGATTAAATGTATTAGTATGTCCACCTTATAACGCTGATTTTGACGGAGATGAGATGAATTTGCATGTGCCTCAGTCCGAAGAAGCAATAGCAGAAGCTAGAGAGATTATGCTGGTTCACAAGAACATCATTACTCCAAGGTATGGAGGACCTATAATGGGAGGAGGTCAAGATTATATAAGCGGTGCTTATTTATTATCAGTAAAAACTACTTTACTAACTAAAGAGGAAGTAGCCACAATATTAGGTGTTACAGACTTCAATGGCGATCTAGGAGAACCTGCGATTCTGTCACCTAAGCAGTATTATACTGGAAAACAAGTGATAAGCTTATTCCTACCTAAAGACTTTAACTTCCATGGAGTAGCTAATATATCAAAGGGAGTTAGAGCTTGTAAGAACGAGGTATGTCCTCACGATTCATATATTGTGATTAAGAACGGAATTCTACTGGAGGGCGTTTTAGATAAGAAAGCTATAGGTAATCAGCAGCCAGAAAGCGTTCTACATTGGTTAATTAAAGAATATGGTACAGAATATGGTAAGTGGATAATGGATAACGTCTTCAAGATGTTTATAAGATATATAGAGTTAAGAGGATTTACTATGACCTTGGATGACGTAACAATTCCACCAGAGGCGTTAAAAGAAATAGATCAGAGTACAGCTGATGCATATAATCAAGTTGACGAATTAATTAAGAAATATAATGAAGGTAAGCTAGAACCAATTCCCGGTAGAACGTTAGAGGAAAGCCTGGAGGATTATATACTAGATACATTAGACAAATTAAGAAAAATATCAGGTGAAATTGCTACTAAGTATCTAGATCCGTTCAATAATGCCTACATCATGGCCATAACTGGAGCTAGGGGTAGCGAGTTAAACATTACACAGATGACTGCCATGTTAGGACAACAGTCGGTTAGAGGAGAAAGATTAAAGAGAGGGTATATGAACAGAACTTTACCTCACTTCAAGCCTGGCGATATTTCGCCAGACTCAAGAGGTTTCGTTCACAACTCATTTACTAGAGGATTAACGCCAATAGAAATGTTCTATCATGCTGCTGGAGGTAGAGAAGGATTAGTAGATACTGCGGTGAAGACTTCGCAAAGCGGATACATGCAAAGAAGACTTATAAACGCACTATCAGACTTAAGAGTTGAATACGACGGAACAGTAAGATCTTTATATGGTGAAGTAATGGAAGTATCTTATGGTGATGATGAAGTCCATCCAATGTATAGTGCTCATGGTAAGTCGGTAGATATAAATAGAATAGTTGAAAGGGTCATAGGTTGGAGGAAGTGATTAATCATGGTTTCCGAACAAATGAAGAACTATATTGATAAAAAATTAGAAGAGGTTAAATCAAAATTACCAGATAAAGTAATCCAGGATCTGAGAGATACTTTATACAAACTCGAAATCGAAGTGAGTCACGATGAAGTAGATCGTATAATTGAATTAGCTATTAAGGAGTACGAGTCCTCATTAGTCGAACCAGGTGAAGCCGTAGGTGTGGTCGCTGCCCAATCAATAGGTGAGCCTGGGACGCAGATGACGTTGAGAACGTTCCATTATGCAGGTATAAGAGAACTCAACGTTACACTAGGCTTACCAAGATTAATAGAAATAGTGGACGTAAGAAAGACTCCTTCAACTCCAATAATGACAATTTATTTAACAGATGAGTACAAATATGACAAGGAGAAAGCACTAGAAATAGCGAGAAAAATCGAGTATACAAGAGTAGAGAACGTTATAGCGTCAGTTAGTTTAGATATATCTTCTATGTCAATTACTTTACAGCTTGATGAAGATATGTTAAGAGATAAAGGGCTTACTGCAGAAGAAGTAAAGAAGACAATTTATAAACTGAAACTAGGAAAAATTAGAACTGAAGACATCGATGAGAATACGTTCACTATATACTTTGAAGAAATAGATAGTATAACCGGATTATTTAAAATGAGAGAGAAGATTCTGAACTCCAAAATTAAGGGAGTTAAAGGTATAAAAAGAGCCATCGTTCAGAAAAAGGGCGATGAATATGTTATAATAACAGACGGTTCTAATGTTGAGGGGCTAATAGGTATTAAGGGGGTAGACATTTCAAAGTTACAAACTAATAACATTCATGAAATAGCGGAGATATTTGGTATTGAAGCTGCGAGGGAGCTAATAGCTAGAGAAATAAAGAAAGTACTTGATGAACAAGGTTTGGACGTAGATATGAGACATATATTGCTAGTAGCCGATGTAATGACTAGAACGGGTACAGTAAGACAGATAGGTAGGCATGGAGTAACTGGTGAAAAAAGTAGCGTACTAGCTAGGGCTGCATTCGAAGTCACGGTGAAACATTTACTTGACGCTTCAGCCAGGGGTGAAGTCGAAGAATTTAAAGGTGTAGTAGAAAACATTATAATCGGGCAACCGATAAGATTGGGTACTGGAATTGTGGAGTTGTCCATGAAACCTAATGTAAGGTGATATAGATGTCTGAGAGTATAAGTTTTGAAGGGGAACTTAGAACTCTTCTGAGGACTGGAAAAGTTATTCTAGGTACTAAAAGGACTTTAAAAATGCTAAAGTTAGGAAAAGTTAAAGGTATAATAATTGCTAGCACCTTAAGACAAGACTTGAAAGATGATTTAATTCATTATGCTAAACTTGCTGGTATACCTTATTATGAATATAAGGGTAGTGCGTTAGAATTAGGTACTCTTTGTGGTAAGCCGTTTATTGTGTCTGCAATAGGTGTTATTGATGAGGGTGAATCAAAAATTTTTCAAAATAAATGAGGTGAATTAAATAGTGCCTGAGATAAAATTAACATCAGAAGAATTAAGATATATGTCACTTTTTCAAGATATAACTAAAGTTACAGCTAGGGATTGTATTATTGATGAAAAAAATAACAGGATTATATTTCTTATAAACCCAGAAAATATGGGAATAGCTATAGGTAAAAATGGAAGTAATGTAAAGAAGCTAGAGAAACTTCTAGGTAAATCAGTGGAAATAGTAGGTTATAGTGATAATCTAGAGGATTTAATAAAGAACCTTATGGCTCCAGCTAGGGTTAAAACCATAAAGTTAGTAGAGTCGAATTCTAAGAAAACAGTTTATATTACAGTAGAAGCGCAAGATAAAGGTTTAGCAATTGGTAAAAGTGGTAGGAATGTCGAAAGGGCTAAGTTAATATTAAAAAGGTATATGGATATTGATTCAGTTGTTGTAGTATAAAGGTGAAAGATGTGGCAGGAAGTAAGTCTCCTAAAGGGTTATTTGCTGCAAGAAAGCTTAAGTTAAAAAGACTGAAGTTTAGGTGGCACCAGAGGTCTTTCAAGAGAAGAATGCTTAAACTAAAAGAAAAGTACGATCCATTAGAAGGAGCGCCTATGGCGAGAGGTATAGTATTAGAAAAAGTTGGTATAGAATCAAGGCAACCTAATTCTGCTGTTAGAAAAGCTGTTAGAGTGCAGTTAGTTAAAAACGGTAGAATAGTCACGGCATTCGTTCCAGGAGATGGTGGGGTAAACTTCATTGATGAGCACGATGAAGTAGTAATTGCTGGTATCGGTGGAACGCTAGGGAGATCAATGGGTGATCTACCAGGTGTTAGGTACAAAGTCATTATGGTTAATGGAGTCTCTCTGGATGCGTTATATAAAGGAAAGAAACAAAAGCCAGTAAGGTAATAAGTAATAATGAAATTTTCAACTTACAAAATATAAATTTTAGGCATTATTTTGGTATTATAAAATAAATTTTACAAATCCTAAAAAGAAAGATAAAAATTATTCCACATCTGAACCTCTTTTCTTTTCCTCAGCTTCCTGCTCCTCAACCAACTGTTTCTTTACGAATATTGGTTTGTCGCAAAGCAAAGCCAATAGTACAGCATGACTTGGTATTAATTTTTTCTCTATTATAACACCGTCGAACTTGAACTCTACTGTAGCAACGTATACTCCACTTTCCTTTATTATATCATCTATGATTACCCTGTTAACAATTTTCTTTAAATTTTCCTTTATATCGGTAGAGAAAGAGATTATATCATATAATATATCATATAGACTCTCTCTATTATCGTTTCCAGTAATTCCTTCATATTCGTTTTTACCTTGAAGTTTATTTACGAGAATTACTATCTCGGGTGGTATATAAAACATCTTAAATTCTCTACTATCTTCTAAATATAACACCATAGTAGGAATTGCGTGAAGAGGATAGAAGAATGCATCAACTCTTTTGACTCTTATTAGATTCTCATCAGTGTCTGCTTGCATTAATAAATAATAGATACACAAACTCTATTAAACCCTTCATAAATAGATTTAAGGAAATAAGAAATAATTTGAAGGAGACCACTATGGCGTATGAAGTTTCAAATTTGGATATAAAGGTCTTTGGTAAATGGGATACTAAAGTAGAAGTTAGGGACCCGAGTCTAAAGAAGTACATTAACTTAATGCCAGTTTATTTACCGCACACTGGAGGAAGACATGAACATAGAAGGTTCGGTAAGGCTAAGTTACCGATAGTAGAAAGGTTGATAAATAACCTCATGAGGCCGGGTAGAAATAAAGGTAAAAAGATGCTTGCTTATAATATAGTGAATACGACTTTAGATATAATTGCAGTAAAGACAGGGCAAAATCCCATACAAGTCCTTGTAAGAGCGATAGAGAACGCAGCACCGAGAGAAGAAGTAACGCGTATAATGTACGGTGGTATAGTTTACTATGTAGCTGTAGACGTTTCCCCACAAAGAAGAATTGACCTTGCTTTGAGACATATAGTAACTGGAGCTAAAGATGCTTCATTTAACAATCCTAAGCCTATAGAGGAGGCACTTGCGGAGGAAATTATTGCTGCAGCCAATAATGACCCCAAGAGCTTTGCAATTAGGAAAAAAGAAGAAATAGAGAGAATCGCGTTAAGCTCAAGGTAATAGTATAGCTAAATTTTTAATGTTCACCTTGGTATTAATGTGTAAGAGGTAAAGGACATGTCACAAAAGCCCCACCTTAACTTAATCGTTATAGGACACGTAGACCACGGTAAAAGCACACTAATAGGCAGGCTTTTAATGGACAGAGGTTTCATAGATGAGAAAACTGTAAAAGAGGCTGAAGAAGCAGCTAAGAAATTAGGAAAAGAATCAGAAAAGTATGCATTCCTACTAGATAGACTAAAGGAAGAGAGAGAAAGAGGTGTAACAATTAATTTAACTTTTATGAAGTTCGAGACCAGAAAGTATTTCTTCACAGTAATTGATGCTCCAGGTCATAGAGATTTCGTAAAGAACATGATCACTGGTGCTAGCCAAGCTGACGCAGCTATAATTGTGATTTCAGCTAAGAAAGGTGAATTTGAAGCTGGAATGAGCGCTGAAGGTCAGACTAGAGAACATATAATTCTAGCGAAAACAATGGGAATTAACCAGATGATTGTAGCAGTAAACAAGATGGACTTGACTGATCCCCCGTATGACGAAAAGAGATACAAAGAGGTCGTAGACACTGTAACTAAGTTCATGAAGAGCTTTGGATTTGATATGTCTAAGGTAAAATTCGTTCCAGTGGTAGCTCCAGCAGGTGAGAACGTAACTCAGAAATCATCTCATATGCCTTGGTATAATGGTCCTACTCTAGAGGAACTATTAGATCAGTTAGAAGTACCTCCTAAACCCGTTGACAAACCTCTCAGGATACCGATTCAAGAGGTATATTCAATTTCTGGTGTAGGTGTAGTGCCAGTAGGTAGAGTAGAAAGTGGTGTACTAAAAGTCGGTGACAAAGTCGTATTCATGCCTGCTGGTAAGGTAGGTGAAGTAAGATCTATCGAAACACATCATACTAAAATTGAAAAAGCTGAGCCTGGTGATAACATAGGATTTAACGTGAGAGGTGTAGAGAAGAAAGACATTAAGAGAGGAGATGTGGTAGGTAGTGCACAGAATCCGCCCACCGTCGCGGAAGAGTTCACTGCACAGATAATCGTAATATGGCATCCTACTGCGGTTAGTGTCGGTTATACACCTGTAGTACATGTTCACACCGCCAGCGTGGCATGTAGGGTAAGTGAGATTGTGTCTAGGATAGACCCGAAGACAGGTAAAGAAGCAGAGAAGAATCCGCAGTTCATAAAGGCAGGAGATGCTGCAATAGTTAAATTTACCCCGATCAAGGATCTATGTGTAGAAAAGTTCAGAGAGTTCCCAGCACTGGGAAGGTTTGCAATGAGAGATATGGGTAAGACAGTAGGAGTAGGAGTAATAACTGACGTTAAACCTAAAAAGATAGAGATTAAATAAGGTTTTTTATATTTGGTGAATTTTCATGCCCTCAAAGGCGCGGATAAGATTATGGAGTACAAATATTGATAACTTGAATTTCGTAGTGAACCAAATAAAAACGATGGCACAAAAAACTGGAATACAGATTAGAGGTCCGATACCTTTACCTACTACTAGAATGGAAGTTCCAATTATGAGATTGCCTCACGGGGAAGGAAAGAAAAAATGGGAACATTGGGAAATGAAAATACATAAAAGGATTATTGATATAACAGCAGATGAAAGAGTAATGAGACAGTTAATGA
>QEFN01000040.1 GCA_003086555.1 Sulfolobus sp. SCGC AB-777_G06 | reverse complement strand
AGAAAGTGGCCTTTTTACCCAGACACGGAAGAGGACATAAAATCCCTCCTCATAAGATAAATTACAGAGCTAACATATGGGCGTTAAAAGAGTTGGGGGTTAAGTGGGTAATTTCTGTCTCAGCTGTTGGGAGCTTAAGGCTCGATTATAAGCCTGGCGACTTCGTAATCCCTGACCAGTTCATAGACATGACAAAAGGTAGAGAATATACATTCTTTGACGGTCCCGTAGTCGCTCACGTATCGATGGCAGACCCATTTTGTAATCACCTCAGAAAGATAATAATAGAGTCAGCGAGGGATTTGGGAATAACTACTCACCCTTCCGGTACCTACATATGTATAGAGGGTCCTAGGTTCTCGACAAGAGCCGAAAGTAAGGTCTGGAAGGAAGTCTTCAAGGCTGATATAATAGGGATGACTTTGGTTCCTGAAGTTAACTTAGCTTGCGAGGCACAGATGTGTTACGCGACTATAGCAATGGTTACGGACTACGACGTTTTCGCGGATATACCGGTTACGGCTGAGGAGGTTACTAAAGTCATGTCCGAGAACACTGAAAAGGCCAGAAAGCTCCTATACGAAGTTATCAGGAGGTTACCAGAGAAACCTAATGACGGAGAGTGTAGTTGTTGCAATTCCCTAAAGACCGCTTTAGTCTAAACCTCTTCTCGATTCCTTTTTTATCCTCAATCGGCCCGGATTTCACTATAGTGTACAACAGAAAGAGTGAATTGGAAGCGTTCACTCTTTACAGAGCCCTTTCACAACTGTCGGAGAAAGTTGTGAGGCTCGTTAATTTATACGACTTCTTATTCTCGGAGAAGCCTTACGCTGACGTTAATAACGTAATTGCGTTTCTACACGACAAAAACGACGTCATCCCTTTTTTGGACTCCATGTGGTCTCTAGGAGGAAAAGGATATCTGATAACGTGTAACGTAGACATGAAGAAGGAGAAAGGTAAGGGTGATGTGGAAATCTTGAGTAAAGAAGGAGAGTTATGTGAAATAGAGACGTCTTTATCTCTCCTCAAGGAAATCTCGTCCATAAACAAAAACAAGAGGAGTGAGGAAATATTAAAGGAGCTTAACTCCCTTAACACATTAGAGGAATGGTTGAAAGAAAAAGTTAAGGAAGTAGATTTCAACGGTTTAATTGTTCTCTCCCCGCTTCTTTTACCCGCACGCAATTTAATGCAGAAATACCTTAATACTGAAATAAAGAGCCACGAGGATTTTCTTGGTTCTAGCAATACATATACATTTATAACTACTGGAGCCGATGTTTTAACGGTCAGGCGTATGGAATTCGAACTTAGGGCTAAAGGAAAGAACGTGAGGGAGATTATCTTCGACGTTGACCCTTTACTTGCACCAGTTTATTTATCAATTTTAACATATTTATTTAAGCAACCCGCGAGAGTGTTATGAAGTGGATTTTCTAACTTATTGGCGACGTACTAAAGAGATCGTTGATAAGCTCATTGAAGATTACTTATCAGATATAAAGGACTGGGAGTTATTGGAAGTGAGTAAATACATTCTGAAGGACGGTAAGAGGTTCAGGGCAACGCTTACCATGTTCTTCACTGAAGCTTTAGGAGGGGAACAGTCGAATTCATATAAAGCTGCTTTAGCCTCTGAGATCCTTCACTCATCTTCTCTAGCCTTAGATGACATTGTTGATTACGACCTTACAAGGAGAGGAGTGGAGGCGGCTTGGGCAGTTTACACAAACAGAAGGGTAATATTCATTACCAACTTTCTTATTCCCTCCGCATTGAACATTATCTCGAGTTACGGGGAGAGGGCATTAAAGTTAAGTATTGACCTCTGGAGGGACACTGCTATTGGCGCATTAAAGGACATTTTCGGTACACCTGTAGATTATATGAAGACTATAGAGTATAAGACTGCGAGTCTCTTTAAACTGTCTACAATGCTGTCTGCTTTTGCAGCGAAAAGAGAAGAGGTGGTGGATATTATGATAGAATTGGGAAAAGAACTGGGAATAGCTTACCAGCTCATAGACGATTACATAGACGTATATAAATACGAAAAAGGAGAGTTGAAGGTATTGGTAGGGAGTGCAAAACAGCTTTATGACTTGAAAGGTGCAGATTACAAGGAATATGTTAAGGCGGAATATACTAGTGCTGTATCTAACTATTTATCGTTGGTGAGAAAAATAGACGTAAGACAAGAGTTTAGGGAAGCTGTAATATCTATTCCCGACTTCCTTACAGCGGGTCTACTTAACGAGGCGGGTATTAATAAACTATAAAAACGACTCATATGAGGAAAAGATTGGTGATAACTTATTAAAATTGCAGTAATCCACGAGTCTCAAAAGGTCACTGAAGCTTCTAAGCAACTACTTCTAGAAATAAAGAATAATGGTCATACTGCAATATATCTAAGGATTTCACAGATAAATCCGGTCATTACGACTAATGATGTAGAATTTACATATGGAGGAAAGACATTAATGATAGACGGAGGAGTCGTAAGGAACTTAGGTTTCATATCCTCCACTGAGCAACTAATCAAAAGATTCGACACACTGAAAGCTATGGAAAACAACGGTGTAACGTTAATTAATAGGCCTGAATCCATGTTCAACGCTAGAGATAAGTTTAGCAGCTTAGTAAAGCTAAAAAGTGCAGGGATCCCTATACCTGAGACCGCATTAGTGGAGAGTCCCTTTGAAGCTATGAGACTTGCAGAGCGATGGAAAGAGGTGGTAATAAAACCCTTGGTGGGAAGCCTTGGTCTCGGAGCAGTAAGAGTTACAGACCCAGATATAGCGTTCAGGATAGCTAAATCAATTTTGTCCGTAAATCAACCTGTGTACATACAGAAATACGTGAGAAAGCCGGAAAGAGACATAAGAGTCTTCGTGGTTGGAGATAGAGTAATAGGCGGTATATATAGGATAAACAAAACCTCTTGGAAGACCAATGTTGCTCAAGGGGCTTTAACACAAGTTATCTTACCGGACAAATACCTTGAGGAGATAGCATTGAAGTCCACAACCGTCTTGGGACTGGATTACGCTGGTCTCGACGTAGTCGAGGATTTAGACGGTGGTTATAAAGTGCTTGAGGTAAACGCGGCTCCGCTCTGGAAGGGATTTTATCAAGCGACTAATATAAACCCTGCAAAATATATTATCCAGCACCTGATTCAGAAACTTAAGAAATGAGGACTAAAAAACCGGCTGAAAATGTGATGACGAGCTCTCGCACCGATCAGTCTAAAATTACACTTCTCAATTCCTTAATAGTCCGTAAGACGAACATTGTATATGTTGAAGTTACTCCGTCCATATTTCCTATCATATCGAGAACCTTAGCTAACTCCTCCCTCGTTTTAACTCTCACCTTTAATAAGGCGTAATATTCACCGGTTACATCATAAACCTCCAAAACCTCTTTGAACTCGGAGATCTTCTTCAAGATTCCCTCATATTTTTTGGGATCAGCTTTAATCATAACGAAAGCTACCACGTTATAACCTATCACTTCAGGGTCTATATCTACGTAAAACCCCTTTATGACCCCGTTCTCTCTCAGTCTCTTCATCCTCATGTGTATTGTAGATTCACTTAAATTCAGCATTTTAGCTATCTTAGAAAACGGAGTCCTCGCATCTTCCTGAAGTATCTTTATTATCTTTTTATCTATATCATCGAGAATGTAGGTCATAATAGTGACCTCCCAAACAACTTAATTAAATCGGACATGCCAAAGTCTCCTATAGCTATTCTATATACAAGGTCTGGGTCACTTTTAGTTATTAGCTTAGAAAGTAGACCAATACTAATGATTTTCTTCTTGACACTATCTATTATTTTAGCCTGGGCTTGAATCGTGAAGTATAGTTTTGAGGCTTTGAACTCCTTGACGAAATCCTTATCCCCTAAAAGCGTATCAGCGTAAATTTTGGAGCTCAGTATGGAAGGTCTTATACCCTCTCCAGTGAGAGGATATACAGTACCTAAAGCTTCTCCGACATAAGTCTTCTCGTTAAGCCTCAACTCATCTATACCATAATCCGAGACCCTAGCCCCGTGAAAAGTGAATACTTTACCCTTCACTAATTTAGATAATCTTTCCTTTAGAAAACTAACATCGGCATAACCTCCTATCCCTATCTTACTACCTTTATCATCGGGGAATATCCACGCATATCCTAACAAATCGCTGTAGAAGTAAAACTCAACTATCTCTGGGTCTATCTTGTAGTCCGTAATATATTGAATTGCCGGTACCGTATGATCCTTAGGTAGTTCATAATGACCGTTAGAAATTACTACCTTATCCGCGTTAATCTTCTCACCGTTAACCAAATAGTACTCCTCTTTACCCCCTTCTCTCTTCCTGATTACTTTCGAATTAAACTTAACGTTGAGCCTTTCGGCAAGATGTTTCAGAAACAAGGGTTTATTTATAATATAACCGAGAGTTTGTTTTCCCCTTATGTCGTGTATAAGCTTATCGTTCAAATAAATCCTGAAGCCTTTGATCTCGCTAATTTTACTATCTTTCGTGATCGGGAGTAAGGACTCAACCCCGCTCATAAGACCCCAAGCACAAGGTTTTTTTCCGACATCGTCTAACGCTTCATAAACAGTAGCATTATATTTCGTACCTTTCAAAAACCAGGCTAAAGATAATCCAGCAGGCCCTGCACCTACTATCGCTACTTCCATTTCACCCACTTCTCCTAAAGTATAAAAATACCAGAATAGCTACCACTAAAGTTCCTGAATATAAAATTATTAGTGGGTAAAATGAACTCAAAAACCTTCCGATCACAGAACCTATTATCAGTACCAGAAGAAAAGGTACGTAACCGTTGCTGAAGTAAAGTAAGTCCTTACTAATCATAGAGGGTAATATGTCTTTCAGCAAAAGGAGGAATTGGACTATGAATGGTATTATGAATATTAGACCAGTCTCCGCAAAAAGTTTCGGTTTTGAATAGGCTGAGAAGAATATCCCTAACGTTACACCTACGGCGAATACACCGGAGAAGTACGTCCCTACTACCTTCCCCTTAAGTGTTTCCCAAGTACGGTTAGAGTACATAATATAAAGAACTATAATGAGACCTATTGCTGAAGCTACTAAGAACGCTGGATAATTTAAAGCATATGCTGGCACTGTGGGAAGTATAAGCAATATTACCGAAAGTAACACCGTAGTCCCTGTCTTCAATTTGGTTCAAAAAGAATAATGAATACGAGTTATAAAATTCTAATGCTAACCCTTTCTGAGAAAATAAAAAATAGTTAAAATACATATTAGTAATAACGGGTTTAAGATTGAAGATCCTAGTGATGGGTAACATAAGGTTTCCAGAACCTCACGTCGAAAGTACATTATCTTCGATAATCAAAAAAGAAGAACCAGAGACTATTGTACTTGACGGGGATACTACTCAGTGTTACTGGGACTACGAGTGTCCAAGAGTTATTGACGTCCTATATGTTATAAGGAGTATAGCCCCTTGGGCTCAGATAGTCTATATTCAAGGAGATATGGATCCTCATGCATTGAAATGTATAATGGCAGAACCTAGATATAGGGAGGAAATTATAGGTACTACAATGTACATAGCGGAGGTCTCCTCGGTTAAATACTACATACTACACGGGCATCAAGGTGACGTAGATCAGCTCAGAAGGAACGTAGGAGCAGGTCCTTGGGATTGGATAATAATTGCACAACAGAAAAGGCTTGAGATAGATAAGCTGGCAAGAGTTATATACGTAGGTGGTATCACTAGGGAGTACCCGCCGGAAGCTAGAGGATACTTAGTCATTACTGATTCTTCTCACTTCTTACGCCAAATTAAGAGCTGACCCCGAACCTTGTTCTTTTTATCATTTCGTAAATCTTAACGTCGTAATAACCTTCCTCCACGTCATATTCATCTCCCTCACTCCAAACGTTGTAGGAATTAATCCAGACAGCGTCTTTTTCACCCTTAGTGAATATTATTTCAGCCCCTAACTTCCTCAGTTTCCTAGTAATCTCCTCAATTTTCTCGTCGAATTTTCGGTATATTACTTGTGCTATCACAATATAATATTGTAGTGTTTACAATAAATGAGATATCAGAAAATACTCGGTATTTCCTCAAACCAGCGAAAAACACTAATACTTTACAACAAGAGCAAAAATAGATGAAAGCATTACTAGTCCTTGTAGCAATGAAAGATGAGAACTTAGAGAAAACCTTTAGAAAGATCTTTGCAGACGTGAGGTCAAGCGGGGCTAAAAAAGTGCTAATTAATGTAATATCACAACAACCTTTCCATAAAGTCGTGGATTACATAAGGGAGCCAATGTTAGACAATATAGACATAGGATACGAACTTTTCTTATGGAAAAGGGAAGATATGGCTAAAGTCGTGGAGGAAAATAGCAAAAAAGAGTTTGATGGAGTCATCTTATACTGTGATAACGAAAACAGGAGTTTGATAGAGAAATTATTCTCTCAATTACCTAACAATATTCGCGCAAACTTACTTAAGGATAACTGCAGAAACCCTAGTGTATAGGATAAGTAGAAAATAGTTTTAAAGCCCACTAATTGAGTAAGAGAAATAGCGTGAATAGTTTGAAGGAATTAAAATATGATGTGTTAATCATCGGAGGCGGTTTTGCAGGTGCAAGTACTGCTTACCACCTAGCAGGACACGGGCTGAAAGTCCTTCTAATAGACAGTAAAACTTGGAACAGAATAGGAGATAAGCCCTGCGGAGATGCTGTAAGTAAAGCCCACTTCGATAGGCTCGGTATGCCTTATCCGAGAGGGGATGAGTTGGAGAACAAAATAAGCGGTATAAAATTGTACAGCCCCGATATGGAGACCGTTTGGACTGTTAAAGGGGAAGGATTTGAGCTTAACGCACCGGCTTATAACCAAAGGATACTCAGAGAAGCAGAAGCTAAAGGAGTAGAGATATGGGATCAAACGACCGCAGTAAAACCCATAATTGATCATGATACTGTCGTAGGTGCTGTATTGAACAATAGAAGAACTAATGAAGAAGTTACGGTTTACACTAAAGTGGTAGTTGAAGCTACCGGTTACTCCAGAAGTTTCAGAAGCAAACTACCTCCAGTCCTTCCAGTAGCTGAGGACTTAGACGAAAGGGATACAGATATCGCGTATAGAGAGGTCTTATTAACTAAAGACGATATAGAAGATAGTGATTATTTGAGGATCTATGTGACTCAAAAAGCCTCCCCCGGAGGTTATTGGTGGTACTTCCCCAAGGGTAAGAACAAAGTAAATGTGGGACTGGGAATTCAAGGAGGTATGGGATACGGAAGTATCCACGAGTATTATAAGAAGTACTTGGACACTTACGCACCTGATGTGGACAAAAATAAGTTGTTAGTAAAAGGAGGAGCACTTGTTCCGACGAGAAGACCCCTCTATTCAATGGTCTGGAATGGAATTATAGTAGTCGGCGATTCAGCTTATACAGTTAACCCAGTTCACGGCGGTGGTAAGGGCTCAGCAATGATCTCAGGGTACTGTGCAGCAAGGACTATCTTATCAGCATATGAGACTGGTGACTTTACTACAAACGGTCTATGGAACATGAACTTATGCTACATAAACGAATACGGAGCTAAACAAGCCAGCTTAGATATATTCAGAAGGTTCCTACAAAAACTCACCGATGAGGACATAGATTACGGGATGAAGAGGAAAGTCATAAAGGAGGAAGACCTACTTGAGGCAAGCGAGAAAGGGGACTTGCACTTATCAGCTGCCGATAAAGCTATGAGAGTTATATCAGCTTTAGGTAGACCTTCTCTACTATTCAAGTTAAAGACCGTTGCTGACTACATGAAGAGGATAAAACAACTATACCTCAACTATCCTCAATCTCCTACAATGTTAAACCAGTGGAAAGAAAGTGTAGATAGGACGATACTAGAGTTTAATAACGCCATTAGTAATTAGTATAAGCAACAAAGACAACATCAACGGGGAAACTAGTGGTATCCAAAAAGTCCTTATTGTGTAGTTTCCCACCTCTTCCAAAGCAGTTACAAAGTTCGAAAGCATTTTTCCTAAAACCTTTACACCTTTCACATCTATCTCCTTAACACTAACCTTTACCTCCCTCAAGTCTGAAATTGCCTCCCTCGTTAGGTTTTCGGCAAGATCTAATAACTCTTTGCAATATTGTGCTGGTAAATAAAGATCTCTCATTGAAGACGCAGTACACGTGTGATCATCGGGTGTAACTAAAAGAGGGAAGTCCACAAGCTTACCTATTCTTTCTCTAATTGCTTTAGTGAGAGA
>QEFN01000039.1 GCA_003086555.1 Sulfolobus sp. SCGC AB-777_G06 | reverse complement strand
CCATCTCGTCGACAAAAGCAAATTCATATGTCCTACTACCGGGATCTACTCCCGCTGACTATTTAAGTATGACGTATTTTTCCAAATAATTCAAAATAATTTCAAAAAAGAAAATTGCATACAATCACTGTTGGCACTCTTTATTATTTCTTTAAGTTCGCCGTAAAAGTTCAATCTTACAAGGAAAATAAACCTAAAACTTAATAAGACATAATCGATCAAAACCATGTGAGAAAGCTTTTTGCATTTATAACACCACAGAGAGACGATTCCTTAAGAGATTATGAGATCAGGATGCTAAGAAACATATCCAAAAAGTTTAACTTAGGTAGGCTTATAGAGTATGATAGATGGGATGACGGCAATATAAGGTATATAAACGCCTTATTCGAAAAAGGAAAAATAAGAATGAAATATATGGAAGGAAAAGAAGCAATAGCAGAAATAAAACAGTGGAGAAAGGAATCGTTAAGGTCAGAAGAGTAAAATATAGGATGGATTAGACGTAAAGTCTTTTACTTTTCCCTTTTCTACTTTTTCCTAAAATAGTTTAAGCCTTAATCTTTTAAGCGAGTACTTTTTACTTTTATAATGGGCCCGTCGTCTAGCCTGGTTAGGACGCCGCCCTGACGACCTAGGGTTAGAGCGGCGGAAATCCTGGGTTCAAATCCCAGCGGGCCCATATCTACTTTACAAGAAAGGAATACATCATAATCCCGCACTCTCCTATCTTTCTCTTAGTATAAGGGCTCCAATGTATTTTTCTCTTATCCTCAGCGTGAAGTAGAATCGTATATACTCCCCTTGTGAATAATTTAAGCGGGAACTCTATTTCGATAATACTTGAATCCATCCTCCACTTATAAGGCCTTATTGTCTCAATGCTTTTATAATAGTGGGGCTTAGGTATTACTCCAGCAACTGGCTCTCCTAAGGAATAACTGTGATCATTGATACGATCAGGTTTTGGCTCGTCCCTATAAATGATTAATTGCTTCGGAATGAAGTTATCGTCCATTAACCTACCTTTTAAAGAAAAAATTCCGTTACTAATTTTCGGGGTAGAGATCCAGTCGATTCTTGCATTTATCATAACTACGTCAAGATATATCTCATTAAAGTTAAAAGATACAGAAATATCTGCATAGTTAAAACAAGGATCGAGCAAAGTATCTCTATGGAACCATCCTTCATCTGCGTCATTATATACCATATCGTAAAGTAACTTTTCACTAATTTGGACAGTTGTTGAATAAGAAAGAGGTGTATTAGACCATGCGTATCCAATCGATTCTTCCATGTAGTAATAATAGCCTAGAGTCGTAAAGAAAAGCGGAGGGGCTATTCCAGTTACGTCATAATGGCTGAAAACTCTCGTCTTTAGCATATAGGCTGATCTAAAGTGGGCGAAACCGGTATTTGCATATCTCACGCTGGGTACATTATTCTGTATTCTCAACTTATTAAGGAAATTTATTAGACGTAATGATAAAGAAAAGTCAAAATTAGCCTTTTCATTTCCAAGAACCATATTCTAGCGTATATCTTGGACGATTAAAGTTTAAAACAATTAGGATAGTCTACGCTACTCGTAGGCTGTCTAAGATCTGTGGAGTATATATCTTTGTACCTCTTAGCCCCAGTTTTTCTTTCTCTCTATCAACTTGTCTTCTGAAAGATTCTATAGCATTAGGTTCGCCGTGGTTTAGTACTAGATTCTTAGGCTTAGCACTTAAGTTACGTAAGTAATGCAGGAGTTGCCTTCTGTCAGAATGCCCTGAAAATCCTTCAACGTGATTTACTTCCATCTCTATCTTTATATTTTCTACTCTTCCATCTCTATCTATAATCTGGATTTCTTTTACTCCGTCCCTAACCTTTCTACCTAAGGTTCCTTCAGCCTGATAACTTACGAAGATTATTGAGTTCTTGCTGTCTGATGCCATAGTTTTGAAAAACTCTACTGCAGGACCGCCGTTTAGCATTCCAGAAGTAGCTAAGATTATACTCGGTTCTCCTTGGGCAATATCTTCTCTAAATCCTTCTATCCTATGAAAAAACTCAGATGTGAACGGGTTTTCATCTTTGTAAAGTATTGCCTCCCTTACTTCTCTGCTTAACATTTCAGGATATGCATTATGTATTGCCGTGATCTCGTCAACTAATCCAGTGACGTATATGGGCACCTCTGGTATCTTCTTATTTTTCATCGCCTCATTAAGCACCAGCATTATCTCTTGTCCTCTACCTACTGCCAGAACTGGAATTAGCACTCTACCACCCCTATTTAACGTGCCATTTATGATGTTGATTAGCTTCTCTTCCGCTTCTTCCCTTCCTTCTTGCTCTTGTGCACCGTAGGTTGTTTCCATTATCATCGTGTCTACTCTTAAAAACTCGTCATTAGCTTTGTCAAGTAATTTAGTCTTTGCATATTTGAAGTCACCAGTGTAAACTATGTTATGCGTCCCTTCTCCTATGTGTAGATGAGCCATCGCTGATCCTATAATATGCCCAGCGTTGTAGAACGTCAGTTTAACGTCTGGAGCGATGTCTGTCACTTCCTCGTAATCCAAAGTTATCGTGTGGAGTAGTTCTTTCCTTACTTCTTTAGCCGTGTATGGTACGGGTCTACCTTCCTTCTCAGCCACGTCTAATGCGTCTAACTGCATTAAAGCCATTATATCCCTCGTAGGTGCTGTAGTGTATACGGGTCCATTATAGCCGTACTTAAATAAGAGAGGAACCATTCCACAATGATCTAAGTGAGCGTGAGTTATTACTACGGCATCGATATCCTCCAGCCTTACTTGGTCGATATCGAGCCTGGGGAAGAACTTCTCTCCTCCCGTAACACTAGGGTTAAGCCCTACGTCTAGTAAGATTTTGCTTTCAGGGGTCTCTACTAAAACTGCTGATCTACCTACCTCGTAAAATCCGCCTAATGCAGTGACTCTAACAGACCTATCTTTAAATAGTAATTCCCTATGTATCCTCTCTCCGAAAACTTTCAGGATTTTTGCGTGGTACTCGGTTTCATTGTATATATGAGTAAGGATACTGTCTATAGTCCTCGATTTTATTGGAGGCTCTCTAACAATAACAGGTCTCCAATAAGTTTCATAAAAGATTTTGTTCTGAAGTGTTCCTCCTTTTCCTATTACGAGACCAGGCTTTTTAGCCTTGATTAAAACTTCACCTAACTCGTCATCAAACTTTATGTTCACAATTTCAGCTTCTTTCGGTACCAAATTCTTTATAATTTCTTCTGTTTCTTTCTTATCTTTTCTCGCTTTTTCATCAGCTTTAATAACTATTCTTTTCTTTATATCTTTGGCTATTTTCTTTACTATTTCACCCTTATCGGCAAGCACCGAAGGGTTCTTTACATAGACTGCTATCTCTGGTCCTTCAAACTCGATTTTGGTTATCTGAGCTTCTTTAGGTAGATTTCCATATATTGCTGATATTATATTTAATCTAACTGAACTCACACTATTCACCAACTCTAAAGAAGTAGACTTACAAGCTCATGTATAGCAACTTTTAATATTTAAATTCATGTTATGTACAAATGTGGAAAGTAGAGAACATGTGATTGATCTACCTAAGAGAGTTTATATAGGCAATGACGTTCTTTTAAACGTCAGAGAATATCTAACTTCTCTAAATCTATCTGATCCCTTTCTTATAGTTACTGGTCCCATAGTTAGGAAAAGTATAGCCTCAAAACTTCTTGAGTCAATAGAAGATTTTAAGCATGAAGTCATAGAAGTCCAAAGTGCGGATATAGAGGAAGTGAATAGAGTAGGAGAATCTGCAAAGCAGTTCAAGGCTAATACTATAATAGGTATTGGAGGAGGTAGTGTAATAGACGTTGCTAAATACGTTGCATTTAGGATAGATAAAGAATTCATTAGTATACCTACAGCTCCATCTCACGATGGTATAACTTCACCTTTTGCTGCGATAAAAGGATTAGGAAAGCCCATATCAGTTAAGGCAAAAGGACCTTTGAGTATCATAGCTGATATTCAAGTACTTTCATCAGCTCCTAGAAGGCTCATAAACGCAGGAGTAGGTGATACTCTTGGTAAATTCATTGCAGTCAGGGATTGGAAATTGTCTTCCAAGATTACCGGAGAGTATTACGGTGATTATACTGCCTCTCTAGCTTTACTTTCAGCTAAGCATGCATTGTCTTGCACGAAACTTCTTGACAAGGATATAAGGGCTGGTGTTAGAGTTCTCGTTGAAGCACTCATAAGTAGCGGAGTAGCTATGGGGATGGCAGGTAGTACTAGACCTGCAAGTGGTTCGGAGCATTTATTCGCCCATGCGATAGAGATGTTATACCCCGGAAAGGGTCTCCACGGTGAGTTGGTTGCTATAGGGACTATTCTAATGGCTTACGTTCATGGAATTAACTGGAGAAAAATTAAAAGAGCTATGAAAAGAGTAGGGTTACCTACTAAAGCCAAAGAAATAGGAATCCCTGATGAGGGTGTTATAAAGGCATTAACAATCGCCCATAGCATAAGACCAGAGAGATATACTATTCTGGGAGACAGAGGATTAAGTTGGAATTCGGCTGAAAAAATTGCTAAGGAAACTGGTGTAATTAGCTGAAGTTAGATTTGTTAAAGGTCTCCGTGAATGACACACTAGCGTCAGGCAATACGTAGGTTATTATATCCTTTGCGGTAACGTAAATTCTTGACTGCAAGTCCTCCACTAAGTAAAGTTCCTTGGGAACAATTATCTTTACTTCTTTCTTATCATTACTTATCTCGACAGCGAACTTGTCTACGTTAGAGCTACCGAAGTATCTTTCCAAAAGTGCTTTTACTTTATCTAGTTCTGTTTCCGCTACTTTTACGACCTTTACCTTGTATATTAATGTCCTTCCAGCTAGTGGGTGATTATAATCTAGGACAACTCTACCTCCAGTGACACTTTTTACTACGGCAATACTTCCGTTACTCATCCTTAACACCATGTTAGGATATGGTCTAATACCTTGTTTCCTTAACTCTCCTAAAGACATCGTTTTTACTTTATTTGGATCTCTCTCACCGTAAGCCTTTTCCGGCGGTATTTCTATCTCTTTCTCTTCTCCTACACTCATTTGGTATAGGGCGTCCTCAAGACCTTTTATTATAGCTCCTTCACCCAGAATCACAAGTTTTGGTTTGTAAATTTTTTCACTATCATATATGTTAGCTTTTTTAGCTTCCTCTTCAATAGTTGTATCGAATGTTTCTCCAGTATCTTTTATTCTTGCTATGTAGTCAATATAGACAAAATCTTTGTCTTTAAACATTGAGTATCTAAAATTAGTTGAGCTACTAGTTTTTAAAGCTAAGCAAATAAAGTTATAAACGAGTTAGTTAATCAGATTGTGAAAGGTAATGAAAGGTACACCCTCATTCGGTAAGATGAATAAAGGAGCTACTCATGTTAGATGCAGAAGATGTGGTAGAAATTCCTTTAACGCTAGAAAAGGCTACTGTGCAGCCTGCGGGTTCGGGAGGACTAAGAAAATCAGAAGATATAGTTGGCAAAACAAGAAGGTGAACGGAGTGAGATTAGTATAATGTATGAATGGCACTGGCACATAGAATGGCAAACTCCTTATGAGTATCACGCTCATGCAATAAAGAGGGTTATCGCAGAGGAAAGGAGCGAGTTCCAGAGGGTTCTCCTAGTAGAGCTTTTCAGGTTTGGAAAAAGCCTGATAATTGATGGTAAAGTGCAGTCTACTGTTTCAGATGAATATATTTACCACGAGACTTTAGTTCACCCTCTTTTAATAACTCTAGATAATCCTAAAGATGTGCTAATATTAGGCGGAGGAGAAGGGGCTACACTTAGAGAAGTTTTGAAGCACAAAAGTGTAAATAGTGCTGTGATGGTTGATATTGACCCCGTAGTTATAGACTTCGCCAAAAAGTACCTCCACGAATGGCATCAAGGTAGTTTTGATAATCCAAAGACCAAACTGATTATAGGGGATGGTTACAAATTTGTAAAGGAGACAAATCAGAAGTTTGACGCTGTGATTTTAGACCTTACGGATCCAATTAAGGATTCTCCTTCTCAGCTCCTTTACACTGTGGAGTTTTACAAACAAGTGAAGGGAATTCTAAAGGAAAACGGAGGTTTAGTAACTCAAGCTACTTCTCCTTCATTTAGTTTGGACACGTTCTCAGCTATTTATAACACGTTAAGAAACGTGTTTAAGTACGTCAGTGCGTCCATAGCATATATACCGGGCTTTGACAGTCTATGGGGTTTCGTATATGCTTCGGATTATCGCAGTCCTTCTTCGCTCACTGCTGAACAAGTTGACAAGCTGATAAAAGAGACGATTATTGGCGAACTGAAGTTCTATGACGGCGAGACTCACGAGATGATCTTCAGCATACCTAAGCACATTAGGGTTAAACTTGAGAGTGAAAAAAGGATATCTACGGAAAAAGAGCCTATAGCAGTTCCAGCGTGAATTGAGTTAACTTTCCTATTTCCGTTTCATTTTCTAGATACGGATTACGATTTTTTACCCTACCGTACAACTTTTAAGTTCACACACAAAAAGTAATAAATGCCGGGGTGCCCGAGCGGACCAAGGGGGTAGGCTCGAGACCATTTCCAGCGTTCGGAGGCGCGCGACCTACTGCCTCTCTGAGGCACGCGGGTTCAAATCCCGCCCCCGGCGTTATTTCAACTTTTTTGTAGTTTTCACCGTATTACTTCATAGAAAGCTTTAATTACATAGGCCATGAAAGAGATATTAGCGGGGAAATAGTAGCGGCGTAGGGTAGCCAGGTATCCCGCGGGGCTCATAGGGTCTCAACCTGAGACACCCCGAGATCCCAGGTTCAAATCCTGGCGCCGCTACCTTCCCCGCTATTTATGATGACAAAGAGCCGAATGGAGTAGTGACATTTTCTGTGGGCAGCCACTGAAAACTATTTATCTACTTATCAAAACAAAAATACTAATAGCCCAACACTTGGTATAACAAACGAAGCACTTATAATAATATATTAAAGTCATTATTCAATCTGTTGAAAAATATAAGCAGTTTACGAAAATATTTTAATACTAAAAACCGTTAATTCATGATAACGTGGCGAAGAAAAATAGTAAGCCTAAGAAAGATGATAACAAGAAACTCATACCAATTTATGAAGATGCCGTACATTCCTTAGATGAGATGGAACAACTCATACGTTTACAACTAAATTTGAAATACACTTCACTTGACGGTAAAAACAGAAAGGAAGAAGATATACGCGCCCTTTACCTCAGCAATGTTGTTAAGCAAACGACATACTCTTTGAAGGTCACCCGCAATATAGATATTGTAGAGTATCCAGCGAATTATATATTACTTGCTTATTTAACTAAATTAAATAGACAAGGATTTTTACGTGTTCCGCTTTCAGTTTTCAGTAAGTTAGATAAAACGATCATTAGTGAAATTTTCTTATGGTATGAAAACGTTACGTTGCAATATGCAGATAGTATTAAAGATCTTATTACAGAAAAGGATATAATAACTGAGACCGATATCCAAAATTTGCTTGATAAAACCCCTATACTAATGGATATCTCTCCATTAATAATGGTCAATAAAGATCAAGCATATCCTAATCAAAATAAATTCTACGTAATAGTTGCGATACAAGGGTCAACTAAAGACCTTACGGAAAGAATTGGTGAAATCCTGAGGAATTTCCTCACACGTATAGGATTTAAAGTAGAAGATCAACAATTTTTAGAACAGACCATAAAATTTTATATAATTATTTAGATGTTCCATAACTATTGTCATAAAATTTATATTAAGGAATATACATTTGTATACACATGGGAAGAAAACCGTGTTTTATGTCAGATGAGGCATATTCGATAATTAAGTCCTACTGTGATGCAAGCGGTAAGACCATTTATGATGCTACAAATGAGGCAATAATGGTTTATAATAGGTTATTATCTCTTGGAGTAAATTTATCCCTTTTTTTAACTGAGTTAGAACTTTATAAACTATTAAAACAAGCCGAGGTCTTACGTATTAATCTCGAGATACCACCTGAAACTCTTGCAACTTATTTGGGGTCTTATTTAATGGCAAGAAGCGTGTCAAAAAGCACTGTTTTAAACAACATGTTTAGCATTCTAAATTTACTGTTGGACTTCATGGATGGGAAACCCCTACCAATACCATCTAATAACGGAAACACCTTTACTTACTCCTTTAAAAATGAGAAAGCTGCTATATATTTCGAGAATATAATTGAATCTTTAGCTAGGATGTTAAATGAAAGTTATTCGTTAAGTTTAAAAGTCAAGAGGGATGGTACGGTTGTAAGGGTTACGGAATGATTTTTGCGGGAGTAGATCCCGGTAGTAGGACATATGAATTTGCTTTTGTCGACGAGATGG
>QEFN01000038.1 GCA_003086555.1 Sulfolobus sp. SCGC AB-777_G06 | reverse complement strand
GTTGAAAGACCACACGGTTGTCTCGCCAGTTAACCCTAACGAGTCCTTTCATTCCTCATTAAGGGATAGGCTAATTAGATTCAAGAGGGCAACGAAGGCAGTAAATAGGAGCATTCGTAGCATGATGTACTCCATAGCATTAGTCTTATGGGAGAGAAGGTTAATCCCAGAATTTGTAACTTAATGACGACACTATCTCCACACTCTTTATAATAACAGATTCTTTTACAATAACAGATCTAGAAGAGAGGGAGAATCACTAGAGTTCTTTCTAAATTTCATTCAATGTTAATCTCTACTTCATCTAACGTATCTTTATCAATTGCTGATGATCTTATTTCTAGGGGTGATGTTGCTCACGCTTCCCAAAGTATTGTAAGGCTGCTGAAGAAGCAATAAAACTTTATATAAATAAGGAAAAATCTTAGCATGTTAAGGACCGTGGAGAATCAAAAAAGATGGACCTCTTCTAATTATTTGAGGCAGCAAAGAACTTAGGAGTAGACAAGATCTGGCATCCTGCTTGGTATCTGCACGTTTTTGGATTTCATGAAATGGCGCCAGATAAAAGTGATGAGGGAAAGATTTCTATAAGGGTAAAGAAAATATTGTCTTTTATATAAAGCATTAACCTACTATAGTAGAAAAATTCTACAAGATTGTGCGTAAATATAATAGTAAAATGAAGAACCGTGTTTTAGCTGAGGTGTCAAGAGAATTGCTGTACTGATAATGGGTTACTAATTTAAAGTCAGTCGTAAATATTCAATCATGAGCGAGCTAATAGAAAAGGGAAAACAAAGCTTTACTACAGCGGAGGACGCAATAAATAAGGGATATTATTGGTTAGCCTGCTTTCTTTTTCATCAAGCCGTCGAGTTAGCAATTAAAGGTCTCCTAGAGATAACTAGGAACGAGCATCCTTATACTCACAACCTCGTGGAGCTATTAAAATATTTTAATCCTCCAGACGATATTTTAACTTGTGCAATGAACTTGAACCCTCATTACATTTCTTCTAGGTATTCCTTAATGTCCTTTTACTCCAGAAATGACGCTTTAAATTGTAAGAAAAACGCTGAGGCGATTTTGAAATGGTTGAAGATCTTATGAGGAGAATAAACGAGGAATACGAAAGGAAGTTCAGTGATTTCCTCGAGAAATTAATAAGTGCTTACCCTGATTCAACCATAGTATTATTTGGTAGTAGAGCTAGGGGAAAGAATAAGCCTAACAGTGATTTTGATATAATAGTATTTGTGAGCTGTGAAAACCCTTTGCATAAGAGTATTGAAATTTACCAAACTACTAGACCCGACTTCCCGGTAGATATTATAGTAATGAAACCAGAGGAAGTTAATGATCGTAATTTGAAGTTAACTCACATGTTTTATTATGGTTATAAGATCTTATACGACGGATTAAACCTTAAGGAGAGAATTGAAAGAATGATGAGAGAGAACGTTGATAAGTTAAAGGATATAATAATTTACGACGATCCTAAGTATAAGAGGTAGCTATATTTAGAGAATGAAAGACATTAGCACTGAAACCGAGAAAGATATAGATTTCATTGTAGAAGAAGACCAATTAGTATTTCATTTTGTAATTTCCAGTCTACTTTTCAAGTATTGGTAAAAATAATGAATTCTACAATCTTATAGTTGAATTTCAAAGAAGCGTCTAAAAGAAGGGTAGAAGTTTATAACTATTGAACGTAGAATATAGATAGAGCTAGCAGATAATTCTAGGAGAAGATATAGGAGAATTTAGTTTTTGAGCTCAGAGAAGTAAAGTATAAAACGGAAAAAGAAATTCTAAAATAGCACATAGTTAGACATAAAATTTTTGAGCAAGCTTGTTTAATTGGCATTTATCTAATGTATACGCTGAGAAATTACTTTAGTCTTTTGTTAAATCCTTTAAGCTCTTTACCCCGAAATCGTAAAAACCAAATCTGTTTAGCAAGACCCCTCTGAGTCCACTCCTCTCAGCCCCCGCATAATCCATTTCCATTATATCACCCACATGGTATATCGGGATTCCTACTCTCCTAGTAACTATACTGAATATCTTAGGGTTTGGTTTCACTAACCCCACTTCAAAAGAAAAGATTGTGTGAGTAAAGTACTTGTTCAAACCCAATTCTTCGACTACTTTTTTTGCCCTAGGCGTAGCGTTAGACACCAGAACAATTCTGTATCCCTTACTCTTAGCCCACTCTAAGAAATCCTCCGCGTCCTCTAAAAGGAAATATTCGTCTCCTCTCTTAATCCCATTAATTTCCATTATCAGTTTTTCATCAGTGGGCTTTATGCCCAGTTCGTAAAGGAAATCCCTTACATCGAAGGGGTTAACTCCGTTCTCGTCGGGAAAATTGTGTTTAGCCATTACTTTTACATAAGCTCTATAGACTTTCCTCAGCGAGAATGTATAACCGCGGTCCTTAAGGATTTCATATATAAGTTCGTACCTCCTCGGCGTGAAGGAGACTAATGTGTCCCCTAAGTCTACGCTAATGACCGTCACGGTAGAGATTAGTTCTCGTAGTTTATAAATTCTTTGATGAAAAGTATATAAAGTATATAAAGTAATATATAGTCATATAAAATCTTTAAGGATAAAATTCCTTGTCGTCAACCAGTTACCACCTCTCCTTTTAATCTATCATTCTTATTGTTGTTAGTTTTAACTATAATACGAGTGATCGATGTTTAATTTTCCTTTAATTTAATTATGTCATTGTTTCAACATTATAAAAATATTGAGATAAAGTATTTTTATTTCTACCGTGTCAATATTTATTATGGATTAACATGGGACTAATTCCTTTGTTTTACGGAGAGGAGATTCTCACATGTTTTGTGCATTATCTATTTTGTCTTTAACTGTTTTAAGGGTAGATAGGTACCTATTTCACGTCTTGGAATGGCATTACAATATTCGTGGTTACTGATTAATAGTGGAGAAGTGACAACAAGGACAATAATATTAATAAGACCACAAAGATCACATCCCTTTTAGAATTCTTCCTGCCGAGAAGTGTTATTTCTTTAGGTGATTTTAACTTTTCTCCGGGTCTTAAAAACCTCGTTGAAGGTTCAATCAACGACACAAGTAATAGGGGAGTGTTTAAGCTAATCAAAGTAAGTATTACTAACGATAATATCCAAGATGCTTGGACTATAGATTTATCGAGTCTCCTATAAGGTATCTTATATTCTACGTATAGGGCCCCCGCGAATATATATAATATCCAATAAATATCGGGTATAAGAAACTGGTTACCCTCAAATAAAGCCCAAACTAGGGACAATGAGACTACAAATGTCGTGCCAAGAACGTTTCCCCACAACGTATTTTTATTAAAATAGAAAATCAATGTTACTATTAATAACACTATTGGTACAACTATATACATTATTACATTATTAATTTCCACAAAAACGTAGGGAATTGCAGCTAAAAGTATTAACGGTATATCCTTATAGTCAATCTTTAAAGTCATGATTTTAGGTTGCAAGTGCTCAAGTATAGGCAGAGTATATGCTATTACTGGGATCAACAGTAGAGCTCTGGTTACGTTAACTCCAAAGAATGGAATTAGTGAAACTACATAAGACAAGATTCCTATGAAGTATAAGGCGTGATTTCTCACTCTCATTTTCATTTAATCACCTGCTTTAAGTAAGTATAAAACAATAGAATTACACACCTTGGAAAGATGTAGATAATAGGAAAACCGGTAGTGATAATCCGTGAACGTATGTAGACTTTTACCCACTGTTCTAAATTTAATATCATACACGAAGCATGAGGAGGTCTAATTAAGACCCTCTTCTGAAGAGCATTAATAACTGATTGGACGAGTTCATCGCCAGATATCGAATTGCACACGGATCCAACTGTGATGACTTTCATACAACATCCTTTATAACGGGGGCATTTTAATAAAACACACCTAACGTTTTAGGCTATCCAATCCTTAAATAGACGGGAGTTATACATAGCATTTCAATCAACTCCTAGACACCATAAGATCTTAGCCATAAAACGCGTGTAGACCCTCGAATACCCCCTTAGTAAAACCCCCAGGGGTTTACATAATGTTCAGAGGACTTCAAAATTCCTCGTATACTTAGCCGATAAAACTCCCCACAACTTCCTTGATACGGTTTCTTCTTTGCCCCCCCCTTCCCATAGTAATTCTGTCACTTGTTCAGCCCATAGTACTATTTCTTGTAATAGAGACCTAAGTAATTTACACAGTCATGTTAGGAAAGGATTGTTAAGTACGTATAGTAATAGATGATTTTTAGTTAATGTCATCATTTTTCAATTATATCAGTGTTTATCCAAATAATACTTTACAACTTTTCTAAGAGCTCTCCTTAATATCTCCTCTAAAGTCGGAGCACTTATTCCCAACTTATCGGCTAACTGAGATAATGTAATGCCCCTTTCGTCATTAAAATAGCCTAGCTTGTATGCTAATTGGAGAATTTCCATCTGCCTCTTAGTTAGTTGTGCGCTAGATATCTCCGAGACGTTCAAAACTGTTACTTTTACTCCTTCTTTCGATAATTTGGTTAAAAATTCTTTAAATGATGAGCTAGCAGGCACAAGTAAAGTGTAGAGTAAAGTCCTTTCTTTTAGTACTTTTATTTTTTCTACAACTACATCAGAAGTATAAAGTATCCTGCATACTACACATCCACTAGTTCTCACCCATACTTTAGTTTCACTGAGTTTTAGCACTTTAACACTATTTGACTTTAATTTTAGGACTTCATTCTTCCCTATCTCCTTTTCGAAACTAACTATATGATCCGTAGTCTGTTCTCCTAACTTAACGTTCTCCACACTCGCCTTAAGTCCTGCTAATGATATTACATTCATTACTTCACAAGGGTGATCCTCTACTAGTAATGTGACTTCAAAGGGGGTTCTATACATGACCTATAGAATGGACTTCAAACCTTTAATACCTTCTCTAAATACTCTTTTAACGCCACAGCATTATTGTAGTGAGATTTTGAGGCATAAAGTAAGGTTACATTATTCCCCTTTCTAATTAACTGTAAGAGTATTTCAACCTTAGGATTTCTACTGAGTTCCTCAAAGTACCTCCTTTTAAACTCCTCCCATTTATCAGGTTCGTGATTATACCATCTCCTCAGTTCATCACTAGGGGCTACGTCCTTGAGCCAAACGTCTATTAGGTCTCTCCTGATACCTCTAGGCCACAACCTGTCTACTAAAATCCTTATCCCATCATCCTTTTCTAAAGGATCGTAAACTCTCTTAACTTTTATCATGATATGAGTGTTTTGCTCTCTCTAAAATAAAAATAAGGAGGCTAATAGGTTAGGTATATTGATTTTAAAGTACACCACCGTTGATCTTTATCCTATCCTATTTCATTTTCTTTTTTATTTTTTAACTTTCAGACAAGTTTACTAAAATTTACGTGAAGAAATCAGGATTTAATCCCATGTAATTCAAGGAGATACATCCTTTGGGTATGCTCGACTTAGGAGGTCAAAGACTAATTGTTGGTAAGTATTTTTTCGCTTTCTTCAAGCAATTTTCTTACCTTCTCTACTCTAGGTATAATGTCACTTACTGTAAGCTTAGCCTCATGAAAACCCCATACATAAAGTGAGTAACCAGCATCCCAGCCTGACAATACCCAGTCCCCCAATTTCTGGGAGAGCTTACTAGAAGCCGAGACAAGGAGATAAGTATGCCACCTACCCTCCCTTAAGGTCTTTTGGTATTCCTCCAGGTTGAACTTCTCGGCTAAAGCTTTAATCAACTCTTCCGCGACTTTATAAGCCTTCTCAGAAGCCTGAATTGCGTCACCCTTATTTAAGTACTCCTCACATTCCCTCATATACTTCTTAGCTAGTCCAAGCCTAAGCTTCATTTCCTCTTTAGGATCGTTCTTACTTATCAAGCTTATCAGTATATCTTCAACGTTAATTCCCATATCTTCTGTCTTCCTTATTAACTCCTCCATAAGAAATACTAGTTAACAATAGTTAAAAACCATTTGACCTAGAAAAGCTTAAGAGTCAATGTTCACGGAAACTCCGAGGGACATAGCCTAAACGATAATCGTGAGAAGTTTTTGTAGCCAACGTAATGAATCGTGAAACTCTTGTTGTGCATATCGGTTAGGTATATACTAGCCCTTAACTACGTAATTTATATGATGGAAGAGTTGATAAAAAGAGCTGAAGAGATGGGGATTGATGCCTTTTCTCGAACTCAGCTATTTCTCTTTACTTTTCCAAATGCTCTTTATAGCGATTGATCAAAAGTCACTACCCTCCTAATTTTTAGCCTTTTCGAGAGGGACAAGGTGGTACAATCAGTAAAACTTAATTCATCAAACTTGTTAAACAGTTCCCATGCTGTTCTAAAGTCCTCATCATTAACTCTTATCACGTTCAAGTTCTCCAAAATATTCTCATCTACTTCTTGAGCTATCCATGGCACCTTAGCCCTTAAAAACGTGACTACCTCGTCGAAGATATAATCTGAAATAACTAGCTTATCGTTGGCTATCTTGTCGAAGATCTTCAGGGCCTCTCTATGTCTGGAGTCTCCCATTGTAAAAAGCTATTAGGAAACTTGTGTCAAGGATTATCATATATTACACTGTCGACGTCAATATTGCTAGTATCAATACCCCAATCCTTTATAGCTTCCTTCATTTTCTCATAATTTTTCCTTTTGAAATTTTTCATCACATACTCAAAAAATGACTCCTTATTATCAATGACAAAGGATATAAGGTAGTCTTGTAGTTCCTCCAAAGTCAGTTTAGTGTTTGACTTCAGCAAAATCTCAGCCCTTAAATTTTCAAGGTCGAGCTTTGTCTTGTCTTTGACTTTTATTGTAGTTACCACGAGTTAAAGTATACTTTTCTACTGAATATACTTTTCCACCTCTCTCTTGACTGTGTTCGAGACCTTAGAAACACGTTCAGTGATGGCTCTGTTAGTGATATAGTTCCTCAAGATTCACTTTTATTTCTACAAGGTTAGAATTATTGATTGTAAACTAAGAGGAACTGACTTCCAACCCGGCTGTGAGTGTTTCTTTAACGATGGACTCCTAATTTCTCATCATAGGAAAAGTGGAGAAGGTCAGAGACTTTATCTCATTTAGATTAACCACTTTAATACCATCACGGTCGTTTTATATCAGCATAAACACTTAAGCTTACTACGAGAAACCTCGATAATCTCATTTAGGGCAATAGACGGATAAATAAACTAGGTTTACAAACATAATGATTATTCGACGTTCCCTTGCTTGTTAAAAAATCCAACTTTCGTTATTAATCGGGAGTACCTCTGAGCTAAGTCAACGTGTTGTAGTTAATATCTTAATTACCTCTTGAACTTCAGATCACACTCTCTTTATATCTTTTAAAAGTCTCTAAGACTTCTTTCCAGTTTTTCACATCCTCAATAGTCCTCTCTCCTCCTTCATAAACTATACTCAAATCCGCTGTAGAGTCATTAATCCTCAATACTCTTATCTCCCTTACTCTGTCTAAAGGTATCTTCAACTTACCTACCTCAATCCGTTCTGGTGTTATTCTGAAGTGTAGATAGGGGTATGACTTTACAGCTAGGATAATTGAGATTGACATTAAAGCTGCAGCTAATACACCAAATAAAAGTATTTTATTCAAGAAAATCCCGACGTCAACCAAAACATACACAAGCAAAAAGATAATTTGTATGTAGAGGGATAACTTATCTCCTTTCTTAGTATGTATCCCCAACATTAGCGGGGCTTTCATAATTAATATTTTGAAAAGGTGAAATATATGCTTTGTCTATATCCAGTTCTCTCATTCGATAAGGGAGTACTGGTGATAATTTCGCCAATTAAGTACAAATTGTATAAATAGATAGGATCGAGTTTCGTTTTCAGTATGTATAATGTTTCTTTATCAACTAAAATAAGAGCCATCACTCTAAAGACTATAAAAAATTGCTGAGAATCTAAGTGCTCAAATGATATAACTACTAGACTAGCTATTATCGCACGGTACCTTAATGAATGGTCATTGAGTAGGTTCCCTGTATTTGAGGGAGTATTCTGAGGCTGGTAGAATCATTACTCCTTCGGTGATATTTTCCGTGGCCTTTTCCAAATCTTTTTTCCGGAGAAACGAAGTGTGAGAGTCCCCTTAGAACAGAAGATAAATTTTATCTCTCTCCTTACATTGTCATTAATTCATAGCCAATGATGTTAACTGTGTCATTTCGTTAATCCTGCAATGGTTTGCTACCAAGTCTTAACCCATTTACCTCTCTAGATAAGCCCTCCTTCCATACGTGCGACGTAAGATTGGTAAATTGAATCCTGATACCCTCAACACTTTTTGTATTATAATCGATATGTACAGCTTTTATTCAACAGCAGTTATGAGAATCTTAGGGAGGTAATACCAAGAAGTCGGTATTAGCGAGAAGTTTTTAATTTT
>QEFN01000037.1 GCA_003086555.1 Sulfolobus sp. SCGC AB-777_G06 | reverse complement strand
ATGTGCACTGCTTTATATATAACGCGTTTGTAGCATTCCCTTGGGGACTTGAAACCTCATATGCCAAAATGTGCACTGCTTTATATATAACGCGTTTGTAGCATTCCCTTGGGGACTTGAAACAGTTCACCGTCACAAATCACGGAAGTTACGTAGTATTGTTTGTAGCATTCCCTTGGGGACTTGAAACCTGGAGCTGGACTTTCAATAAATCCATTGGTATGCTTGTTTGTAGGTTTGTAGCATTCCCTTGGGGACTTGAAACATTGGTTACTCCAGTGGCAAAACGAGAGTAGGTATGCGTGTTTGTAGCATTCCCTTGGGGACTTGAAACATGAAACTTCTGTAAAAACTAGCGTATACGTTCAATACAGTTTGTAGCATTCCCTTGGGGACTTGAAACCCTCACCACCACCAATATTACGATTATTATGAAAACGTTTGTAGCATTCCCTTGGGGACTTGAAACAGTAAACCCTCTGTTTCAAACGCCCTGTTTCTGGATGTTTGTAGCATTCCCTTGGGGACTTGAAACTTTTCCCCAGCTAAGCGTTGAAATTGGAATAAGTAAGGGCAATGAGGAGGGATAGAGGGGCGAAGGATGGAAAGAGGGGACAAGGAAAAAGAAAAAAGGAAAAGAAAGTAAAAAAAAAAACGAGGAGTTCAGTACACCCTAATACGTGTAGTTTAAAACGAGGAGAAAAATTACTTGGTAGGTGTTTGAGAGAGTTATTCGTTGCTCTCCTTAGTACCGCCCTTAGCGTGTTGAATGAACATCTTGGTCTGGTAAGAGTAGCCTAACAAGATGTGGAAGACGTTTGATTGTGTGTCCCACAAGTCGTTGGGGTTTCTCTTTATCAAGTCTAACGCCTCGGCGAACAACGACTCTGTAACAGAGTTCAGCTGTCTGTAATCCCTCAGTGACTCGTGTAACCTGTTCGCAAATGCTACCACGTCGTCTATGTCCATCCCTTCGTAATCGATCCTATTTAGTATCGCCTTCTTTTCGTCTCCTTTATTGTACTGTTCTTTACCCACATACGCCGTTAGAACACCTAAAAGGAATAGCCCTTTAAGGCCACCTTTTAGTCCCAGGCTGTCTGCATAGCCCAGCGGGGTATCTAGGTTCGTTTCCTTCTGTTGTCCTGTCTTCTCTCCCATAATCCCAATTTCCTTCATAACATATATAAATATTTCTTGGTATAACGGTAAGTCCTCCAACGTGAATCTAGTTAAACTGTTTTCACAAGTACCGTACCTCACACACCTCGCTACGGAGACGAAAGACCCGTAAACATAGCTCTGGTCTAGTTTGTTACCCAGTAGGAGGGCTTCGAGGAAGTCCAAGAAGACCTTAGGTTCTATTCCTCTACCGGAATCCCTTACCGGTAAGACTCCGTAAAGTGTTTGGAAAGAGATGTCCTGCAAGGGTATCTTGTTGTTACCCGATACTAACCTTTTGCCCTTCCCCGCCAGTTTCATGATCTCTACTAACCTGGGGACTCCTACTTCGGGTATTACCCTCCACAGCCTGAACTTGTTTTGTTCCTTTTGTCCAAAGACTAAGTCCAGCCTCACTTCTACTCCTTCAAATTCCATTATTTCTAACGCTTCTCTCTCCCCCCTCTCTACCTCCCTGAGGCCTTCCAAGATGTACCCCTCTTTGTTCGCTTTGAACATGTCCAAGAACGTCTTCTCGGCCTTCCCGGGTATGTCCGGGACTATGTACACGTTGAGTTTACCCACTCTGGCTGTCAGGTTCTGCTCTACGTAGCTCCTGCCGAGCTCCAATTTGTTCCTGCAAGAGGGACAGACCGAGTGGGAGTACAACACTTCACCGAAGTCTGAGAGGAAGCCTTTTTTGTCCGTGATGAAGACCTTCAGCAAACTCCCCCCGGTGTAGTCGGGGTTGGGTAGAACCCCTTCGGTCCCGCAGAACTGGCACTTACCTTTCACGACGCCCTTAGCTTCTACTAAGGAGCGTCGGTAGTCTTCTAAAGTGGCTAAGTCTATTTTCTCCTCTTCCTTAGTCACCACCCTCACGGTGTACAAGTCGCAGTCCCAGTCCAGTCCCTCTATTTCCGTTTCTGGTGTATACCACTCTAAGACTTCTTTTAGAAGTTTGCCCGTCTTACTGTCCTTAAGCTTATCCGCTACTACTTTTAGGGAGAACTTGTTGTTTGGTACTCTCTCGCCGTTTTCGTCACGCCCTATAATGTACTTTAGCGAATCGGTAGTGAGTCTGTCTTGGGGTTTCTGAGCCTTAGCGTTACCTATGTAAGCGTATTTCTCTTCGTCTCCCTCAACCAGTTTCTGTTTGTCCATGTATACTTTCTTCTTCCCGATGTCAAAGACTACGAAACATAGTTTAGCGTCTTTCGATTTCACTTTCTCTATAGGTAATTTATAATCGCTTCCTCCTTCTTTGTTCAAAAGTTCTCCTATCCTTAAAATAGAGTTAAACATAATCTTGATTTAGCGGGGGACATAAATAAAGATTTTTAATGCGACATGTCGTGCCCTCTTACACTCTTTCACAAGGCTCGTTTACAAAGCCTATAATCGGTGAGTTGTGGTAGACGATAACGTAAGGTGGATTTAATGCACGATCTTTTGTTTGTGAGATGGTGTCTCAGCAAACGGGGGTGAGGGAGACAGGATTGTAAACCGTTACGGGCAGGATTAGATCAGGCTTGTGAGGGTGTCGGGGTGACGGTCGCTGGAAAGGGGGCTTATTTACAGTCCTTCCGACTTTGAGCGAGCGGTACGCTGTTTGAGCGTCGGAAGTGTCAGCTGTGTTTACCGTTGAGGACGCCCGTTAAAGGCTTTTGACGAATTGCACGGGGGGGGGGGGGGGGGTGAACAATGTAGTAATATTTATTAAAGTGGATAACAAATTGAGCTATGAATCTATATGTCTGGAAGTAGTTCCGTATCCCCGAAGACTAATTCAGAGTACTTAATAATATACGAAGTGAAGAACGCTAACCCTAACGGAGACCCTGACGATGAGAACAGGCCCAGAATGGACCACAAGACTAAGACCAATTACGTTTCGGACGTGAGGCTAAAAAGGTTCTTCAGGGACTACGTGATCATGAAGCACGGTATCGACTACGTGTGGATAACCAAAGTTGGCGGAAAGCACGTAGACGCTACGGAAAGGCTGGAAATGTTTGGTAATGACCCCTCTAAAGTACTTAGCTCTTGCATAGACGTAAGGTTATTCGGTGCTACCATACCGAAGAAGGGTAAGTCTAAAGGAAAGGGGTCAGAGGACGAAGGAAAGGGCGAGTCCATCTCTTATACCGGACCTTTGCAACTGACATGGGGTTATTCTCTACATAAAGTAGACCTGATGGACACTAGGTCTATAACGTCTTTGTTCTCTGGCAGGGATACTGGTGCGGGTAACATAGGGAAGGACTACAGGGTTTACTACTCGCTTATTGCCTTCTACGGTGCGTTCAGTTGGAGGAGGGGGAAAGAGACTATGGTGACGGAAAAGGACCTGAAGGTGTTTGACAACTATTTGTGGGAGGCAATCATGGAGGAGAGCGTGACGAGGAGTAAGATAGGGCATTATCCCCTATTGTACTTGAGGTTAGAGCACAAAGACCCTGACACGCTCTTAGGTGACCTGAGGAGGTTCGTTAAGGTGACGCAAAAGAAGGAGAACGTAAGGGACTTAGACGACTTGAGTATAGACCTTTCAGTACTGGCTAACAAGCTTAAGGACAAGGGTACGGTATACCTGAGGTGTGCGGAGGAGTTTAGCGAGATCTGCAAGCCCTTGATAGGGCTAAATTCAATACAGTTACCGCACAAGGACGTAAAGTTCCCGTGAGGAGCTTTGAAAAAACTTCTTTACGTCGAAATCTACGGTAGGATGGCTCATTTCAGGAAAGTGTTCACCAACTCGACCTCCCTTTCTTACTATTTCCCGCCTAGGACTACCGTCATGGGAATAGTGGCAGCTGTGAGCGGGAAGGAGAGGGATTCCTACTATAAGGAACTCGACGCTTTGGACTACGCTATCGAAGCTTTGACACCTTTGAAGAAACTTGTGTTCGGGGAGAACTACCTCGATACGGACTCCGTTAACGTAAAGAAATTTAGGGGTGTCGGTAACAGAGTTCCGATAACGAAGGAGTTCATTGTAGCATCTAAGGGCGACTTTTTAGGTTACGGGCTGTACATGACTTACAACAAGGAGATAGAGGAGGCATTTAAGAGTCCTAAGTACCCCTTAGCCTTGGGCACGGCCGAGATGCTGGGGTGGATAGAGAAAGTCTCAGTGGAGGAGTGCGAGGAAGTGAAGGACTTTTCAGGGAAGAGTGTGTACGGTGCATTACCCGCTTCTTTTAGCGTGGAGGCGGGGACGGTAATCACGCTGGAATACGGTATGCCCCGGAGGTTTGAGGAGGGTAGGATGTCGGGGAAGCTCCACAACTACTTCTTTCCCTCCGACGGCTCAGCAGTGAAGGTCAAAAGCGGTGAAGCGGAGGGGGTCAGGTGCGGTAATAAACACTTAGTCTTCCTTTAGCCGGAGATGAAGCCGGTGAGGATCTACATCAAGGCTAGGTATTTGGGCGGTTACGTACACGCTCACTATAACTACTATTTACAGTCCTTCTTTTACAAGGCCCTACCTCCTAAAGTTAGGAAGTCCCTACACGACATGGGCGTCGAGGAGGGCCCTAGGAGGTTTAAGATGTTCACCTTTTCTAGAATATACGGAGATTATAGAAGAGATGAGGGAAGGTTACTTTATAGGGACTTCGTGTATTTCGCTTTTTCCTCGGCGTTAGACACAGTAGTCAAGTACCTTTATGAATATTTAAGCAGTAACCCAGAGTTCGTTATAGATAAGGCTAAGTTCGTCGTAGATAAGATGTTAGTAAAGAACTTCGACAAGGAGCTAGCTTCGAAAGGGCTTTTTTACACACTGTCTCCCGTCGTAGTAACGAAGAGGACGGCTGAAGGGAGTAGATATCTGTTCCCGCACCAGTTAGAGTACGATTACTTAATCAAGTTAAACATGAAGAGGAAAGTGTTAGCTCTTACCGGTAAGGTGTTTAAGACCGATTTGGAGGTCAGGGTAGAGAACTGGAGGAGGAGTGTCACGAAATATAAGCGTACGAGGATAGAGGGAGTAATGGGTAAATTCAAACTTACCGGGACTTTGACTGCATTGAAGGTGGCGTATGAGGCTGGTTTAGGGGTGAAGAACAGCCAAGGTTTCGGGATGCTGGAGTTCGAAGGGACGAGCTTAAGGAACTTGCTAGGGGAGTGAAGGTAGGAGAGTGACCTTTCAGGACGACAACCGACGGAGACCTCCTTTCTCTTCCGTCGGTAAATGTATGTCGAAACGGAGGGGACCGCAGTTCAGGACGCCGGTTTAAGATATTTCATTCAGTCTTGATAAGGACGATATTCTTCGTTGTGTGAAAAAACTGATTTTTGTGACGAGACGGAAAATCGGTCTAACTCCTTTCGATGAGGGTCATAAGTAAGGGCGGTTATTATTAGGTAATACGGTTACTCGACCTTGAAGACAAAATCTTGTCCTTACAATTGCGTTATCCTTCGTATTCTGTCCGAGCTAGCGGTTTTTCAAAGATGTAAAATACCTTAACTATTATTCCCGCCACGTTTACAAAAAATTGAGGCGAAAAGCCTTATCCCTCGGGGGAGTCAAAGTCATCATCCGAGAAAGTTTTTAATCCTAGAGCCTTACACCTACTAACTAGGTGGGATTTTGGGGACGGAAGTGAAGAGTTTGTGTATCACGGTGGGCACTACTAAAGACACAGCCCTTTCAGTAATCAGGCGTTATATGGAGTACTTTGATTTAGAGAAAGTCGTTTTCCTTGTCACAGATAAGACTAAGCAGTACGTAGAAAATGTGGAGGGGCTTAAGAGCGAGATAATTACCGTTTCTCCTTCATCGTATTCGGAGAACTTGAAGCTTAAGCTCGACTGTGACGCTATAGACATCACGGGGGGCACTAAGCAGATGGCCTCAGCTTTCTCTATCATCGCAGTCCGTGACAAGAAAGGAGTTTCTTATTTAGAGGGGCCGGGCTACTTTAAAAGTGCCTATCCGGAAGTCCCCAGATGGCTGCAGAAGTTCGAGAGTTATAACATGGAATTTAAGTTCAGTCGCCCCTACGTAAAAAAATTACCCGAGACCCTCCCTTCAATTAACAAGTTTTCTTCAAGACACGACTTCCTCTCAGCTTTATCCACAGTCGTTAACTACTTCGATGATGCTGACTTAAGCCTTCAGTTCATCAGAGAGGGGGTGAGCATGAATTATTTCACTATACATTTAGACGATGAGGACAACTTTCAGGAAGCTAAAAAGATGAGTAGAATACTGAAGGATTTGAATAAGGGATCCTCTATTGATCAGTTGGAAACAATGGTAGGGTTGAAGTCCGTGAAGTTCAAAGGTACTGAGGACAAGTTGAGGGGCAAAGCGTTATTGCCTGACACCAACTTCTTTTATGATGTCGACGCCTATAGGCTACTGAACGACGAAGAACCAATAATTTACGTTTCGGACTGCCTCAGAAACGAGTTGAGCCGTAAAGTAAACCCGGACTTAAACCGTACTCAACAACCCCCTAACCTAAATGTCAGGATGCTCGCTTGTTTGGCTTACCACCAATACTTGTCATTAATTAATTTCGGTAGGTCTTTGCCGATTGAATCAAAGGAGACATATTGCGATAATTTAATTGTAGAGGAGTACCTAAAACATTTACACACTAAAATGTATTTGGTCTCGAGGGATAATGACGTGATTGAAAAAGTCAATAATTGGAGACAAGCAAAACCCTTAAACCCACCGCTCTCTTATGATTATGTAGAGTCGAAATACGAGAGGAGTTTAGGGACTTACTCATTATTTAAGATGATAGGTATGATCATTTACTCCTCCAGGGGTGAGGTGAAGGCACTTATAGGAGGCAAAAGAGAGGGGAAATATGTTGAGGTAGAAATAGAACTTTCGGAAAGCATCCGTGATAGAAATTTGAGATGTGATTTGTTATACGGAAAGATGTTCAATGTGAACATTGTAAGGTAAATTCAAGGACTGCACTTTCTGACTTTTTAAAAATTTAAAGGATGGTAGTAACTTATTAAGATTTACTGACGTGTTAAGGAAGACTGTAAAAAGGATAACAGAGCTTGCTAGGAGCTTAGGTGCTAAAGTCGTAGTAGGTAAGTTTTCCTCTAAAGTCAAGGAGAAGATGGAGGGTGATAAAAATGATAAGCTTAGGCATAGGATTCACCAGTGGAGTGTTGTTAAATTTGTGGAGATGTTAAAAGCTCAGCCGATAGACGTCGTGGAGATTTCTGAGTCCTACGCTTCCTCTATCAACCCGTTTAACGGCGAGAAGTTGAGGAAGGGTAAGCAAGTAGTTGAGAGAGAGTTATCAGAGTTTTTAACCCCTACCTGATGACGGGCACAGCTCACGAGGGTGGGGGTGTAAAAGCACTGAAGGTGAACGCTAGGTACTTGGAGGGTGGTGAAGTTCTTTTAGAGAGGGATTCTATTGCTCCTCTTAACTTGGCAAGAAAGGTGGATGGGAGGGTAGTGGTGTTTTCCTCGACTAGCCCCAATGACTTAAGGGTGACTGTGTATGATCCCTTAAGAGGGGTGCCCGTGGCGGAATTAGAAGTAATTAAGAGTAAGGATAAGTTACGCCACGGGTAAACACATTTATGTATTAAACCCGCATAGTGGGCAAATATTGGCAACTTACCAAGTAGGAGGAAGGTTCGGAATAGTAAACCCAGTGATCGCCGGAAATACAATGTTCTTAGCGAATAGTTACGGCTGGGTAATAGCCCTTCCGCTAAACGAAATATTTCCCTCTTATCAAAGCTATTGAGATGGGGGTGGGGGGGATTCTTCTTCCACCTTTATATGAGATCTTATTGCCAACTAACGAATGATAAGAAGTTAACCTTAAAATTTAACGTTTCAATCGGTTTTTTACTGGTTTCGTCGTCAACTAATACTAATCAGTTTAAATTGTACGAAGATATATATTTTTTATGAATCTTGCAACAAGGCTAAGTATTATCATAATCCTTCTAGTATCTTCCTTCGTGTTTTATCTCTTAGCTTTTCACTACGTGAGAATAGGTGGTATGCTATCAGCTATAACGTTCTGGTCAGCAGTTTGGCTTATGATACCTAAGAGGTTCTTCAATATGGTGTGGGGAGAGATTAAAAAAGGCAGGGCCTATTGGATTTCAGCATCCATTTATATGACATTTCATGTACTTCTTTACGGAGCCTTTTACGAAGCATTATTTGGAGGTGTAGAATATTTGCCCTATGTAACTGTTTATTTCGGAGCAGCTGTTCCTCCTCCTCTTCCCTACTTTGTCGAGTACGAGACTGAGGCTATAGGCTTCACTTTTTACCTTTACGGTTTCGTATCGGATGCTATTCCTTATACGATCTTTTTAGGTTTAATTCTCTCCTTACTACTAGGAGCCAACGTTGAAAGAGTATTGGAGTTATGGAAAGCTGTAAAGGCTAAGAAGAAAAGTATAACACTCGTAGTCTTACCTACAGTTGGAATAATTTCTGGGACATCTTGTTGCCTCTCCT
>QEFN01000036.1 GCA_003086555.1 Sulfolobus sp. SCGC AB-777_G06 | reverse complement strand
GTATTATCATCAACGTTCTATTAATAAAGCACAAACAATTCAAATAATTCATTTTTAGATTAACAAAATTATTGTCCACACTCCTTTTTCCTTAATACCTTTATCAAAAGGCAATTATTTATTCCATTACTTCAAAATAAATAGTTATGATCAGGCTGTCGACTGGTATTCATGAATTTGACAGGCTTATCGAGGGAGGCATTCCGCAGGGGTTCTTTGTAGCTTTGACTGGTGAACCCGGAACGGGTAAGACAATCTTCTCCCTCAGCTTTATACACGAAGGACTTGTCAATGGAGAGCCTGCAATTTACGTTACTACGGAAGAGAGCAGGGACTCCATAGTCAGGCAAGCCAAGATGTTTAACTGGGATCTCGAAAAATATATTGAAAAGAAGTTGATAATAATTGATGCGTTAATGAAGGAAAGGGAAGACGAGTGGTCTTTAACGGAGTTAGAACCAGAGTCACTAGTCCAAAAAGTGATAGAGGCTAAGCAAAAATTAGGCTCTGGGTGGGCTAGACTAGTGATCGATTCAGTATCTGCACTTTTCTTAGATAAACCGGCAATGGCAAGAAAAATAAGTTACTACTTGAAGAGAGTACTTAACAAGTGGAGGTTTACAATTCTCGTTACGTCACAATACGCAATAACTACGTCCCAAGCTTTCGGATTCGGAGTTGAACACGTAGCTGATGGGATTATCAGGTTCAGGAGAGTAATAAGAGATGGAATGCTACATAGATATGTAGTTATAGAAAAGATGAGGCAGACAAATCATGATAAGTATGTTTGGGAAATTGACATAGTCCCGGGAAAGGGCATAGTCCTCTTGGGGAGAATAAACGAGAGGAGGGAGGACTATGCTTTACCAAAAAAAGTAATGGACAAGATAAAGGAAGCAAACAAGGACGAAAGCGACATTCAGTAGTTACCACTTTCGAATCCTGAAAGTTACACCAAACCAGTCTGCCTTTTTACTTCATCAACTATCATCGGTAGGACTTTTTCGACGGAGTCTCTTATAACAACGTCTGCAATAAAGTCCAGAGGCGTTTCCTCCATGTTTAGGATTATCAATTTACCTCCTCTTTCCTTTACGACTTGTGGAACCAAATTTGCTGGATACACAGTCAGAGAGGAACCTACCACTAAAGCTAAGTCCGAATCGTAAGCAATTTGTAATGCGTAATTTATTTCCTTAACTGGTTCCCCGAAGAGTACGACATCAGGTCTAATAATCCCACCACATGAGCACTTAGGAGGAAGTTCTCCCTCGTCTATTTTCATAAGAACCTCAGACGAATCGTAAGACTTGAAGCAAGAAGAGCAAAAGCTCCTCTTCATAGTGCCGTGAAGTTCTATCACGCTTTTTGAACCAGCTTTTTGATGAAGACCGTCGATATTCTGTGTAATAATGTACTTTATTAGCCCCATCTTCTCGAGTTCAGCTAAAGCAAAATGTGCAGGGTTAGGCTTCGCTTCAAATAGCCCCCTCATCCTTGTCGAGTAAAACTCCCAGAAACCTTTGGGATCCCTTTCAAAGTACTCTATACTCGCCAACTCAGGGGAGTATTTTTTCCAAAGACCGTTAGGCCCTCTGAAGTCCGGTATACCTGAAGCTGTACTGATGCCAGCACCGGTGAAAGCTATAGCGTTTACTGAAGACAATAACATATCAACTATTATGTTTATTTTTTCATTCTCCATCATAAAAGATTGTAAAGAAAAAGTAAAAAAAGTAAAGCGAGAGAAAAAAGTGAGGATAAATTAAAAAAAAAAAAGAAAAAGTTATGAGGTTATAGTAAAGCTCGTTACTGCTTCACTACCGGTAGATATTGCTGGTGTGTATAATTTCACGAAATAATTACCGGGGGCTAAGTGTACTCCTTTTATTAATAAGTGGAACTGTCCTTCACTTCCCAATATTACTACGAATCCCGAATACCAGTTAACGGTGTCCTTTTTATTCGCGTTCCACGGGGCTTGTATTATTTTCACGGTATCGTTAGATATCTGTGAAGAGTTTAGGAACATCATAAACGTGTGATTTGCATTGTATATCTCCATTAGCGGAGCGGAAGCCGGGTAAGCGTCCGGACCATCGATATCTGTTATGTTCATTATAAGACATAGACCCTGAGGTGTATTATAAGCGTCTATATAAGTGATCTCTAGCTTCGGTAATTTTGAGTTATTTACTAAAGGCCCTACTACGTTTCCATAAGCCCACTGACCAGTAGCTAGTATCCAGCCCACTACCAAGATACTGAAAATTAAGCCAAGAACAACTGCTTTTTCCATGCTTTTCACCACAGTTTTATCCACTTAAGTATCGGTACGTTAGCTATCGGTCTATCTCCGAACTTCTTATAGAGGAAGTGATCTAATCCCCACACTCTTCCGGCAGCTGTTAGCATTAGTACTATTGAACCTGCTGTTAATAGAGCACCGATTTGCCACTCGTCTTCGCATGTGGAACCTAACCAGTACGCTGGAGCGAAACCCACAGACATTGCTAGAGCGCCTAGTGACGCCAATCTTGTTAACAACCCGATCACTATCATAATCCCCACAAGTAGTTCGACATAACTGAAGACAGTGAGGAATGTTACGTCTAATGTTCTGTTCTCTAGAGTCATTAGTAAGAAAGGCTTAAACGGACCAGCGTGTGGCAGGAAATTCACTAATTTTCCTCCCACGAATGAAGATGAGTTAGGGTCTAACTTTTCAGGCTTTAGTACAGCCTTCCTTAAACCACCGTCTAAAAACATCCAACCTACAGCGAAACGTATAGGCCATATGTACTCCATTCTCGTTGAATTTCCTTCATCTAACTCCGTTTTAGCCATCCTTTTAACTCACCTATTTAAAATTGTTTAAAAAATAAATTTAAGTTTTTCTAATAAAAAGTAATAAATCTTTTTAATCTTCAATTATTTACAAAGTTAAAACTTTTTTAAACTTCGATAAATAGAAAAGGATTAAAAAGAGAAGATATATAAATTATCTTGGTAGATCATTCAAATCATATGACGATTATTAACTATAAAATAAAAGTATAATAAAATATTATACTGGATACAGTTTGTTTAAGAAAAAAGAATTTAATCAAGCTAAATTACGTCTTCAGGTCTTACGGGAGTCTTATTGAACCTCTTTCCAGTGGCGTCCTCAATAGCCCTTACTATAACAGCTGGTCCAACTATTAGTGCGGCTTCACCAACTCCCTTTGCCCCAGTGGGATACGCGGATGGATGTGGTTTTTCTACGAAATGACTTTCAAACTTTGGTGCCTCAACAGCCGTTGGTATAAAGTAATCAGCGTAAGTCACAACTAACTGACCATCGTCGTTAATTATAGCTTCTTCTAATGTTGCTTGTCCTACAGCTTGCGTAGCCCCACCGTGAATTTGCCCCTCAGCTAAAGCCGGATTTATCACTACACCTATATCATCGTAAGCCTTGTAGTCTATTACCTTTATTATACCATAATCGTCTACTTCAACTACTGCCACATGAACTCCATAGGGGAATGTAACATCTCCGGGCAGAGTGACTTGAGCGTAAATACCTGGTTCATTTGAGGCATAAGAGGATGCAGCTACTTCATCCCAACTAACTTTCTTACCACCTGCACTGAACTCTCCATTGGAATATGCGACCTCCTCTACATCCACGTTCAAAATCTTAGCAGCTGTCCTCTTCATCTTCTCCAATACCTCCTTTGCAGCGACAAGTGCAGCACTCGCAGCAGCCGAGGCTGTTCTCGACCCGTAAGTACCCATGCTTGCAGCGACAATTTCAGTGTCTCCCCAGACCACTTTGACTCTATTAATGTCTATCTGCAAAGTGTCAGCTACTATCTGGGCGATTGCGGTTTCTGTACCTTGACCGTGGGGAGTTCCTCCGGTTATTATTAATACGTCTCCAGTCTCGGATACTCTGACTTCACCAAACTCCCAAGGCCCGAAACCGCTGATCTCCAAGTAAAATGCCATCCCTACACCTATCTTCCTGCCCTTCTTTCTCTCCTCCTCAGCCCATCCTTTAAGCTGATAATATTTGAGTGCTTTCAGTCCCTCCCTCAGTAAGCCTAAATAATCACCAGAATCATACTTCAAGCCGAATGGGTTCGTATACGGCATCTCGTCCGTCCTTACCATGTTCACTTCTCTGACCCTCACGTCGTCTAGCTTCAACTCGTCGGCAATAATGCTCATTATTCTCTCTATTATGAATGTAGCTTCTGGCCTACTTGCTCCTCTGTACATTGTTATGGGTGGGGTGTTAGTGTAAACTGCCCTACTCCTTATATGGATATCTCTAACCTTATATGGCCCCGGGATCATTAAAGGAATAATTGCTGGTTGTAGAGGGGCAGTATAAGTTAGATAAGCTCCTAAGTCAACCAGTAAGTCTCCTCTAATTCCTAACAATCTCCCTTCTCTGCTAACTGCAATTTCCCCTTTGAAGGTATTATGTCTGGCTTCAGAGGCTAACATTTCCTCACTCCTAGTCGCTGTCCACCTTACTGGTCTCCCCAACTTTATAGCACTGGCTATGACGCTTATATCTTCCGGCAAAATATTCACTTTGCTTCCGAAAGCTCCTCCTACATCGGGCATTATGACCCTTATCTTGCTGGATGGAATGCCAAAAATTCTGGAGAACTCTGACCTAGCTGTGTGGGGAACTTGTGTAGAGTACCATACCGTTAGGGAGCCTCCTTCATATCTAGCTATAATGCCTCTGGGCTCCATGGGTGACGGGATGAGTCTGTTGTTTGTTATCTCGACTGGGATCACTTTGTCCGCGTTCTTAAAGGCGTTCTCTATGTTTCCAGCACTGTAAGTCCGGTCAAAAGCTACATTAGTCTTTAACTCCTCGTGTATGATCACTTTATCTTCTAAGGAATCTTCCATCTTAACTATCGCAGGTAATCTCTCGTAGTCAACGTTTACTTTGTCTATAGCGTCCCTCACTGAATACTTATCAGTTCCTATCACTATAGCCACAGGTTCTCCGGCATACCTAATTTTCTTATCCGCCAACGGCTTCCTTTTTACGAATTTCCATAACTTAGGATCTTCGTAAGTAGTCCATATTCCTATACCTTCCTTAACCTCTAAGTCCTTTGCCGTGAAGACGGCGACTATCCCTTGGACTTTTAGCGCATCACTTACGTCTATAGACTTAATCAGCGCGTGTGCGTAAGGGCTCCTGACAAACCCCGCAAAATAAGCTGATATCTGTATGTCATCTACGTAAGTTGATTTACCGTTGACGAACTTATCGTCATATAACCTCTTTATTGGTTTACCCGTGTACATGACCGTCACCTCCTGCAACTTGCCTTATTGCCTTGACTATGTTTTGATATCCAGTACACCTACAGATGTTACCATGAATACCTTCCCTTATTTCCTCTTCCGAGAGATATTGATGTTCCTTGAGGAGGTAGTGAGCTTGAACTATCATTCCTGGAGTACAGTAGCCGCACTGGAGGGCAAAGTTCTCCTTGAATGCCTCTTTAAGCTCCTTTGCGTCTAACCCTTCGATGGTAGTCACCTCAGCACCGTCAGCTTGGACTGTAAGCACTGTACAAGACTTAACGCTCTTACCGTTGAGGAGTACAGTACACGCACCACAAGTTGATGTATCACATCCTATCTTAGTACCGGTAAGCCCTAGTTCATCTCTCAGGAAGTGGACTAGTAATTGCCTAGGCTCTACTTCCCTTTCGTACCATATCCCGTTTACTTTTATTTTAATTTTTGCCTTTTCCCCTGGTCTAACTAACAATACCTAACACCTCCTTTAGGGTGTTTACCGTGAGAGCTTTCATCACCTTTCTTCTGTACTCGGAAGATCCTCTGGAGTCTGAAGGAGGGTTCACTTGAGAGGCCACTTTTTCTGCGAAGTCCCTAATTACGTTCTCAGAAGGTTTAGTATCGAGTAAAGACTTCTCTATCTCGTAAGGTCTGAACGGCTTATCGGAAACACCGGTATAAGCTATTCTGATATCCTTTACTACTCCGTCTATTTTAGCTAAAACAGCCATTCCAATCAATGCGTAGTCTCCAGCTCTCCTCACTATTTTCGCGTACTTATAGTTGTATCCCTTAAGTTTAGGGAAGATGATCTCCACTAAAAGCTCGTCCTCCCTTAACTCGGTTGTATAGGGCCCTTTAAAGAAATCCTTAGCCTCTACCTCCCTCACGCCTTTCGAACTCTGTAACCTTAACTTAGCGTTGTAAGCTGTAACTACAGCAGGATAATCTGCCGATGGGTCTGCGTTTGCTAACGAACCACCTATAGTACCCATATTTCTGACTTGCATATCACCTACCTTTTTTGCCGATTGGTGAAGTAGAGGCAAGTCTATCCTCGCTATACCGCTCTTAACCAAGCTGGCATGTGTCACTGTAGCACCTATTATTACACCTTCATCTCCTGACGAGATGTGATTTAGTTCCTTGAGAGGGTTTAAGTCCAGTAGAAACTTAGGCTTTAATATTCTAAACTTTAACATAGGTATTAAGCTCTGACCTCCTGCTAAGGGCTTAACATCTTCATTGCTTAAGAAGTCTAAGGCGTCACTAAGACTGACCGGTCTATAATAGCCTAATTGGGGTGGATACATTATATGGTAATGGTAAGAAATTTATTAAATACTTTGCTTATCTCTTGATTAAATTGTTACAAAATCAAAAAATGTTCATTTAAACATATTTTAATTAATTAGGTCGACCACATAATGTCTCCTTAGAATCGGTTTTGTTTTAGGATGTATATGGTTCGAACACATGTTGAAGACACTACGAATAATCAAAACTGACATTATTCATAAACTTAAAGAGAGTATATGAATTGTTTATATCGAGAACGAAGGAATCTTACGTGGAGTGTCACCTATCTCAAATATCTGTTAAACCAGTCTAGCTTTCTTCTAAGCCTATCCTTCATGTTGTTGGGCTTACCCCTTCTCGCATGTTCGTGACCGTCACCCTTATACCTGACCAGTTCGCTATCGATTCCATTCATTTTCAACGCCATAAAGAACTGTTCTGCTTGTTCTATGGGACATCTGTAGTCTTCCTCTCCATGTATTAGCATTGTAGGCGTCTTGACATTCTTTACGTAATATATGGGAGACATTTTCATTAACTTATCCATATTTTCAGGTTTCCACGGGTCGTCAATACCGGACTCTACAGTGTTGAACCAGAAGCCTATGTCACTCGTACCGCACATGCTGACGAGGTTAGATATACTCCTCTCGCTAATCGCCGCAGAGAACATATCGGTCTTTGTGACAATCCAATTAGTCATAAACCCACCGTAAGATCCCCCGGTAACGCCGATCTTACCCGTCAGCTCGTATTTCTCTTTGACAGTTCTAACGAAGTTTAAGATGTCCTCCATGTCCTTCCCTCCCCAGTCACCTACACATGCTTTAGCAAAGTCCTCACCGTAACCTTGACTACCCCTAGGGTTTGAGTATATTACGTTAAACCCGTGTTTTGCGAAAAACTGGAATTCTATGAAGTAGGAGTACCCGTAAGCAGTGTGTGGCCCTCCGTGAATAAAGAGTATCGTCGGAGCGTGCTTGTCCACTATTATAGCCCAACCCTCAACATCTCCCCTAACCAGTTCAGGCTTTAAGCCCCTGACTGAGGGGTTAGGGTCGTATGTCTCTCCCTTGTAGTACATTATTGAAGGCTTTTCAGGAGTGGTATAAACATAAACCAGTTCTCCGTCTAGATAATCGAAACTCCTGACTACCATATCCCCATCTGTCAGTTGGTCCACCTTGTTATCACTAACTTTGTAAACGTTTGTTTTAGCTCCGACTTGACCAGTGGTTACTATTTCTCCCCTCTTAAAGACTAACTTCTCCTTTGCACCGTCGAACAAGTCAGTGAGAACGCTATTACCACAATAATTTCCGCACAGATAACTCTTATCCTCCTCTGGTAGTATTACTTCTTTTGCTGCCCATGGTGTTTTACCCTTTCGGTGTCCCAGATAGGCTATTTGACCGTCCTCATTCATAGCAACAGCCGTTATGTTCCCCTCCCCTCTTGTGATTCTCCTTAATTCATTTCCTTCAACCTCATAAATGTCGGATAGACCCACATCATCGTTTTCTTTTGTAGCAGAGATCACGATCCTCTTTCCGTTAGTTGCAACGTCAGTTACGTCGAAGTCACCTTCAACAAGTGTCTTAACTTCTTTTCCGTCAAACAACAACAAGGACATCCTAGTTCTCAGTAGACCTCTTCCGTCAAACCTATACTTCAGTTTTTTAGCCACGAAGTGGCCTTCTTTTTTATCTTTCTTTTCTCCTATGACTAAAATCCCGTCCTTATGGAAGACGAACTTATGTATCTTACCGAGAGTAAAGAGTCTCTTAGGTTCTCCGTAAGGGCTTTGCTTGACAAGTGTTCTTCCGTTTAAAACGTAGTAGAGATCCTCTCCGTTGATCGATGGTAAGGACTCCTTTCCGCCGAAAGTAATCCTATTCTTATCAAGGTAGATGCTTGACTTATACTCATTCCCTTCTATCCATGTCTCGGTATGTAATAGACCCTTCTGACTTAGTTTCACTTCTGAAACGAGTCTTATTGAATACGCTTCTTCTATCGTGTCCATAAATTATTATGTGTTTACTTACTTTAAAATGTCAACTGAAGGTCCTAAGATCGGTATGCGATCGGCTTAGGCTCTTCTCGTTAAACTTTCCAAACAACGTACAACACTACATTTTTATCTCCGGTTATCTATAATTATAGATATGGTATTCATAAACGAAAACACTATAGCTAAGTATAAAGGTAGGGAGGAGGAGTTCCACCAAGAGTTTGAGAAAGCATTAGAGAGAGTAAGACTTGGAGAAGAGTACCCACTGATAATAGGAGAAGAGGAAGTAAAGACAAGTAAGACTTTCGAAGTCAGGTCTCCTGTAGACGCTTCGATTCTCATAGGACGGTTTCAGATAGCTGATGAAAACGCCATAGATAAAGCTTTCAAGGCCGCAAAAGAAGCGTTTAAGAGTTGGAGGCTGACGTCATGGAAAGACAGGGTCGAAACGGCTAAAAGGGCTGCTGAGCTGATTAGCAGGCGGAAGTTCGAGTTAGCTGCTACTATTACCCTCGAAAATGGTAAGAACAGATACGAGGCTATAGCTGAGGTTGACGAAACTATAGACTACTTCAACTACTACGCCTACATCCTCCAGATTAATAGGGGTTTTGAGCACGAGATGGACTCAAGGATGTATAAGAATGAACACTCGTACTCAGTGATGAAGCCCTACGGATCTTGGGCTGTAATAGCTCCCTTCAACTTCCCGTTGGCAATAACTACTACTATGGCCCTCGGGGCAGTGATTACTGGGAACACAGTCGTGATAAAACCATCTTCCGACACACCACTTTCCGCATACAACTTAGTTAAAATAATGTTAGAGGCCGGTTTTCCACCGGGTGTGGTGAATTACATCACAGGGAGCGGAAAGGATATCGTTGATTTCATGTTAACAAGATCTGACGGAATGGCATTTAC
>QEFN01000035.1 GCA_003086555.1 Sulfolobus sp. SCGC AB-777_G06 | reverse complement strand
GTTGAAAGACCACACGGTTGTCTCGCCAGTTAACCCTAACGAGTCCTTTCATTCCTCATTAAGGGATAGGCTAATTAGATTCAAGAGGGCAACGAAGGCAGTAAATAGGAGCATTCGTAGCATGATGTACTCCATAGCATTAGTCTTATGGGAGAGAAGGTTAATCCCAGAATTTGTAACTTAATGACGACACTATCTCCACACTGAATATGTGAGTGTAAACTCTTTTTACTATCTTATTAGTCGAACTTAGCGAATATTACTGAATAATATAGATTTGATAATTGATCTAATCTACTGCATAGGCGGATAGGTTTAATTTTATTTATTACTATAAAATTAATAAATGAATTAATTACCATAATATATTATTAATCTGATTATATCCGTAAAGATAAACATATATATTAAGTTTTATATTATATTACAGTACTTTACCGCCCTAATGACGTGAATAGTTTAGTTTATATAGATTTCCGTAGGAAAAGCATATGAAGTTCCCTTGGGATAACTTCGTATTATGGAATCTGTTATTTTTATATATTATCAAGTATACTCAAAATTATGGAAAGTGGAACTGCTAATGAATACGTCTTCATCCCATTAGTAAATGATGTAAACTATGAGTATAATGAACAAACTCACACTTTTACTTTAAGTAAAAATAGTACCACAAGTAAAAATAGGCTCCCTATTAAAATTAAAATTTCAAATAATAATCATATTACTAAAATAAATGAAAATAAGAATAAGGAAAATAAGAATAAGGTTGATATTTATAATATTTTAGTTCTTACCGGATATGCTATAGATGAAAATAGTTTAGGGTTAGTTCATACATTAGACCCTTGTGATTATGTTAAAGGAATTCTCGTAAACGGTAAAATAGAGCAAATTGGTGAAATTGAGAAATCTGAACAAGACCTACCTAAACAAGAAGGTGAAAAAAAGCAATCTGAACAAAACCCATCTATACAAGTAATTTCTTTTTCCAAAGCTGAAGTAATGAACAAATTATATTTTATAAGGAAATCTAAAGTTAATCTTCAGAATGACATCATAAAGATTAATTTAATAACTGAATCAAAACAAGTAGGAAAAACTAATTATCGTTCCTTAAACATTGGTAATAAGAATGAAATAGAAGAATTTAAAAAGAAAATAGAAGGAATTGCTAAACTATATGATATTCCTAATGAAGCTATCGATAATCTAGTAGAGAAACTTAGTGATATAATCAATTATTATAGTATATAAATTGGAAGGAACCTCTATGCCTTATTACACTATTTCTGAACCGTTCTTTATTTACGCTATTACTCATCTTCACGTAGGTTCTGGCTCATCTGTAGATGAGGAAATAGACTTGCCTTTTCAGAGGGACGAGCTAGGCTATCCGACAATTTACGCTTCTAGCTTGAAGGGGGCAATAAAGTCATTTCTTTTAAAGGAATTTGTACATACTAAAGACTTGATTTATAAGGTACTAGGCGAGGATGAAAACCCTGAGGAAGCTTCATTAGGTACTTTTTTGGACGCAATACTTTTTGCTATACCCTCAAGGATTATCGAAATTGATAGCCCAAAACCTCACGTTTGGGTTTACGTTACCACATATGAGCTCTTAAAGAAGGTTAAATCGTATTTGGACTCGATCTCTCAATTGTCTAACGCTTCCTTCAGTAATTTGCAAATTACTATTGATAGAATACTTGGTAATGAAGGTGATAGCATACTTCGTAATGAAGGAAAGAACATTACGCTAGGCAGCAGTTTGAAGACCGCTATTTTAAATGAGGACTTTCACGTTGAATTGGAGGAGGCTCATGACGTTAAAATTTCCAACATAACTAACCTAGTAAGCGATGAGGTAAACAAGGAAGGGTTGGAAAGTGATGATGTTCCATTACTGGTACTAGAAGATTCTATAGGGAAGGAGGTAATCAATAGGTCTTTAATTAGGGTTAGGAGGATAAGGATAGATAAGGATAAGAAAACTGTGGTAACCGGTGGTTTGTGGTCTGAGGAATACGTACCGATGAGGACTATATTCTTTTCAGCATTTTTAGGCAAGGAAAGTAAGGAGAATGCAATATTTGACAGCTGTATTTTAAGGAAGCTGAAATACGTTATTCTTGGCGGTAAGGAGACCATAGGAAAGGGAATAGTTGAGTTAAGGTGGGGAAGAGATGTCTTATGACGACTATAAGTTAGCTCTTGACGCGTTCAATAAGGTATTAAATTCTCTAAAAGGAGAAGCTAGGAGTAAATTTAGAAGTAGGGCTAGGGATTTGGTGGAGGAGATATATACTTCTGGGTTCATCCCCACGTTGTTTTACATAATATCAAAAGCTGGGTTAGAGAATGATGATAAGATAGATAAACTAACCGCGTTATTAAATTCTCCCTCTTCTGAGAGCATTGATCTGGGTAGTAGCGATGAGGCTTCTTATATGGCCTATTTGTTTGTCATTCTGTACTATCTGTCTGAGAGAAACATTATAGGTAAAAAGTTTCTAATTGATAAACTCAGGTGTAACCGTTTAGAAATTATAAACACGTTGTATGAGTTGTCTCCTATAATTTCCGCCAGGATAAAGAGATATTTAATGGCAATAAAGAGATTGGCTGAGGCTATAATAGAGGCGAGGTAAATGGAGGAGTTGTTAATGTCTTTTAGGCTAAAGGCTATCTATCCGTTAACCGGAGGTTATAATAGGCATAGTATAAACGAATTTTATGAAGAGAACGTTAGGCCTACTGAAATTAAGGGTTTATGGAGGTGGTGGAATAGGGTTTTATTCAATACAGTAAGTTATGTGAAAGAAGGAAAGCTTTACACTTACGACTCTATAGATAAGTTATTTGAAGACGTTTTTGGAAGTGAGAACAAGAAGTCTGCAGTGAGATTAGAGGTAATAACTGAAGGATGTAATAATAGATTCGAAACAGAGTTAGATAAGAAAGAAGAATGCTCTACTGTAAATTGTTTAAGGAAAAAGAATTGTAAAAGGACGACTTTTGATATAAGCGGTAACGAATTAGTTATCAAAGAAGGGAAAAAAATATGTAATAGAATTCCTTTAGCGTATAAGTCTAATTTAAACGTAAACGAAATTGAGAGTCTAGTTAATAATAATGAGTTACTCACCTTCGAATTATTAGGTTTTAAGAGAGTTTATGTAGACATCGCTAAGTCTTTTAATGAGGAGACGATTAAGGAAATATTAAATAATCTAGTTACAGATTACTTAGAATACTTTAATATTAAACCAAAAGTAGAATTTACTCTTAACATTTATCTAGATAAGAATAGCGAAAAGGAGAAAAATTTTGATGCTAAGCTTAAGTTTGCGTTACATAGTCTATTGGTTTTTATACTGTTAGGAGGAATTGGTAGGAAAACTAGTAGAGGATTTGGTGGTTTATCAATAGTAGATGTTAAGTGTTATGATGATAGCATATGCAAAAAGATAGAAGATTTGGCTAAGAATTTTCTTACTATTTCTAGTGGAAACGAATTGAAAAGCAAAATAGAGTCCATTTTAGATTGTATTAAAAACTCATGTAGTGATATCTTATACGTTGGAAATATCCTATCAGTAATAAATCCTAAGAAAAATGTTGTATATTTTATAAATAGCGACTTATTTGAGGTCAGGAAGATAAACGATAAAGAGAGCGTATTAGCTAATATTTATAAAGCTGTTTCATCAGAAGGTTGTTGTATCGAATCTATTATTACAAATAAATATGAAAGAAAATTATTCCTAATAGCTTTTGGAGGATATAGGAAAGTGGGCGAAAAAGATATAAGATCTATCAAAAACTATCTTCGCAAAACTCGTAAGACTGTTCCATCATTCAATATAGTAGACTTTTCACCTAATGGGTGTTCATTCATGAGCAATTACATACTTCGATATAAGCATAGGAACTCATTACTAAGGTTTAAATTAATTAGCGATAACTCAAACAATTCTTATCTTATAAGTTATATTCTTAGCTCATCTTACTTCGAGAAAGTTGATATTAATTATGTTAGATACATATTAGAAAAATTAACCTATTGTGTGATCTAAAATGACAATTAATTTCTTTGTTGATATTCTAAAATTAATTAAAGAAAGACAATGTAATATTAACCTATTCTCGGCATTAAGTTTAACAAGTGTGGTATACAATAACTTTGGAGAATTTCTTTCAAATAACCAGTCTTATAGTGCTAATAACCCACTATTGAAGTATCACATTATAATCCTAAAAGATGTCGAAGAGAAGAAAAGCCTATTTAAGAGGGAAGTAGCTGAAATTGTCTCAAGGAACTTTAAATTAGACGGTGAAAAAGTAAAGAAATATTTTGATAATCTCAAAGAAATACTAAAGTCGTTAAAATACACGATAGTTGACGTTGAGATAACTACTAGGACGAGGACTTTAATAGGAGTTTCAACTTCTTTAGGTAAGCTGATTTTTGACTCTGGGATTTCTTTCGATCCTTATATGAACTTGCCTTACATACCTGCATCTGAAATTAAAGGTATTGTGAGAAGTCATATTGAGGATAAACTAGGCGAGCAAGAGGCTAAAGAAATTTTCGGCGATGAGGAGAGGGAAGGTAATGTGAACTTTACGGATGCATATCCTACTAGGTCTGAGAATTTCTTGTTTGTACCAGACGTAATTACACCTCATTATAATAAGAAGAAGTCTGAGGCTGATGCACAACCAACGCCAGTTATACATTTAACTATAGCTTCTAAAGCGACTTTTCGCTTCCTAATATACTACAAGCGGGAAGATGTAGGAAAACCAATTTGTGACACATTACCCTTAGTTATTATGAAAGGTATAGGCGCTAGATCTTCTGTTGGATATTCATTATTTGAATTAACAAAAGTGGAGGTTGTGAGGTAAGATGCCGAAAAAGAGTAGTTCATCAAAAATTGGTGTAAATGAATTTGTTAAATATAAAGTTGCGGCTATCTTACATGATCCACCTAATAAGCCTAGAATAATAAGTGAGGGTCATCATTTATATATAGGCCATGAAGATGAGGCGCATATAATAGCCTCAAATTTATCATGTGTCTTTCCAAAGATAGATAATTCAATAGATAACTATGTTAAGGATACGTATGTTAAGAGAGCGGACAGACTGGCATCTTCTATTGATAGATACTTAGGTAGTATAGTATATGGTGAAACTAGCTTATTTAGAGAGAATAATATATATTTAAAGAATTTATTACAGCCTAGTTTATGTTTAAATATAAGCAATTTATGTTTTCCATTATTTTCTAAAGGGGATTACGGTCAACAATTTATTAACTCTTTAATAAAACTACTCTCAAAATTAACTCCTAATCTAATGTTGCCGTATCAAATTTTTTACCTAATTTATGAACTTCTTTGGATAGATTTACAGTATTCTACTGGACCGCCAGAAACTAGAAACCCTACTCACACAATTTTCGATCATTTATATGCAACTGCTGCAATGATGAATTGGATATTAACGTTTAAAGGTCAAGGAGGAAATAAAAGGAAAGCCTATTTGCTGGGTATAGATACTGTAGGAGTAGTAGACTTCATAAGCAAGGGGAGGAAGACCAGAGATCTATGGATTTCAAGTTATCTAGTCTCTTCACTCCTCTGGTACGTTTTAACGTGGTTTATAGAGGAATACGGACCCGATGTAGTTATATTCCCGTCGTTAAGGTTCAATCAGTTCTACGCTTTCTATATTCTAGAGAAATTAAGGAGAGAAAGAATAGACGAGAATGTAATTAATGAGATCAAGGATCTGGTAACTAGGTACATATTTAATGGTGATGAACTCTTTGAAAAGATGAGAATTCCTCCATATTCTAATATCCCCGGGAGAGTTACATTAATTTTGCCAGGGTTTAAGAGAGAGGGAGATGGATATACTTCAATTACCAAAAAAGATAGCAATTACTTTTTATCAGTAATAAACGATAAATTTGATAAAGCATGGAAGAAGCTCATCAACGCGTTAAAACTGTACTCTAGTTTAAGGAAAGAAGATAGCTTCTGGAATTTAGTATGTAATGTATTAACAAAAACTGAGGATATTGTATATATTCCTCCTTTGAAAATACGTGTAAGGCAAGTAAGTGTAGAAAAAGGCGAGATTTTTGCCAGCAATGAGCTTTCTCCAGATTCTTGGAAGGTTTATGATAGAAAATATCGCCAATTAGTTAGTGAATTTAAGAAGGATAAGCTAATCAAGGTAGCCCCAGAATCTCATCTGAAGCTCTTTAGGCTCACTAAAGATGGAAATCTACCTCAGTTTGGCGAGAGATCGAAGAGAGGTTACGAATTCTGCACTTCTTGTGGTGTTTTGCCTGCAGTAGTTATAATGCCCTCAGAGGAAGGATTTGAGGAAAAAGCAGTAAATGTGGGCTTAGCTAAGGACGAGAATGACGCTAAGAAATTAAGGAGCTTAATTTCACCTGGAGAAAGGTTATGTCCTTGGTGTTTGGTAAAGAGAGCCTTAGGAACTGAACCGAGATTATTGAGAGTATTACTTTTGGGAGACCTTTACGATATTAAGGACATTGTCGATGAAATTCTGAACGATCAAAAGGAGATCGAAATTCCGTCCACCAGCGACATTGCCTCAATTGATATTCTTGAGAAGTTAATTGAAAAGAAAGATGAAATATGCAAGGAAGAAGGTCCTATACAAGATTTTTGTGGTGATAGTGATAAAAATAGAATCTCCATGTGGGATTGGTTTAATAAAAATAAGGACAAAGGAATAAATTTAAGCCTAGACCCTGAGAATCATTGGTTTAATGAAGATAGGCGGTCTAATTATAGATCATTATTTAAGCGTCATGAAATTGCTTTTCCTTCTCCTTATTATGCTTTAGTTAGGGCGGATAGTGATTACCTAGGCGATCTATTTGAGGGTAAACTTACGCCGTATTTGTCTGGGATTATTGATTCTGGAGATTATGCAAATATAGGCGAAAAGAGAGACGAAATTAATAAAATTCTTAAATTTTATCTAATAAAAGCTGGGAGCGGGAGAATAACTAGCTATGTAAGTTCTATCATTACTTCTCTCTTAGGAGATAATGATTACACTAAAGTTAGCAGGATAATGCATAACTGCATTGAAGACCCTGGCAAATGCTATGAACAATTTAGAGCTAGCAAAGAATATTTCACTGAAATATTCAAAGTGGGAAGAATTATAGTTACTCCCGCGTGGCACGTTTCAATTTCTGCAGCTCTTAACAGAGGATTATTAGCAGAATTGAATTTGATAAACAAACACAAGGGGTTTGTAATATACGCCGGAGGAGACGATTTGCTCGCAATGTTGCCGGTGGGAGAAGTCCTAAACTTTGTTAAGGAAAGCAGGAGGGCTTTTGCAGGGAGTTATAATGAGAAGTTATGCAATATGTGCTTAGAAAACGGCTTTGTAAGGTTTAATAACGCTTATTATCCTTCGTTGCCAGTAGTGGGGAGGTCATACTCAGTTATTATAGCTCATTATGCAGACCCGCTGTCTATGGTTGTTAATGATTCTTATAATCTTCTCGAGGAAGGAAAAGAGATGATAAAGTATAAAGCAAAGTATGAAGGCGACTTTAAGTACGTTAAGAAAGACGTCGCGATATTTAGATATCAAGGCTTGACCTCAGTAATTCCCTTATCGTTAAAGAGGCCTATAGTGTCCTCGACATCGGATTTCAGCTCTATAGCCTCCATCTTGGACTTAATATCGGATTTAAAGGAAAAGATAGATAAAGGAAAGATCTCCACTTCGTTACTTTATGATTATGAAAATTATAAGGATTTAATTATACTGGGCAAAGAGTATGAGCCTTTTATTAATCAAGTAATTAAATATTGGATAAAGAGGAACTCGCAGAGGAGGGAAGAAGCAGGAGTAAATTTTGATAATGAGCTTTTTGACGTTAGTTTTAAAGTATGCAATGAATTTGTAAAAATTCCACAAAATCTCATTTCAAATATAGTTTATACTCTTAGAATAATTTATGGAGGTGAGAAATAGTGGTTGTAAAGAAAGTTGTGATTAAACCTTTAGAACCCTTGATGCTTAGGAGTCAAGGTGAGTTTGAACCTTTAATCACGGGTTCTCATACTTCAGCACAGTCGTTAATAATTCCCAGACCTTCGACAATAGCGGGAATGTTAGGATATATTAAATTTAATGGAAACATAAAGGAGGATTGGCTTACTACATTAACTGAACAACTTAAAGATGTGAATATCTACGGGACCTTAGTAGAGAGTAACGAAAGCTATTTTTATCCATTAAGGATGGGAAAACTGTTTGCTCTGATTGATAGTAAAACCTTGTGTAGTTTGCCAAAAATTTTTGAAAGTACTGGTGAAAGTTACGAAAAGTGGGAAAAGGAAATTTATGACATTTTCTACGGCGAGAAGAATAAACTATTTGAATTAATTAATTTTCAAGATAGAGTTGGAATATCCTTAGATAGGCAAATGAAAATAGTCAAAGAGCACTACCTATATACTGCAAGGTACTTATCTTTCAAGAAGAAGGTAAATTACGTAATATTCGTAGAGGATAATCTGAATTTAAAGGGCGATGACGGCAAAACAAACGAGATAGTAGTTAATTTTGGTGGAGAAGGAAGGGTTGTTAAGATTGAAGTTCAGGATCATTGCGACGTGAGAGCTAAAGATCTATCTGGCGATTACTATCTTGCACTATCCCCGATTTTAATACCCGACTGCATTATAGACGATATCTTAGAGGACGATTTAATAGTTATGGGGAAAGTTGATAAGATTAGTTTAGGGTTCGACATTGCTCATCATAGGAGGAAAGAAATGCTAACTGCAATACTTGAAGGTAGTGTTATTAAGAAGGATTTAGTTGAGAAATATAACGATATAGCTAAGAAATATAACAAAGTTGTTAGTAGTAATCCTAACCATAATATTTTCTTGAGATGCGAGAAATACGAGAAAATAGGATATAACACAATTTCTAAAGTAGATTGCTCTAAACTTGAAGTGAGGAAAATTCTTACAAAAGAGAGTTAAGGAGATGGAAAGCCTCTTTAAGGGATAGACCCTAATCCTCTTTTTCTTGTAATTAGCTTATGTTGCATTTTATTGAAGTTAAGTTTTATATTACTTTGTTAGTAAAATAAAGGCATGAAGATAGTATCACTAAGAGTAAAAGATAAGTACTATGAAATAGCCGAGCAGATGGTTGAAATGGGTTTGGCTAAAAACGAGGCATTTAACTTAATTATACTCTACGGCATAAATATTCCCCTTCCAGTGATTATGATAAAGTCTCTCGTCCCTGAGGACTAAAAAGAGCTGTTTCCCTAAACTAACGGAATTTCCATTCTCGTCCTCAAATTTACAGCCTAACAGCTCAAGGAAAGTTGAGGAAACTATCTTATTTACTAACCCCTCTAGCTTCTTTTGGTCGCTCTCCGCCACGAACGAAGACCTCCCAACTCCTTTCAGCAGAAATTTCCCCTCCTTGACTTCAAAGGAAAAGCACCTCATAATAGTACCTATGTAAAAACATAGTTGCCTCTTTGCATAGCCTTCTAGGAGGAGAAATCAAAGAGTACGTAGAGTTAGCGGAACAAGCAAGGCTACAAGCCTTACTGAGAATGGTTGATTATGCGAAAGCCTTAGGGGTAAATGCTGTAGTAAACGTTAGATTCGACTCTAACGAGTTATCAGAGGCGATAGACGAAATTATCGCCTACGGAACTGCGGTTGTGGTAGAGAAAAGTAGTTGAAAATCTTTTTCATTTTTTCTCCTTAATAACGCATAGAATGTATTTGAGTTTGAAATTCTCCTCTAGTTAGAAAAATTGTTAGAAGTTAATCCTCAATCAAGGGCTGAAATATAGCAAGCTTTACTCACAGTCGGGCTGGAATTATTGAGAATTTAGAAGAGAAGTCAAATGCAACTTGGCTAGACCTTCTGTGAGCAAATTCTCCCCAAGGTTTATTTACCTATACAGCAGTTATGGGAATCTTAGGGAGGTAATACCAAGAAGTCGGTATTAGCGAGAAGTTTTTAATTTT
>QEFN01000034.1 GCA_003086555.1 Sulfolobus sp. SCGC AB-777_G06 | reverse complement strand
GTAATACTCGTTATACAAATATAAATAACTTAACGACGACACTATCTCCACACTGGAGGGACAAACAAATAAGTTTAATCAGTTTCCGTAGTTACTACAAATGTTGATGAATTGAGTCGTTGAAAGTGACAAATTAACTTGACCTTTACATCACAGTGTAGCCGGTAAACCTTAACCACTCCTTTTCCAGTCCTGTTCACGATCTCGAAAATCTATTTTACAAAGTTAGGGGGTTGAGGGGACCGAAAGCCTCACCAGATTGATACCCCTTGTTTAAATACTTCTTTGCCAAAGTTTCTCGTAGTGACGCTAATGACGCTCCCCAGTTTAATGGGACTACGGGAGGATTAATCAGTATCTCTATCAAGGGACTAGAGCTCAACAATTAAGGTCCCATCTTCATGTGGGGGCTCTCTGAGCCACTCGACAGCTCACCAAATGCAGTCCCGAATCGATGGTGGAACTATGAACCCCTTAGAAGGGAACCTTCCAGTGCAGGAAGAAAGTCAGACACTTACCGTATTACCAGACTATCGCACTTTCGTCTTTCTCCGACTTAAGGCCTTTCTCTTCGTCATAATATTTCTCTACTTCCTCTCTTCTGACTATATACCAACCGAGTTCGCTGTCCTGCTCTAAAGGCAATTCCTCCCACGTTTTCACTATATAGTTTTCAGCCTTAGCCATCAACGCCTTCACTAAAGCTCTTCTGGAGAAACCCTTAGACTTTAACGCATCCTTCAACCTCTCATACACCTCCTCCGCCTCTTTGTCCAGCATCACGAACACGGTGTACTTAGGCTCCTCCTTTATTAACTGCAACTTTACCTTATCGAACTCCAGTCCCGTGACTTTACCCAGCAGGTCAGATCTCAACTTTGAGTTCGAAGGCTTAAACTTTACCTTTAACACGTCGTAGTACTTCTTCAACACGTCCTCCACTTCAGCCTCCGTAAAAGACGACCTGCCCTCAAGGGCGTTCAGGGTGACCTCTTCAGTCAGCTTACCGTAAACTAAAGCGAAGTCCGTAGGTAACCCATCCCTTTTAACCCTCACCACCTTGAGCTTGCCCGACTCCCTGACCCAGTTCCTGTTAACCCTCCCCGCCGCTTGAATTATGGAATCTATGGGGCCTAAATCCCTCATCGCCTCCGTGAAGTCCAGATCTACACCGGCCTCTACCAACTGTGTCGTGACTAATACCACACCCTTACCTTTGCCCTTCTCTTTCATTATCTTCTTAACCCTCTCCAGCCTCTCTTTTGGTACTACACGTGTGGACAAGTAGTAAACTTTACTGCCCTTAGTGCACTCCTTTAACACGTCGAACCCCTTAAGGGAAGAGGCTATTGTATTATACTCCACCATTATATCGCCCTTGTCACATGCTAAATCCGCCATCTCCTCGGGAGACACAGTACTCCCCAATTCCAGTTCCACCACGTATCTGTTGGGCTTCGTTTTCACGGGTGAAGAACCTTCCCAGAAGGGGTTAGTGGCGGTCATGAAGAGTACTTCAATGTTCAGACGTTTTACAGCCTCTTCCAGAGCCTCCTTCACGACGTATAGCTCCTCTATACCCATAGCTTGTATTTCGTCGAGTATAAGTGAAGAATTAGCCAAGTTGTGTAACCTCTTCAGGTAGGAGTTCTCCGACGACAAAATAGTATTGACAAGGGCTTCAAAAGTGGTCACTACGAAAGGGGAGTCCCAGCTCTCTGCGACCATCAACTTCCTCTCCATGTCCGCGTACTCGTCACCCAAGTCCGTTTGCTTGTTACCTTTGTTATCGAGGAAGTACGATAGGTGGTGGTACTTTAACACGGAGTCACCGTAAACCCTCCGTAATACGTCGTAAGCTTGTTCTATTATACTTATAAAAGGTAGGGAGTACACTACCCTCCTCTTAGATCTCTTTAACGCTAAGATGCTACCGGAAATTGTCTTTCCGCTCCCCGTAGGGGCGTTGAGAAAAGAGATGGGGTCTTTTAGCTGAGTGCTCACCGCGTAACTAAAGAGTTCATCCCTCATAGGTTGTACTCTACCCGACCTCAGTAAGGACTCAGCATACTTAATAAGTAAAGACGGGTCCAGAGAGGGTGAGCTAACGTACTGAGTCTCCGAGGCACTGTGCTTGTCCGCATCGATTAGTGAAGAGAAAAGTAAGAGCCCGTCGAAGTACCAGTCCCAGAAGTACTTCTGTTCGTTTACCAGCTCGGAGAGATACTTCCTGACCGTGTAAACGGACTTCCTTGCCTCCTTCAATAGGGAGATGGACGGCTTTACTTGCAGGTCTAAAAAGTCCAGCTCGGACTTAATGTAGTCCCACTTTTTCTCCAGTTCTCTCAATTGATCCGATAAGCACGAGTTACCGGACTCGACTTCCTCAGCTTTCTTGTTCAAGAGATCGCTCAGGGTCGTCAGCCCCTTCAGTTCCCCGTGGTGGGATAATACCGCCAGCATTGTGAGGAGGGAGTAAACGTTATTTTTCACTTCGTCGGTACCGCTTAGGTACCTCTTGCTCTCGCCGTATGCTATCAGGGAAGAAACTAAGGCGTGGTCAGAACAAGGTAACCTCCTCCCGGTTCTCAAGTGTTCTTGGAAGCTGTGGGTGAACTTACCAACGTCATGCAGGGCACCGGCCGTGAAGGCGAATGACTTCAGGTCGGACCTCCCGGCCCCCATTATGTTTCGGGAGGACAACTCTCCTACCTCTTTTAAGTGGTCTTTAAGGAGTTTATCCGGGTGCGAACAGTAGTTTTTTGGGTCGTCTACACAAAGCATATTAATTGTTTAAGCGGTAAAGCCCTTAATACTTTTCTTCGTGACGCGTCGTATAAAGCGGTTGGAAGTTACTGTCGGTTCTCTACGAAAAAAAACTTGAGGAGAGATTGTCGGTACCCTCATTGGACTTAAGAACGAGTTTACGACATCTGTTATGTTAACTTGGCAATGTGGAAGGGGCACCCAATGTTCTCATCAGGGTTTTGTATAAATGTTGAAAAGACCCTAAGGGGTCGTAACCTATAGCTTAGGATGAGGTGAAAATTGATAATATGGAAGAAAAATAATCAATGATAGAAGCCTCGGTAAAACACCGATGTGCACACGTCATTACTTAACCACTCCTTTATCGTAGCCTGCTACACAAAAACAATGCCAATGGCAGGAGATCCCACAGAAGGGATAGATAGCCACACGTGTAAATACTCCTCTTTATAATTATCCTTAGTAACGCTGACGAAAGTTACTTTTAACCTACGCCCTTTAAACACGTATGTTTATAACTCCCCTTAGTAGTGCTGACAGTAATGCTGATAAATCCCTGAACTTTGTGGGGCTATGGGAGGGGGCTCCTATCGCTCCTTTTTCCCCAAAGGGACTAATAATTCGGATAAATGTCCCTAAAGGGACCGCTGGATACCTCGGTTGCCCACCTGATGTAAACCTGAATAGGTGGCGGGAATGGGGTGGAGGACATTTAGCATTCCACGGCATGGAGGAGTTAGAGTTGACACGATATCCCGCACTTTTAAACATTACTTTACCAAAAACGCTCGGTTTTTTCTAATTCTATATATTTTTATTCATTTTATTAGGCAGGAAGTGAAATCGGCAGTGAAAGGGAGAAAGAAAATATTACTACTAAAACATATTAAAATCAGCGTAAAATTGCCTCGGCAGTGAAAGGGATAGCCAAGGTGAGAAATCACTGCCGAAAAACACAAAGTATAAAAACGCCTAAAGTAAGATAATAGTGAGGAGGGTTTGTAGCATTCCCTTGGGGACTTGAAACCAGTTAGGGAAATAAATGTTGAAAGCCGTGCCTTTGTTTGTAGCATTCCCTTGGGGACTTGAAACATTAGGTATGATTTGCCTGACCCTTTACGCCCTATGAGTTTGTAGCATTCCCTTGGGGACTTGAAACCGAAAGGACATAGAAAAGCTTCTTGTAAGGCTTTTAGGTTTGTAGCATTCCCTTGGGGACTTGAAACGGAAACATGGACGCTATAATTAGCCATGCCGTAATTGTTTGTAGCATTCCCTTGGGGACTTGAAACCTATTACTAGAGCGGGGAATTTGTTAAGCTCTTTTATGTTTGTAGCATTCCCTTGGGGACTTGAAACCAGTACGGGCATTCGTAAATAAACAGACCCATACAATTGTTTGTAGCATTCCCTTGGGGACTTGAAACTCTCTTGCTTTTGATCATTCAACATTTTTTCACTCTCGTTTGTAGCATTCCCTTGGGGACTTGAAACTGATATCACAAATTTATAAACTTTTGCTCTTACGTAGTTTGTAGCATTCCCTTGGGGACTTGAAACATGGACAACCTGGAGGACTTAGCTTCGAAAAAATTCGCGTTTGTAGCATTCCCTTGGGGACTTGAAACTCCGCTACTCCTTTACGTGAAGATGGTAGAGAATTAGAGTTTGTAGCATTCCCTTGGGGACTTGAAACTAAGAAATCCTGAAGGGTATTTAGTAAACTCTTGCACTGGGTTTGTAGCATTCCCTTGGGGACTTGAAACCTATTCAGAAGACCAAAAAGGTGGAAAGAGAGGTCAGCGTTTGTAGCATTCCCTTGGGGACTTGAAACTATAGTCTAAATGAAGAACTGATTGAAAGTATTATAGAGGAGTTTGTAGCATTCCCTTGGGGACTTGAAACATAGATTTTATAACACTATGCAATCTTTCATGTGGTTTGTTTGTAGCATTCCCTTGGGGACTTGAAACAACTCCCCAGTTTACGCTAACTCATCACGATATTTGTTTGTAGCATTCCCTTGGGGACTTGAAACCTACTAACTCTATATCCTACAGATCCCTGGAATTCAGTGTTTGTAGCATTCCCTTGGGGACTTGAAACTAGGATTTTGAATGAAGTAGAAAAGCATAGAAAAGTCGTTTGTAGCATTCCCTTGGGGACTTGAAACTCATCATGTATTCAAGGGGCAGAGGTAGGGTTTGGGTTTGTAGCATTCCCTTGGGGACTTGAAACTTTCTTCTAATTCTCTAAATAAACATAAATCGAGATAGTTTGTAGCATTCCCTTGGGGACTTGAAACGAAAAATTCAAGAGTTTTCCTTTTTTACTTTGCAAATTGTTTGTAGCATTCCCTTGGGGACTTGAAACGGTGTGGTTCAAAGTAGAATGGTGTTGATATATTTGGTTTGTAGCATTCCCTTGGGGACTTGAAACCCATAAAAAATTCTTCTGACTTAGAAAAAACGCGGTAGACCGTTTGTAGCATTCCCTTGGGGACTTGAAACCCAAAGTAATAACACTCTCCTTAGGAGTGTCCAGACGTTTGTAGCATTCCCTTGGGGACTTGAAACGGCTTAGCTAGGCTTAGGCTTAGCTAGGCTAAGGCTGTTTGTAGCATTCCCTTGGGGACTTGAAACTCTTGAACCGCCAGTTGATGATTTTATTCCAAAAAAGTGTTTGTAGCATTCCCTTGGGGACTTGAAACGAGATATATTTTGGTTTGACGGGTCTAGAAGATATGTTGTTTGTAGCATTCCCTTGGGGACTTGAAACAGAATTCGATATAGTCCCTACTCACTACCTTTCCTTCGTTTGTAGCATTCCCTTGGGGACTTGAAACCTGCTGTGTATTGGAATGTCGCATAGAATATGCCAGGTGTTTGTAGCATTCCCTTGGGGACTTGAAACTCAACAAGTTGGTCTTCTACAATAACACCAAATGGTGTTTGTAGCATTCCCTTGGGGACTTGAAACATTGTCATATTTAAATTTGAATTTATGAGTTGTAACGTTTGTAGCATTCCCTTGGGGACTTGAAACATCTTCTCAAGGAGATTCTCGGGGAGTATGCTACTGAGTTTGTAGCATTCCCTTGGGGACTTGAAACCGAATCCCCAGCTGTTATAAGTTATTAGCAGTTCTCTGTTTGTAGCATTCCCTTGGGGACTTGAAACCGTAGATCATTTTTCCGATATACTCCTTAAAGTTCATGTTTGTAGCATTCCCTTGGGGACTTGAAACAGTGCCTTATCATTAACGAGCTTAAGCAGAGATTTCTTTGTAGCATTCCCTTGGGGACTTGAAACACGATAATAACGGTAAAAATAACGAAAGATGCAAACGGTTTGTAGCATTCCCTTGGGGACTTGAAACTATACCCTCAGAACAATAGTATAATTGTGGAAAAATGATGTTTGTAGCATTCCCTTGGGGACTTGAAACTAAAACATTACAATAATTATGTAAATTGTCCATATTGGTTTGTAGCATTCCCTTGGGGACTTGAAACTATAAAGGTTGGAGTATACCCCTCGGGACGGGGTATGTTTGTAGCATTCCCTTGGGGACTTGAAACCGCCAAGTGAAATAGCTAGATTGTTAGGAATTTCGAGAGTTTGTAGCATTCCCTTGGGGACTTGAAACGGACAGGAGGATCAGATACCGCCCGCTCAAACTAAAGGTTTGTAGCATTCCCTTGGGGACTTGAAACTCCCTCTTGTTCTTTTTTCATGAACCATCTAATAATTGTTTGTAGCATTCCCTTGGGGACTTGAAACATAAAAGACTCCCTCACATTCGAATACCCCAAAAAGTTTGTAGCATTCCCTTGGGGACTTGAAACCTAGGGCAACCGCCCCCCACGGAGTGAGCCCCTGGCGTTTGTAGCATTCCCTTGGGGACTTGAAACATATGCTGAGGGAGAGGCATAAAAAATCTCCCCCAACGTTTGTAGCATTCCCTTGGGGACTTGAAACTATCGGTCTACTTCTGGGGGTGAAGTTGGGTTCTGGGGGTTTGTAGCATTCCCTTGGGGACTTGAAACCCATTTGCTGACCCGCCTTTTCGATTAATAGCGAATTGGTTTGTAGCATTCCCTTGGGGACTTGAAACTTCTCATTTTTTTACACACCCCCCCACGAGAAAAGGAGTTTGTAGCATTCCCTTGGGGACTTGAAACCTGCATGCAGTAAGCAAAAGTGTAGGAGGAAAGCTTGTTTGTAGCATTCCCTTGGGGACTTGAAACTTGTGGCAATCCTACAATTATACATGCTTTTTACCATGTTTGTAGCATTCCCTTGGGGACTTGAAACAACTCCCCAGTTTACGCTAACTCATCACGATATTTCAGTTTGTAGCATTCCCTTGGGGACTTGAAACTCACTTCATCACCGTCCTCAGTTTTTGTAACGACTTTGTTTGTAGCATTCCCTTGGGGACTTGAAACAGGACTAGAAAGAGAAGAAGAGGACTAGAAGAAGGCGTTTGTAGCATTCCCTTGGGGACTTGAAACTCTTATTCCTACTTCTTATTGGAAAAACTTGAGTGAATGTTTGTAGCATTCCCTTGGGGACTTGAAACGTGACCTTGATGTTAATATCGAGTTTCTCTTTCTTGTGTTTGTAGCATTCCCTTGGGGACTTGAAACAGAAAATTTATTTGTCTTGCCAAGGGGGAGGGCATAAGTTTGTAGCATTCCCTTGGGGACTTGAAACCATGAATATTTTGGGATAACTACAGACAAGAAGAATGTTTGTAGCATTCCCTTGGGGACTTGAAACACATAAGCAGCGTATTTTCAATTTCCTCCATTTTCTGTTTGTAGCATTCCCTTGGGGACTTGAAACTCAGCGGGACGCTAGCCCCTAAAGAAGAGGAGATAGTTTGTAGCATTCCCTTGGGGACTTGAAACAGAAAAATTATTTGCCTTGCTGAGGGGGAGGGCATAAAAAGTTTGTAGCATTCCCTTGGGGACTTGAAACTGTTGTAAGTTTTGATGACACTGCAGGCGAATACGTTTGTTTGTAGCATTCCCTTGGGGACTTGAAACATTTGTTCTTGTTCTTGATTTATATTTTTCTCTGCCAGTTTGTAGCATTCCCTTGGGGACTTGAAACGGAAAAATCTGTAAAAACAATATAACACGACGCGTGTGTTTGTAGCATTCCCTTGGGGACTTGAAACTTCTTGCGGGTTTTGTGGGAATTCTGGTAGTGTGTTTGTAGCATTCCCTTGGGGACTTGAAACTGATTAGGGTTTTTCCTATGAATTCCAAACCGCCTATTGGTTTGTAGCATTCCCTTGGGGACTTGAAACCAATAAAAAATTCATTTTTCTCGTTAAAAACCCGGTAGTTTGTAGCATTCCCTTGGGGACTTGAAACCTTTTCCCATTTTTCCACCCTTTTCAAAGGAAAAAAGTTTGTAGCATTCCCTTGGGGACTTGAAACCTGCTGATGTTAAGTTTAAGGAGCCTATTACTTTCCGGTTTGTAGCATTCCCTTGGGGACTTGAAACTCTTCTTTTTTTAGGCAAAACCGCGGAGAAAGGTTTTGTTTGTAGCATTCCCTTGGGGACTTGAAACATTAGGTGATATCGGTGTACGACGAGGACATCCTTGTGTTTGTAGCATTCCCTTGGGGACTTGAAACTGATAAAGACTAGCAACAACAAAACGGTTCTGAGAAGTTTGTAGCATTCCCTTGGGGACTTGAAACTATAAAAAAATCAACTTTCATGAGTCCGGGGGAGTAGTGTTTGTAGCATTCCCTTGGGGACTTGAAACTTTAAAAGAGTAAGCTCTCACGGTAAGGGTAAGAGGGTTTGTAGCATTCCCTTGGGGACTTGAAACTAAACCTCAACAACAATAGTATAATTGTGGAAAAAAGTTTGTAGCATTCCCTTGGGGACTTGAAACAAATGGCAAAGAGAAAAAGCACAGCTAAAAAGTATCTGTTTGTAGCATTCCCTTGGGGACTTGAAACGCATACGCCCTTCCCGTAATCCTCACCCTGGATTAGTTTGTAGCATTCCCTTGGGGACTTGAAACCAAGTTCAGCCTTATACGTGTAATAGTCTGTATCTACAGTTTGTAGCATTCCCTTGGGGACTTGAAACTTTTCGTAGTATATGTTCACCCTCATCTTTCATCCCCTTCGTTTGTAGCATTCCCTTGGGGACTTGAAACATCACAACAATAATAGCGATCATCGTAGGCTCACTGAGTTTGTAGCATTCCCTTGGGGACTTGAAACCTGCATGCAGTAACACTAACACGCTCTCCACTTCTCGTTTGTAGCATTCCCTTGGGGACTTGAAACTAAGTATCCATAGTTTAATTTTATGTCAATTCTGCTTGTTTGTAGCATTCCCTTGGGGACTTGAAACTTGTAATGTTTTGCCATAATATGCCATTCTAAATTTTGTTTGTAGCATTCCCTTGGGGACTTGAAACGCGTATTACGTGTTTGAGGGTATCAAAAATGACCAAATAGTTTGTAGCATTCCCTTGGGGACTTGAAACAGAAGGCTCAGTTTCAACAGCTAAAAGCAGAACTATCGGTTTGTAGCATTCCCTTGGGGACTTGAAACCTAGTCCTCCTTTTTTCGGTTTTCTCTCCTTATATACGGTTTGTAGCATTCCCTTGGGGACTTGAAACTAGTCGTAGTACTGCTTGTAGTCGTAGTACTGCTTGGTTTGTAGCATTCCCTTGGGGACTTGAAACATTGCCCCTCGTGTAGCTATACTAATCACCATTTCGTGTTTGTAGCATTCCCTTGGGGACTTGAAACGCTGTACCGTTGGCTGATACTGTGACACTATTCGTAGTTTGTAGCATTCCCTTGGGGACTTGAAACTTTTTTGTAGATGGTCTCATTTTAGCTCACCTTCAAGAGTTTGTAGCATTCCCTTGGGGACTTGAAACTCTTTTGTTCCCGTGACTTTCTGAGGTTTTGATTGGTTTGTAGCATTCCCTTGGGGACTTGAAACTCAGCCACATATCCGGTGTTTTTCAAAGAACAAGTTCGTTTGTAGCATTCCCTTGGGGACTTGAAACCACGATTTACAAGTAGCCGATTATGGTGGTCAGCCTCGTTTGTAGCATTCCCTTGGGGACTTGAAACCGGTGCCTCATGGAAAGCATATGTTCCTGTTGGGCTTGTTTGTAGCATTCCCTTGGGGACTTGAAACTGGGAAAATGTCTATAATGATGTAGGTTCTGTTGTAGTGTTTGTAGCATTCCCTTGGGGACTTGAAACTGACAATCTTTTCAAGTATTTCCATGTTATCCTCTCTGTTTGTAGCATTCCCTTGGGGACTTGAAACTAATATAATGGTGTTGTGGTGGTTTTGTTTAGGTTCAGTTTGTAGCATTCCCTTGGGGACTTG
>QEFN01000033.1 GCA_003086555.1 Sulfolobus sp. SCGC AB-777_G06 | reverse complement strand
GTAATACTCGTTATACAAATATAAATAACTTAACGACGACACTATCTCCACACTCTAAGTAAATTAATATAATTTTCTAGTCCTATGTCATCAGCCGTTAGTTACTTCAATACCTAATTTTTAAGGCACAATTTGTCCACTCTTAACCCAGTCAATGATTTAGACTATCATGATGATTAATACTAACTTTCTGTAGCGTTTCGAAACTTTAAAAAGGGAATTAGAACTTTTTCTCCTCAACTCGTTTTTAAACTAAGACTAAGGTTAATATTAGAAGGTGATTTTCGGTAGTGAAGGTCAAGGCAAAGGACTTGGAGAGTCTTATGGTGTCTATACTAGAAAGAAGAGGTGTCGAGAACCCTCATATAATAGCTAAGCATTTCATTGAGGCTGAGCTCAGGGGGCATTCATCTCACGGAGTTCAGAGGCTGGTCCCCCTTGTTAAGGGGTTAGATCTGGGAACAATTAAGAAGAGGGTAGAACTGAAGGAAGTAAAGAGGGAAAACAACGCCGTTCTTTATGATGCTAATCACAGCATCGGAATACTAGTTTGGCATTACCTCACCGAATCACCTCCTACGGATATAATTGCAGTGCGGAACGCTTCCCATATAGGCTTTTTGGGGTACTACACTAGGAGGGTGTCAACCCGACTCAACAGACCTGTTATAATGATCGGTAACGCAGAGCCTGCTGTCGTGAAGCCCGGTAGTACTAGAAAAGTAATCTCTACGACTCCGCTCAGTATAGCAATACCGTGTGAAAAGACAGTAGTCCTAGACATGGCTCTATCGTCGATTGCTAGAGGTAGAATAATTGAGGCTAAGAGGAAGGGAGAAAAACTACCCTACGGCGTTGCCGTAAATAAAAACGGCGAAATTACTGCAGACCCGGAGGAAGCGTTACAAGGTGGTATTCTACCGTTAGGGGGAGAAAAGGGGTTCTATCTAATGTTGACCTTAGAATTATTGACGTCATATTTAACTGGAAGTGCTATCGCTACAGAAGTCAAGGGTGTTCTGAATACCGAGAGCAGTCCTAACAAAGGTGAGTTTATGATAATCCTGCCAAGACTGCAGGGTGACTGCCACGGGTTAAGAACTCTCAAATCTATAATCAACGTTTTACCAGGCGAACATAGTGACCTCTTAACTGGTAGGGATGAGCTAGAAGTTGATGACAAGCTGTACAATATTTTTGTAGAGCTCGAGTCTCGGATCCCTTTCGATTGGAGTGAGAAGAATATTCTGTAACCTTTCGAAAAGATTTTATTTCCTATGTTTGCAGGCATTCTCAATGAAGAGTAGTCACATACTATCAATTACTCTCTTCTCACTTTCCTTTCTAACACCTACAGTTTCATTATCACAGTCCACGACCCAATCCGTGACAACAAGTAACACTACCACTACAACTACCTCTACAGTAACAACTACTGTCTCATCTACTTCGGCTACAGTCACTACAACGACTAGTACTACAACATCCTCCTTGTCCTCAACCACTACCACAAATACGACTTCAGAGCTCTCGAAAACTTTCTCACCTTCTTCAACTACTCATGCCGCTACCCCTTTATCGGACTACGTTATCTTAGCCATAATTGTGATAGTAATAGCGGTACTGTTACTCTTAGTTTTTAAGAGAAAAAGATAAAGAGAAATCCCTTTTTCATTCAATGTTTTAGCTGTAATAGAAGGTGCTGTGGTCTATGCTTTGTGGGCAACTCCCAGATCATTATTGTACGATGTTTTCTTCGATCTTTTTATATTCTGGTTTCGCTCCTAACCAAGGGAAATATTATTCCCTTGAGGCATCCTTGTCTGGAGATATTATAATGGAGCTGTGGGCGTCAGAACTCCCCCATTTGAGGAGGAACTTTCATCCAGTCTAGTCCCTTTGGAGAGAAGAGGGATTCTAGATGCTTCTCACTCACATTAAGTCCTCAATAGAGCTGTGGAGGAGCGTCGTTAACATCACTAAGTGAAAATTAGAAAAAACAGTATTAAAACTTTCTATAAGGGGCTATCCGTCCCCTTGGCGAGGCTTTCCGCCCCTTAACTCTCTTTCTGTAAACGGTAATGGGCTCGATAGCAGTTTAGATAGTTCCCGAACCTATGGTGGGAACGATGAGCCCTCTGGAAGGGATTCCCCCGCCTTCCATTGCTGGGAGACGTCAGCTATATAACTAATAATACCCTCTTATAAAATCAGAGGATCAGGCAGGCTTACTTGTCGACTTATTCAGGTTATGGTGTTATAACGTTAGTACGTGATGAAAACTTTCTTTTTAACCTTTTTTAAACATTTTATATGGCGTTTTTTATTACTTCTCATAACACAATTTTAAATTCAACTACGCTAATTGTAAAATTATGGCAAGCAATAAATCAATTATGGATAGGAGGACAATAATTTACGGGGTTGTCTTCTCTATAGCGTCTTATGCATCGGCAGCAGTTTTAGCCCTTAGTATAGGGGCATATGCACTCAGCTCATTTTTAGACCCTATAGTGACTTTAACAATTCCGCTAATACTTATTTCTGTTGGTTTACAAGCTATGAACAAGAAGTTCAGCGTAATCTTCCTTACGCTGTTTAACGCTCTACTTTATGCGGTTTCTGGTCTATTATTTATGGTACCTACACTAGTCATAGCAGGTATTATAGACGAGTTCGTATCGTGGGTGGTGGGCTTTAGGGGGTTGAGAGCGGTGTTGGTGAACACGACTATTGTAGGGGGCTTAGTGGGGATCCTGAGCGTTGTTTTCGGTATACTAATGGTGGGGCTGTATGGGGCAATTCCGTTCCACGACTTAGTTTTGGCTTATGAAATATTTACCGTGATATACTTCGTGGAGAGCGCTATAATGGGGTTAATATCATTCAAGATAGGAGATTATCTGATTAAGTCTGGTGTAATAAAGTCTTGACTATTAAAACTATTTTTATACTTTTTCTTCTTAGATTTTCTATCCTTTTCCGTACTTAACGTGGGGCTGAATCCTATTTCACATTAATAGAAATCTTTTTATATCTGTTTATAACGAATTTTCGTCGATATATGATGATCTCTCACACCGATGTGGACTATGTCCAAAAGGGTGGGAGTGATTGCAGAGATGTGGGCCCCGTGCCGTTGGGCTCGAAGGAGTCCCATGACCCACCTACCGTTAGGTTTGGTAGGTGGCTGAGGGCTAAGTCCCTGCACTCGACCATGATTGAACATAAAATGATTGAAATGAAAGTGTAGGGACAAACGGAAATACGTTCAATAAGCGAGTATAAAGCCCCACGATAGATAGCCATAAAGAGAATCGGCTTCTCCAGTGTCAAACATAAAATGAAATAAAGTGATTATTATTGGGTGATGAATGACTTTGCTCCTGATTCATGAAGAAAACAGCAGGACTGACTTGTTCTATAAAGGCAGTATAATTTACCACTTTCTGTTTTTAAACTCCTCGTAAATCTTGATCTGCTCTGGAGTTACACTTGGCTTCACTTGGGATAAGACCTTTACGAAATCGTTAAACGTGACTTGAGTCCTCAATATACCGGTAGAGGCCCCCTCTTTCAACAGCTCTCTCTTCACTTCTTCTACCACGAGTTTCAAATCTGCTGGTGTGTAACCCTCAGTTATCCTTGCTACGTTATAAAGCGTTTGGTCGTCTACGTTTAGTCCTTTGCATAACACTTTCAACACGCTTATCCTGCCCTCTAAGTTAGGTGGTGGGACATAGATTATCTTATCAAACCTTCCGGGTCTAAGTATTGCAGGGTCTAAGTCCCATGGTCTATTTGTCGCCCCCACGACAATTATATCTTCGTTGTCTCTTATTCCGTCCATTTGGTTTAAAAGCTCGGTCAGTGCTGTCCTCCACTCGTTTTCACCCCGTACCCTCGCTATCATGTCGATCTCGTCTATGAAGATAACAGCAGGTGCATTATCCCTAGCTATGTGGAACTTTTCAGCTATAACTTCCCCGGCTTGAAAAGGTCCTACTGAAGAGATCTCCTCACCTGATAAAATTATAAAAGAGGCGTTCAATTCGTTTGCTAGTGCTTTTGCTACGCTGGTCTTACCAGTGCCTGGAGGTCCGTAAAGTAAGATCCCTTTCACGGGTTTTATCCCGAGCTTCTCAGCCATTTCCTTATTCTTTATGGGTAACTCTACAGATTCCCTTATCACCTTTTTAACCTCTTCTAGATCACCTAAATCGTCCCACCTTACTTCTGGTACTCCATAGGGTTTTTCGCCGATCTTATGCCTTGTGTATTTCTTAGCTAAGTTTTCGAATTTTATTACTGACGATATGAGCACTGACGGTTTATAGTTATCGAGAGCGTTAAGGAAGTCTTGAGTACTCGGGGTTCTTCCTTCCTTTTCAGCCTTCAGTTTTACCTCCTCTACTATTTCTCTTATGTCTGCAGGGGAAAGTCTGTTGCTCTTCTTGGCTAAGGCTTTGCAGTCCACGTTAAGCCCTGAAGTGTAACCGCACCATATCTCCTCCCTCGCGTTCTCGTCTGGTAAAGGTACGTAAATTACCTCGTCGAATCTCCCAGGTCGTAATAACGCTTCGTCAATTTCTTGGGGGAGGTTCGTAGTCCCTATAATCAGAACCGGGATGTTATTGTCGTGGAGCTCTTGTAGCCTCATTAATAGTATGTTTATTAGCCTATGAGTTACCTCATGTACGTCTCCTTCCCTCTTCAACGTAAACCCGTCTATCTCGTCTATCATCACAATTGCAGGGGCGTAAAGCTCGATAGTGTCGAAGAAATTATTTATGAGGTATTCACTTTCACCGTACCACTTGCTTAACACGTCAGTAGCCCTAAGCTCAAAGTAGTTCCACCTAAGCTTGTTTGCCAACGCTTTTGCTATACTGGTCTTACCTGTACCTGGAGGTCCGAAGAGGATCACCCCGTAAGCCCTCCTTTTCTCGATGACGTATTTTGAAGCCTCCTCCAGCCTCTGTTTGACATCTTTCATATCGTATATTTGCTCCCACTTTACTGACGGTATAAGGGTCATCCTCTTGGTCAACTGTTTGGTGTTAGATGTTCCCACCCTCATCATCCTGAGGTAGTATAGGAAGATTATCAGCGGGATTACAAAGAACAAGATTCGTATACCCAGTTCTAAGAAGTTTATGTAGGAAGACAAAAGTGATGGTTGTGAAGGAGCTGTGGCGTTGCTATTCATAATACAATTATTTGTGTAGAGGGATTAAAAAAAAGATTTATAGTCAGCGAGTAACCGCCTCTTCACTTTTCAGGCTCCCCTAAAACTCATCACATAATCCTTTTTAGTTTGGCTGTTACCTCTGGGTAAACGTTTTCCGGAACGATTAAAATAGTAACGTTTATTTCGTCAGTGTACTTATATATCTCATTAAGGACTTGTTCCACTATCCTCGAGTTATTCTTACAGTTAGGGACTCCTACCCCTATTAGAAAATAAGCGCCATCTTCATCTATGAAAAGACCCGCGTTATCTACTAGCTCAGAGAATTTCTTAAACCCTTCTTCAATCGCCCTATCCATAATACTAATTACAGTCCTCATAGTATTTATTCCTAATTACGTAGTATGAATACTGGTAATAATAGTCGCTCTGTATTACTGGACAAAACTCCACAATACTACGCTAACGCTGTTCATAGACATTGCTAGGGCTGCATACTCCGGTGGTAAATACAACGGGTAGAGGAGACCAGAGGCTATAGGTACCAGAATAGAATTATATGCTAATGCCCAAGCAATATTTTCCTTTATCTTCCTCACAGTCCTCTTACTTTGCGCTACTAAGTCCAATAACGACTCGAGGGAAGGGATGATGACATCTCCCGCATACTTTGCTATATCCGTCCCTGTAGAGATGGCAATTCCCACGTAAGCCTCTTTAAGTGCCATAGCGTCGTTAACTCCGTCACCTACAAATGCCACTTTCTTTCCTAAATTCCTTACGACTTCAACTTTGTCCTCAGGTGAAAGGCCCTTATACACTTTTACCTTTAGTATCTCACCCGCTCGATCAGCAAATTTGCTCGAGTCACCCGTAGCTATGATTACCTCGTAACCACGTCTCTTTAACCACTCCACTACTTTAATCGCCTCTTCCTTTATCTCGTCCTCCAACCAAATATACCCGGTGACCTTTCCTTCTACACACACTAGCACGTCTGCGTCTTTTCCTTCCCCTTCACAGTTCCTCAATACAAACTCCCTCTTTCCTACTAGTACTTCTCTTCCGTCTACCTTTCCGTATATCCCTTCTCCCTTAAATTCAGTGAAGCCCTCCACGTCCCGTTTACCTTTAGCTAACGAAGCTATTGCCTTGGCTACAGGGTGGTTGCTGAGCTTTTCTAGATGTGAAGCCAGTTCCACATCCCCCTCGTATTTTGCGACTCTGATTTTACCCTTTGTTACTGTCCCGGTCTTATCGAAGACGAACACCTGAACCTCCTTAAGCCTTTCTAATGCCTCACCGTTCCTGACGACGATACCCTTCTTTATCAACTTCCTTAGCCCAACGATTATAGCCATGGGAGTTGCGAGACCGAAACCGCAAGGACATGCTGACGCCAGAACCGCGACTGTTATTAGTACGGAAAAATAGAGGGGAAAATGTAATACGAAAAACCAAACTGCAAAAGCTATTACTGAGACCGCGATAATCGTGGGCACAAAAACGGCTGAGATCTTGTCAACTAATTGTTGTATTGGTAGTCTTGTGGTTTCAGCCTCTCTTATAGCCTCTACTACTTGGGACAAGTAAGTCCTCTCTCCATTCCTCGTTACGAAGACCTTTAGGTACCCCGAATTGAGGATCGAACCACCGATTACGGGGTCTCCTTTGATTTTTCTTGTAGGTACTGACTCTCCAGTGTATATCGACTCATCAACGTAGCCTTCTCCTTCGTCGACTACTCCGTCAGCGGGTATAACTTCACCGCTTTTCACGATTACTACGTCGTTTACTTTCAGTTCCGAGGCGTTTACCTCTATTATTCCAGAGTCTGTTATTTTCTTCGCCTTTACGTTAATGAGTGAGAGGACTTGTTCGCTAGCTCTTTCCTTTAAATAAGCCTCTAGTGTCTTACCTACTAAAATAAACGTAATAAGTAGGGAGGAGGCTGAGAAAAAGGGGTTAGAGAGTGAAAATAGGCTGTAGAACCATGCTATATTAGACGAAAGTGAGACCAGAACGTCCATATTAGTGGTCTTGTTTCTTAGGGCTCTGATCATTCCTTTGTGAAACCTTAGACCAGAGTAGAACTGGACTGGGATCGAGAAGATTAATTGCAGGAGTGGAGAGGCTGATAATAATACTAACGAAGTGAAAATTGAAGAAACCACTAGTCTGGTCAACAAGTCTTTAAAGTCGGATTTTCTGCTTTGTTTTAAGTCTGTAATTTCTGCCTTATACCCTCTCTTTTTGAGCTCCTCTACGATGGTTTGAGGTGAAGTAGTCATTGGGTTTATTTCGACAAGGAGATTGTCTCTCCCAGATCTAACGCTGATTACTCCATCGAGGTTTTCTACTATCTCTTTGACTTTCCGTATTTCCTCCTCGCTTACGTCCAGGCTCATGTTAAATTTTTGTGTTATTACATCATATCCGGCTTTTCTAACGGCGTTTATAACGTCCTTTAGCTTCGCTCCTTCAATAACTATTTTTGCCTCACCCGAAGCTAGATTAACGTTAACCTCCTCAACACCTGGCACTCCTTTAATAGCTTTTGATACTGTAGATGCACATGTCGAACAGTGCATCCCTACAATTTTCAGCTCTTCTTGTTTCTTTATCCTGAGTTCCATTCAAGGCATTCCCTGCGGGCCTTCTTTTAAGTACTTATCGGGGTCTTTTTCAAACGCTTTCTTGCAGCCGTTACTACAGAAGTAATATACTGTTCCTTTGTACATCGTCTTATAGGGAGTTGTGTCATCTACTTCCATACCGCATACGGGACATATATGCGTCATAATCTATAATCCACAGGAGAAATTTTTAACCTAACGTTTACAACGTAAAATTGTATACGTTATCGTGTAGCTTTTTGTAAAAAAGTATCTTGTAACACGGTCAATATAAAGACAAAGTATATTATCAGCGCGGATTTAAGTTACATTATGGAAAGGAGTAAACTCTCTCAATTAGAATACAAAGTGCTCCAAATGCTTAGAGAAGACGGGAGGAGGAGTGCCAGTAGTATAGCCAAGGAATTAAGCGTAAGTAGGGCTACCGTTGCGAAGGTGATTAAATCGTTAAAGGATAAGGGCGTTAAGTTTACAGTGGATTATCAGGAGGAGGGAGAACTGATACTATTTTTAATTTCTCGTCAGTGCATAGAAGGAAGTGCGGAGTGTTATAAACTCATAGACGGTAAATACATTTCGCTAGTAAGGGGAAAACTACATGAAATAGAGGAGATTCTGAGTAAAGTTGAGGACGAGAAGGAATACTTTATTTCAACCCAGAAGGTGAATACGGTGACAGTTATAAGGGGTGAGCTTCGTTGTGACTACTGCGGGGGAGAGATAAGGGGTGATCCCATCACTTTTAAGTTAGGTAAGAGGATATACTATGCATGCTGTAGGACTTGCGAAAAAGAACTTAGGAAGAGGTTAAGTAAGACAAACGGTTAAAAGGTAAGGGGACTACTCTAGTATTTATCCGTGGTGTAACTTACTTTCTTTAATTATTTCTAATCCCGCCGGATGTATATCCCTTTTAAGATGATATTTTATAAACATATCCACAGTAAGGCGTTGGAAGTGATTAAAAAGTATTTAAGATTACATAGTGGAAATGTTATAGTCTATGGAATTGGTTCTAACGGGGTTCACCTCTGATGGTAGGGTATTCAGAAAAGTATATTATGACAAAGAGGGGAAGAGGCTGATAGAAATTCTCATGAACGATAAGGTGATTGTTAAGGTCGGCGATTTAGTATATGAGGGTGTAAATTACCTGAAGCCTTTAGGTTTAAAAGCTGAGTGTGAGAGGACTGATTTATTGGATCTCTTTATAAGGAATAAGAACGAAAAGGTCAAGTTTGCTTATTACTTGCATAAGGAAGACATGATAGTACCTTTCGTAGGTGAAGCTGAGTTGGATAGGATCGCCCAGAAGATCGTGGATAGATACATTTTGGAAATTTTGGGGAAAGTGAAAGCAGTTGAACTAGTTGACTGCTTGAAGAGTCAAAGACTGTAACTCTTTTACGTAACCACTCGTTATTTTTATAAATATCGTTTTGACAAGTTATGTTTATATAGTATTACAATGTATTTTTACGGATGATCTCCCTAACTGATGACGGGCTTTGCTAACGAGGATGGGAGTGATAAAAGTGGATGGAAGGGTAGCGGTGTTTCCCTCGACCAGCCCCAATGAGTTAAGGGTGAATGTGCGTAATCCCTCGAGAGGGGTGCCCGTGGCGGAATTATATTAAGAGTAAGGAAAAGTTACACCACGGGTAAAAACATTCTTTAGCAAACAGTTTCACTTTAATTCTTCGAATATCTTTTCGAAAGCTTTTACTTCCCTTAAGGGTCTTCCGCTTCCGCCTCTTTCCGCTGCAAGTATTTCAGCCACAATGCTCAGAGCGATTTCCTTATCGCTTTTAGCCCCTATGTCTAATCCTGCAGGTATTCTCAGCTTTTTGAGCTGTTCTACACTTATTCCGGCATGTATAAGCCTTTTCATGATGACCTTAGACCTTTTTATGCTCATAACGACCGCTATCTCTTTAGCCCCTCCTAAAATGGATTTCATTATCGCCCAAGTGTCGTAAACATGTTTTGTAGCTACTATGACGTATTTGTCCTTAACTACTTCGTCAGGTACTTTAAAGGAGTCTCCTTTTATCACCTCATCAGCCTCGTAAGATACATCATCAGCAAAGGGATCTACTACGGTCACTTTATACCCTAAGTCCTTTAAATAGCGGGATAGAATGGGGGCTATGTTTATGCTTTTTCCTACACATTTTGTCTTGTCTACTTTTACGCTATCTCTGTCACAAAAGACCGGTTCTTCGATTTCAGCTTCTCTACTTGAGGTGAATATGACTATGTCCATAAGACGATATATGAAAAGAAAAATAAAAAGGATGATTAAAAATACCTTATATGTACTAATAAAGAATCCTTTCAGTCTTCTCCGTAAATTTCCTTAATCTGAGCAGTTACTTTGTCTAGTGCTGTCTTCTTCTCTTTGTACTCTTTGAGGAGCTCTAATAATTTCTTACCCTTATCAGTGAGGTAATACAGACCGTCCTTAGAGGTTATTAGGTCTTTCTCTACGAGTCTGTTTATATAGTTGTTTGTTAATTCATAGCTTAGATTAGCTTTGTACATTAACCAAGTCTTCTTTGCACCGTTCTCGCATTGAGATAGTATATCATGTATAATTTCATACCTTGTCCTCTTTTTTCTTCCCATTACAGTTTCTGTCATCAACATGTAATAGGATAAGAAACTTAAAAATTTTACTTCTATTTTGTTAGTGTTATAAAGGCGATATCAAAGATACTATCTCAATCTCAATCTCGTTATATACAAAAACAGTATAACAGCAGTTATGGGAATCTTAGGGAGGTAATACCAAGAAGTCGGTATTAGCGA
>QEFN01000032.1 GCA_003086555.1 Sulfolobus sp. SCGC AB-777_G06 | reverse complement strand
TAGACCCGAGGGTGACTAGATGAGGAGGAGATTTGTCTTTGCTTTTATAATATTTCTTATAATTGTGAGTATAAGTTTATTTTTCGACGTTTATAGGCTTCCTAAGGGAAAACCTTTACAGCCTCCCTCCTATCAGTATCCCTTAGGGACTTACATAGACGGCAGTAACATGATCAATGTAAATGCTATAGCAATAGTTAACACGCTAATGTTCGGAGGGCTAGTAGGGGTTGGAGAGGTAACTCTAGCACTGACTTACGGTATTATCGCTGGAGCTTACGGAGGAATAGTGAGGAGCGTGATGGTGAGATTTATAGATGCTCTGAACTCGTTACCTAGGTTACCCTTACTCCTTTCCATAGCTCTATTTTACGGTGTGCCTACTGGTAACTCGTTGAAGGCCAACTTCTTCTTAACAATATTGATCGTAATGTTCACAGGTTGGAACATATATGCAAGGCAGATAACAGAGCTAGTTTACACTTCCTCAGTAGGTAAATCCACTAGAAGAATTTTAGGTAAAGTAGACATTAAGTTAGTGTTTAGAAGCGTCATGAGACAAGGGTTAAATCTCCTAGTGCCGAGTTCTATTGATGGAATTGCTACGTATACTGGAATGGGCGTAATAGGTGGGGTTGGCGATCCTAATTACCCTACGTTGACTACTTTACTGAATACAGCTTCTCACTTACTTTATGATTGGTGGATGTTCTTAGTTCCTGCAGTATTTAGGGGAATAGTTCTTGTTCTGTTACTTGTTCTTGCAGACGAAATAAGGAGGTTGTGATGGATGCTGGAGTACGAGTGTCTAACCGTGGATAACAAGTTAAACTGTTTTACAGCCGTAATTAGTGCTCACACTGGAATATTAGGTCAAAGGGATAGTGGAAAGGAGGAAATATTTAAGGCAACATTTAGGGTAGTAAAGGCTAAAGGAAAGATAAGTTTAGATGGGGTAAATATTTTAAAATTAGGAGAAGAAGACCTTAGAAAAATCCTTTGGACTAGAATAAGCTGGATGCCTTATGATGTTTCTCAACTTTTTAACCCTATATACGATGTTGCTTCACACTTCGTTGAGATCGTTGTTAGCCACAATTTAGGATGTTCAGAATATGCATTAGACTTAGCTAAGGAAAAATTAAAAATTCTTGGTCTAAACCCCGAGGAAATACTTAAGAGTTATGTCTTTCAGCTATCGCCGTTAAAGTTAAAGAAAACAGCTATCGCGCTCGCAACTTTTATTGAACCCGATTACGTGTTCATAGACGATGTAGAATACGGAATCAGTGAGGTTGATCAGATACAAATAGTCAACTCCCTCATAGACCTTATGTCGGTAACGTCTAGTAAGTTTTTAATCTCTGATAATGACCCAGCGGTTCTCTCCCATCTTACTGACGAGGTTATAGTCATTTACAAGGGTGAAGTAGTTGAAGAAGGATATAACGTGTTATCAGATCCTCTTCATCCTTATACTATCGACGTGTTAAGAGGATATGTACCACCTGACGGAAAGACTTCCTCAGGATGCGTATATAGTAATTCATGTCTATACTCCTCCCTTAAATGTCAAACTAAAAAACCCGAGCTAATTAGAGTCGGTAAAAGGGCGGTAAGATGTCATCTCTATCCGAACATATGATTTTGCAGTTGGAATCTGTATATGGAAACTTAGTTAGAGATATTAGTTTGAGTATTCGCGGCAGAGAACTTACGCTTATTGTAAGTGATTGGGGTAAGGGCACTGAAGAATTATCAATGTTATTGACGTGTGAGATAAAGCCGAAGAAGGGTAGAATTATCCGTATCATAGATAAGAAACAGATAAGGCTTATCCCCAGAGAATTTATATCGAGTGAATTAAAGATAAAGGATATTTTGAAACTTTATGAGAAAAAATTCGGAAAAGGAGATGAAATATGGATTAAAACAATATTGGGAGATCAGATGACTGAAAATACAAAAATTAACGATTTAAGTGAAATTAATAAGTTCAAATTGGAAATTCTATCAATATTTTTTGGAAAAGTAAGCTTGATAGTAGCAGAAGATTTTTTATCAACTATGGATACACAGTTAAGGGAATACGCTCTCAAAATGCTAGTTAAGGTAACGAAAATAAAGTCAGCAAGTTTAGTCCTATTTAATCCCTCTGTGATTTATTCCTATGTCTTTGACAAAATAGTGATTTTATTTGGTAACGAAATAGTAGAGGAGTCTACTAAGAAGGAGTTCTACCACCCTTACTCTCTGCTTCTTCAAAACACGAAGCTCACATTAGGCAAGCTTAGAGAGAAAATTCCTATAAAGGAGATAGGAGACCCATCAGACCACGGCTGTCCGTATCACCCTTATTGTGATCTAATTAATAAGGAGTTGAGGAAACGATGTTATACTGAAAATCCCAAATTATTTAACGTTAGAGACAATAAGGTAAGATGTTGGTATTATGAAAATATTAAATAAGGTATTTTAAGATATTTTTAAATAAAATGAATATAGTATCTATATAGTGACTTAAACATTAGTAGTTAAGCTTAAATTCGGTATCGAACTATTTTCTCAAGCCATGGCTGAGCACAAGTCTAGTCTAATATATGCAGCTATATTTCTTGTTTTAATAACAGTATCAGATAGAGCGACTAATAACATGGTAACTACAACAGTCCCCTTACTCGGAAAATATGTTCTGCACTTCTCTAACACAGTGGTAGGACTTCTATCTACGGTAATCTTTGCCTTCACTTTCGTAGCTACGTCGTATATTAATCCTTCGTTAAATGCAATTACTAGAAAGAGAGCCTTCATACTCTCTAATGGTTTTATCGTTTTGTCCCTTCTACTTTATTATTATTCTAACGTATTTACAGTCTGGTTCATATCAGCTTTAGCAGGTCTGACATTTGGCTTAATTATGCCGAATCTAATAACCGCAGCGAGTTTAGCAAACGATCAAAAATCAGCTGAAAGGTTGTTGGCATTATATTCTACAAGTCTGAGCCTGAGCCTGATCATAGGTCCTGCACTTGAAACATACCTCCTGACGAGAGTTGGTTACAGAGAGATCTTCTTGTGGTTCATTCCGCTGGCTATGGTTGCGTTTATTTTATCCACTAAGCTGAAATTCCCAGAAGTGAATAGGGAAAGTAAAGGAATATCAGCTTTAAAGAACAAAGGTTTCGTCTCCTCGATAATGTCAATAACGACTTACAACGTACCCTTTGCGGCATTTACAACGTTCTTAGCTATCTTAGCCAAAGAGAGATTTAATGTTCCAGACTTTGAAGCGTATTCTGTTTTTCTGCCTTTCTTTACAATATCATTTCTGACTAGACTTTCAATGACTATTAGACCCTTCAGTGATCTTAGAATGCCTTTAGCAATATCGATAGGTATTACAATCGCTGGATTACTTGGAATACTTTATGCTCCTTCATACATAGCTTTTCTCCTGGTAATAGCTTTGCTCGGTATACCTCACGGCTCTATCTTTCCAATGTCTACCATAATGATAAGCAGAGCGACTACAATCGCGGAAAGAAACGCTGTAAATTCATATTTCTTGGCTTATAATAATGTGTTATTCCTAGCAGTTCCAGCTATAGTAGGGTTTGTATCGACCTTTTTGGGTTTGTCCCTAACTATGACACTTCTAGTGTTCCCGGTGTTAGTTACGGCGATAACGTTCTTTAAGATGTTTTGGAGAGACGAGATTTTGAGGGGTTTAGAATGAGATTAAAATTGCAGAGAATATTATTACGAGTGATCCGAGCACTTGAAAAAACGTCAATACTTGATGTAGAATAACAAAGGCGAGGAGGATTGTAAACACAGGTTCTAAGGTAGAAATTACTGTTGCAGTTATAGAATCGCTTTTCCCCATTCCTTTATAGAAGAAATAGTAGGGTAGAAGAGTAGCAAATAGAGCTAAGTACACCCCAGTGTATATAGAGGCTATTGTAAGATTGGACGAGTTAAAAAAGAGGAAAATAAGCGAGAAGGGAAAACTCCATAAGGATTGTGAGGCTATTATCTCTGTATTAGTCATTCTTCTGAGTTGAAGTCTTCTTGATTGAATTATTAGGAGTGCGTAGGTTATACCTGATGCAAGTCCCAGATATAAGTCTTTAAGCGTTATATTTGAGAGGTACATCAGGTAGACTCCAAGAAATACGGAAAAACTAGCTGCTATTTTCCTAATGTTAATTTCCTCACTCTTAGAAATCAAGGAATATAATAATACCCATAAGGGAGCCGTATATAAGAACACTGCCGAGAGGGATGCGCCAAGATAGTTTATGGTGTAGATATACGTTTCGTAAAACGTCACGGCAATTATTCCAAGAAGAATTGAGGGGAAGTCGATGATCCTCCTTATCTTTATAAGCGGTAAGATCAAAATGGAGGATACTAATGATCTAATCATAACCATTTGAAAAGGGTTTGCACCTTCTCCATAACCTATTTGAACAGCTACACCTATTGTTCCCCACAGAAAAGAAGATATGAATAGGTCTGTTATCCCTTTTTTCAGCTTCACAAGTAAAGTAATAAGGTGGAAAGATAATAAGCCAATATGAACTGGGGTAAAATACTCGGTATGGTTGGGGCGTTGGCGTTTATCTTAATCTATCTAAATTACATAACACTTACTTTTCATTATGGTATTTTACAAGTAGAAAATTTGAAACTATTAAAGAACCTCAACGTCAGTATAGCAGAAGTAAATTCTTCAGCGATTATAGTTAGAGTGAATAATCCGTTGAATGTATCTGTGATTGTGTGTAATATTATTGGTAAGTACATAGTATTTGGAAAACCTATCGTAATTCCTCCTCAAACCACTAAAAATGTAACAATCCAGATAACTAATTACCAATCCTTAGTAAATCAGATAGACAATAACGATGAGTATATTTTAATTAAGCTTAAGATCGAAAACACAACCTTAACTTCGGTGAACTTAGTATGAGGACAACAGATAGAGTACTGTTATCATACTACGTGAGTTCTATACTGATAACATTTATTCCCTTACCTTGGTGGTACTATAGCGTTGGAGGAATTTTCGTAGTTTATGACTCACCCTTTCAGATCTCTGTAAGCCTTTTGGGTAGTAATTTAATCCTAGCTAAACTACTAAACTTATTTTTAAATGCATTTAGAATATACGTAGGCATAAACTTAGTGTACAATTCGTTGATGTTGGTGAAAGGTAAACAAGTGGCTAAGTATTCCACAATGGCATGGTTACCATTATTCTATATACTAGATCCTTTGCTAATTTACGCAGTATTTAATTACGTGATATCTTCAGTAACGGGAGACACTTTTAGATACCCCTTACTTATTATAGGTGTCGAGGATTTTGTAACCTCATATAATAATGTGAACATAGATATGCTGATCTTTTCATACCCTACTCTACTTTACTGGTTTACTTTTATTCCCACAATACTTTACATAACAGCATTAGTAACAGGACGTAAGTCCTCAAAGTCATAAGGAAAAACCGGAGTTTATTTGATAGTCATAGATAACCATGACGTCGGCTTCTCTATCTGCTACGTTTCTCACAGCTTCTACGTACTTCCTGACGTTTTCTATCCTATCCGTTATACAACCTATTATACCTGCTTGACCGTCGTTGATCTCTAAGATCTTACATGAGTCGAGGATTTTTCTAGTCTCCGCTACTCTTCTAGTGAATATAGAGAACATAACTATATCAGTTTTCTTTAAGTCTATTATCGGTAGCAACTTTACTATACCTTTTTCTAAGAGGATCTTAGTTCTTTTCTCTACAAGTTTCTGAGTTAAACCTGTCTCTTGGGCTATTTCTGCAGCTTGTGCCCTAGGGTTTCTGACAAGGTATTTAACTATTTGTAAATCGTAAGGCTTAGACTCTATGATTTCCTGTTTAGGAAAGTACTTAAGAGAATAATCACCCAAGATTTTTTCATTCCTTCTATTTTATCCTCTATCTCTGAGATGGAACTTCCCTCAACTCCATAGACGTTTAACCACTCTAAGCACTTGAATTTGAAGAATATTCCTTCTCCTACATAGTCATAATAGTTCTTAAAAGCTATAAAGCCGTAGTACTTACCGTAAAAGTTAGGATTGACTAAAACCGTGTAGCCTTGGAATACTCCTTCATCTTGGAGTTTTTTAATACGATAAGTTAGGGAAGGAGGCGTAAGGCCTAATTCTTTAGCTATATATCGTTGGGACAGGAAAGGATCCCTAAAAAGATAAATTAAAATCTTCTTTTCAAGTTCATCCTTCGTAGTCACTATTTGTATTAAACCGTTTAATAGTTTTTCCTTCAAATAAATATACAATTACTGGCTAAATATGAAATCTACATATATATAAACTTACTTTGTAATTCTGGTAAAAAATTAGCCGATTCCCTTCAGACTAATGTATTTATCCCTTAAGTACGAGAGTAACCCTTCAGGATCATATTCTTTTCCAAAAGCCCTCCTCAATAAGGTCTTCGGTGGATAGGTAGCACCGTATTTACAAATTAACTCTTTCAAAATCCCCTTTATCTCGTCGAACTTCCCTTGAGACACTAAATCGTAAAGGTTAGGAATCTTAAGGTAAAGCATCCCAGCGACAATATTACCTAGAGTATATGTAGGAAAATAGCCTATAGAGCCCTGAGACCAATGTATATCCTGCAATACTCCTTCAGCATCGTTTTTAGGAGTAATGCCCAGATATTTCTCCATCATATCGTTCCAAAGGGAAGGCACTTCCTTCACCTTCATCTTCTCGTTTATTAGTCTCTTCTCGATCTCGTACCTAATTGCAATATGGAAGTTATAAGTGACTTCATCCGCGTCAACCCTTATCAGGCTCGGCTTTACAGTATTGAAATACTTGTAAATATTCTCCTCGCTATATTTGCTTAAGAATGGTAAGTTCTCCTTTAACGTCGGATATACAAGTTTTATAAATTGTATACTCCTACCAATAATATTCTCCCAAAATCTGGACTGGGACTCATGAATACCTGTTGATGCACCAGTAGCTATAGGTGTACCTTCAAATCTAGGGTCTATGAGGAGCTCGCAAATAGCGTGTCCGCTCTCGTGTATTACAGAAAACATCGTCGCCTTAAAGTCCTTTCCTTCATATCTTGTCGTAATCCTCACGTCGCTACCAGATATTCTAATTGTAAAGGGATGAGCTGAGACGTCCAGTCTGAACTTGTCTGTTGGCATATTCAGTAACTTGATCAAGAACTCGTTAACTTTCTTCATCCTTTCCGTTTCATATTGAACGCTCTCTAGTTCGTGACTTGAAGGGAAATATTGCGCCTCTTGAACTTTTTTAAGTATATCAGATACCTTGGGAAGGAGAGTGTTAAAGATTCTATCTCCATCTTCAGTGGTGAAGCCCTCCTCGTAAAGGTCTAGTAGAGCATCATAAGGTTGTTTTTCATAACCTAAGTAGTCAGCTATCTTCCTCGATAGGTCTACTATCTTCTCTAGGTAGGGAGAAAAGAGGTTAAAATCGGACTTAGCCTTAGCATTTCTCCATATTATTACACTCTCATTTGTGGTCTTAGTGAATTCCTTTATTACCTCTATTGGGACTTTAGTATAGTATTTGATGCTCCTCCTCAATACTCTAACCACTCCCTTTTCTTCATCACTAAGCTTTTCCTCGTCTATTTTATCTAATTTCTCAGAAATCTTCAAGTAAACCTGTTTTTCCAGCTCATTAAATACGGAGAATACTTCACCCCTCGTAGAAGCGTCAGCTTCTGGCATATAAGTTTCTGTGTCCCAGGCCATTAATGCTTCTGCATATCCGTATGCCCATAATTTCTTGTATTCCTCTAATAACTCCTTAACATTATCAAACATGAGTATCAAAATACTATATGAATTGGTGTTATTTAGTGTAATGCTTTTAAATTAAAGATATATCTATATTCTATGTTCGAGGCATTAGGTAAGTTCATTGTGAACAAGTGGTATGTCGTTGTCGCATTATGGGTCGTTACGCTTGTCATTGCTGCCCCTCTATCTAGTCTATTCTTTAAGTCGGTTAGTTACAAAGTGACTTTCTCCGTACAAGGTAGTACTTCGGAGATAGCTGAAAACATAGTGAATAACTATTTCAACCTAAGCGGAGCTTCTGGCTCGAATGCCGTAATAATTGTGAGGGGAAACGCTACTCCTTACGCTGGATATTTCGCGAACCTGACCAATTACGGAAACATATCCATTACCAACTATTTCTCGATAGAGAAATCTTTGCTCAATAAGACGTTCTATTCGTTAAATAAGGAGATAAATAACCTTACAAACGAATTACAGAATATCTCGAAGAGTGAATCTAATGTTTCTAGTTTTCTCTTTAAAGAGAGGGAAAATATGACATCTGAAGTAAACAGCCTCTTAAAACTTCATAATGCTACGCTAAAAGTGGAACAAGAGTTCGTTAACCTCTCCTACAAAATTAATTCGACTTCGGAACAACTTGCAGAGCTACATGACGTAATGATTCAAAACTATTCGACATTTGTTAAAATTCATGAAGGAGAAATACAAAATAATCAGACCGCTTATAACATTTCTAAATTCCTATACGTACCAGTTTCTATTTTCTTAAATTACTGGGAGTATAACTATAATTTGACTCACAACGTTAGTGAGGCTAACTTTTACGCCTTTGAAAAAACTTATCCACTACTTAGCGGAAAAGAAGCAGAATACTTCTACTTGTTTTATCAGAGGTGGGACTCATCACAACCTTTACCTGATCCGTACGCCGTGGCACAAATAGATGTGGAGAATGTAAGTGATGAAATTTTCAATTCTTCTCAGCTACTCTTCGTTAATTTCATGTTTAAGTATGTAAATCTGTCTAATTTCAATAATCCGCTTAATGATGAAATTTTCACGATTTATTACTTCAATCACACATATAATGTACCTTTAAACTTAGCAAAATTACTGCTTTATGAGACCCCTCAAACAGCCCTCTTCTCGGTCTACTCCGAAAAGACCGGAATACCTATAACTGTAATACAATCAGTGTTTTATGCTACTTCCTCAAATGTTAGTAAAGTCTCCTTGTCTCTGATACTCTCCAAAGTAAACTCTACCAGTGAAAGAGAGTTCATCGAATGTGTCTACGAAAACCTAAGCGAAAACATGAGTACCTTTGCGGTAAAATATGTAAGTCTCCACGCTAACGTTAGCTATGGTATAGTAAGAGCCTCACTTAACATAAATTCTACTTCAGATGCTGTCAAATTCATAGCTGAGCAGATATCTAACAAGACGGATCTTCCTAGTTGGATGTTTTCTTCTCTTTATTATCAAGGTAATGTGAGTAACCTCTCAGCTTATTTAGTTTCACTTCACCTTGACAAACTGGAAAGCCTTCTTAAGGCCAGCAACTTAACCGCGAAACAACTCGCATTAAGGCTACTCAACGATACTGAGTCAAGACCTCTTGCTGTAACTTTGATTGTGAATTACATTAATTCGACCTCCCCCATAATAGTCCTAAATAACACGTTGTTAATACAAGACTTATTAAAAAATTTTACGTGCTATCAAGCCTTGTTATCGGGGAAGTATCCCATATATCTGAATATCAGTAATGAGCTTTACTCTAACGGTATTCTATTACTTTTCTTAAAAGGGAACTTCACGTACGACGAAGCCAGCAATCTAGAGAAAATGATAGAAAGTCAGACCCACCTAAACTTAACATTAACCGGTTCGGAACCTATATCACAACAGCTCAAAAACGTCGCTTCAGTTGCCTATTCAACGGCTATACCGGTAGGTATAGCCCTTGCAATACTTTTAGCTGGTGTATACTTCAGGTCTTTTATTGCAGCCTTTATGCCGCTTACAATTTACTTCTCATCGTTCTTCGTATCCTCTGTATTTATTTACGTACTGGTGATTAAAGTTTTACATATAACGGTCAATTTCCTTACTCCGAGCGAAGTTTTATTGCTGTCACTGGGACTCGGCACAGATTATGTGGTCTTTATAGCCAGTAGGTATGTAGAGGAAAGAGAGAAGGGAGTTTCCAGTAAAGATGCTGTATACGAAGCCGTGAGGTGGGGAGGTAGGGCTGTCACAATAACAGCTCTCATAGTCATGCTATCGTTCTTCTTCATCTACGTTTATCGCATCCCGTTCTTCTCTGACACTGCTATATCCGACATGCTCAGCGTCATAATCATATGGCTTGCTGCAATAACTTTGTTTCCCGCTATCCTAAGAGTCGCCGGTGATAGGCTGTTCTTCCCGAGAAGGTTTAATAAGAAGGAGGAGATTAAACCTAGAAGTTTGAAGAACCCAGGTAAAATTGTAGGACTTATCTCGGCTATAGTGATAGTGGCTTCTCTTTTCGCGTTATTCACACCTTTAACCCTTAACGTCTTAGCGCTCCTACCTCCTTCACAAGCTACGGAGGGTGTGACATTCCTAAGCTTCCACTTCACTTCAGCTAACGTGTTCCCGATCTATGTAGTGATACCCTATAACGGCTCTACTAACTTCTCTTTGTCTGAATATAATTATTTTGTGAGTATATACAAAGGCCTTTCGAGTATACAAGGAGTAACAGCAGTAGACTCACCGGTATCTCCTT
>QEFN01000031.1 GCA_003086555.1 Sulfolobus sp. SCGC AB-777_G06 | reverse complement strand
TTTGTTGTCCGGGGGTGACTTTGATTAGGTTAGGCGAGTAATAGTATTGATAAACTGTCATATTAACTACGAGAATGCCGTTGACGACTTCGGAAGTATGGTTTACTGGAGGATGTGCATTGAAATATGTTACAGCCTCCTGAGCTTGTTTGGGCATACCACTGTAAAGTGGTAAACCATATCTGAAGCTTACATTAGTGCCTGCTTGAATTTGGACTGTTTCCCATGAGAAATAACCTAGAATTATTGCAAGCATAACAATAAGCCACACCGCTTCGACTTCATGTTTTATTTTGTCAGCTAGTGTTATTTTCGTTCACCTAAATTCCATTGTAATTATCATTATATTTAACTTTTTCTATGATTTATTTATTTTTGAAATTTAATTTATATAAATTAAATTATTTAGCATTATGAATGCAAATTTAACATAGTTTAATCTGTGTATTAAAGATTTACATTAAACATTATCAATAGTTTTAATCATCAATAAGAACAATATTGTAAGTTTGTAAAGATATAAAATAAAAATTTAAAGATTTCAACTATAACTAAATTTGTGAAAAGAAATGAAACCTTTCGTTCTCAAAAGGGATGACCTAATATTTTTACACCGTCTCATTTATAAAATGAGGAATCCACCTACAAAATTCGACGAGAAAGCGTTCATAAAGAAAGGGAGAGACTATCTTTTTAAATACGCTGAGGACAACATAGGCCCGTTGAGCCCCGAGAGGAGGATGTTCTTAAAAGGACTACTAATTGGAATAGGAGCACTGGCGGTGGTTTCCGTACTACCCGTTCTCGGTTACTTAAACCAACCGGAGATTACACTTAAGGATTTTCCGTGGATGATAGTAACAGACTCAAACGGAAACCCAATAGAGGCCTCTAACCTACCGGTAAACAACCCAGCGATTTTAGTCTTTCAATACCCTATGCAGGGCGATATAACTTTCTTGATCAACATTGGTGACAAGAATGGAAACCCAGTGGCGGTACCGTCTACGACTGTTACAATCCCAGAAAATGGTGCAACGTATACTTTTCCAGGTGGAGTGGGGCCAAATAAGTCAATTGTAGCTTATAGTGCTATATGTCAACATCTAGGTTGTATTCCTCCAGAAATCCATTATTATCCGCCTAATCTAGTTCAGCCAAATGGACCTTTCCCTAACTACATCCCCTCTGATGTATACAACATAATCGTGTCCCAAGGCATTAATTACGGGGTTATACATTGTGATTGTCATGGCTCCACTTACGATCCATATAAAGGTGCTAATGTAGTGACTGGACCGACTGTAAGACCCTTGCCTTACGTTCAACTCTATTGGGACCCAAACACTGACTATCTTTATGCCGTTGGTATGAACCCTAACGCCCCTGTTATTTTGGGCAGGAGTAATGATTTGTCTGGGTTCGCAACTCTTTCGAGTTACGACGAGAACACAGGGTGTAGTAAGTTGCTACTGCAAAAAGAACAGACTCCAACGAATTGTTACACAAGGTTATTAACAAGTTTTGGAAATCCGTTCCAACAGCAGGGGTGATAAAATGACCAAGTTGGGTCTTTTAGTTCTCGGATTAATCTTCGGGGGAACTATTGCAATGGCACTATTCATAGCGTATAATATAATCTGGGAGACCTTCCCGGTGAAATAAATGAATAAGAGTTTATTTGTTTACACCTTGTTAGCCTCTCTAGGATTCATCTTTTTTGTGTTCTTATCAATTCCCTTTAACTTCTTTACAAACAATACTGTTGGTGTTGAGTCAGCTACGATCTTTGCAGCCGGATTTTACATGCTCTTCGCTTCGCTTCTATTTTTATACCTATTTAGAAAGTTAAGGTAAAATTTTTTAATTACACTTGTATAGTATTTTTTGATGAGTGTAACAAATTTTATAAATAGAACCATGAGCTTAATGTATGCTGAAAATTACATCCTAATGCCTACCATATTCCAACTTATAGTTCTCATCGTACTTTACAGTGCAGGAATGGCAATCCCTATCTTTAACTTAGGGCTTGTAGGTAATGCGATAACAGCCCATATATATGGTGCGGCAATTGTTGTAATACTAAGCTTTTTCATATTTGCTGCTGCAATGCGCGGTGATAGCCTTAAGTTGAAAGCTCTAGGATTACTTAACGTTTTATTCTGTATATTTGCTGCATTTGAGGGATTATTCTATTTCGGCGGTTATACAGATCCTATGTATGCATTAATGATGGGTATCGGATTTTTAGGTGTGCTATTTTCATCTACGGCGATCACCGTGGAAGTAACCCAGAAGAGCCAACATTATATGAGTATATAGCTAAACTTTTTTAACTATTAATTATTAACATAATTTTGATAAGTATGGCACTTTATCAAAGATCAAGAATAGTAACTATATTTGCAGGCTTAGAACTCCTTTCTTTAACGTTTCTTTTCGCTTTCGGTTTAGCCACTCTACTTTATGATAAATTTCCTTTAATTAACGCTTATCAATCAGCACTATTATCGCTCCACATAAGTTTCGCAATGCTTACGGCTTTTCTGGGTGTTGCATTATTTGCTTTAGGGACGATAAGTAAAGACAAAGTGCTTTTTTACTTATCAACCGCCAATATCTTATTTATAGGAATAGCTGCAGCCGGAGGTTTATTGTTCTACTCGAGTCTAGACCCAATATACTCTTATATAATGGCCCTAAGTTTCGTGGGATCTTTCTTTAGCACTACAGGGTTTTTCTTCAGATCGCTATAAAATCCGAACTTTTTTATTTATTCTAAATTTTTCTGTCTCTCTATCTATCCTGTTTTAACTGTAACAACTTCTGGGTTGATACTGCAAATTGGACATCACAAATGAGTTTTTGGAGACAGAAGATTATTAAAACTACTATCTTTTTACCTTAAGGTTTAAGTAAATAAGTCTTATTTTTTAATAATATTAGACTAATTTCAAAGATATATTTTTAAAGCCTAAATTCAAAATATTAATAAATGTCACAAATTACTTTCCAAAAAATACCTGGTTTATTGGCAGTTTACCGTTTTAGCGGTGAACAATTGGAGAAGATTTATGGAATGGACATCACTAAAGTGGACTTATCTAAGTTAGCTAAGATACTTATGGAAAACATGAAAATAGGAAAAGAAGAGGCTAAGAGACTTAAGCTATTAGACCCCTTATTAGGATATGCCATGATAGTCGATGATTTAGGGCTTGTGGTAATTAAGGACATGGTATATTTTGTAAGGGCTAAGGAGACTAACTGGGACTATGTAATAAAATTCGCAGTCGAGAATAGCGGAGGTGTTTAACATGACTTTCAAGGGTTATGTTGGACATATCAAATTTGACGACCAAGGAAATGTGATAGAAAGTAACAACGTGGAGAATCCAAAGGAGTGGGCTGAGATAATAAAGTTCAACGTCAAGAAGGGTAATGAGGAAGCAAGGGAATTAGGTTTCGGCCGCATGAACGGTTTCGCCATGATCGGAAAGGATTACTCCCTTACTTTCATGAAGAACGGAGCTTACTTAGTTAAGACAAGAGAAGTAGACTGGCATGACCTATTCGTAAAGTACACGTATTCTTACACCACACTAATTACGGGCTTATTCCTTACTATTCTGTCGATAATAATATTCCTGATAGACGTAACACCTGCCATTAATTATATACCTTACTTTAACCAACTTGCACCAGAGCCTAAATTTTTCATTCCTATACTCATCCTTCTAGTCGGAGTAGTACTCTTAGGTATCTCTAAATCTAAGTTTAACTATAGGCTGGAGTAACGAAGTTAACTAATTTTTTCCCACTTACTAAAAGATAACGCATTTGCTTCAGTATATTCTACAAGTTTAAATTTCCCTTCTTCCATCTCCTTTCTTATCTTCCCTCTAGTCATTATAGGATCTACTATTAGAACAGTACCTTGACCTTCAAGAACCCTCCTTATCTCAGAAACAAGTACTTTCATTATCTCTCTTTTTAGGTTGTAAAAGTACATTACGCTGTAAACTAGAGAGAAACTATTATCCTTAAAGGGGATTTGAGGGAGACCATAAAACAAATTCACTCTGGCACCATACTTTCTTATTAATCTCTCAGCCTCATCCTTCTTGAAATACTTCCAGTCGTCAACTCCGCTTATCTCCTTATTAAGTTCTAAGGAGAGATAAATAGGGATCAGACAGTTACCCGGTGCTATGTCCAGAATCCTCTCTTTTTTTATGTCAATCATTGAGGAAAGTTTCCTCGCAATATATGCCTCTTCATCTATCGTAATGCCCATCCTCAATACGGGTTGGAAGTCATTTACGTCTATCATAATCATTAACATTGTGGTGATTAAATTAAAGCTTTTTAATATAATTTAACAAAAACGGAAAAACTGCACCTAATGTTTACGACCTCTTTTTCGTGAGCCTAAAGGAGATCAGGAACCTACTGAATGCTATGAGCAGGATTATGGAGGCCAAGTATAAAAGATCAGACATGCTGCTCACTCCGTTGATTAATTCGATGATGACCTCCCTAAGGATGAAGCTCATGGTAGCGTCCATAACGTATACTACACTCCTCCCTCTCCCTTTTCCAAAGTCTACTATACTTTGAAATAGCTCAAGAAGCACTACAACAAGAAACGCGTTACCGACAAGTCCGAATATCTCGCTCAGCAGGCCTGAAGGAATTAACAAGAAAATGTCTATTACTGTGTACACTATAACTATTCCTATAGCTACAAGTAGAATAACCTCTATGATCTTTGCAATGTATTGGACAATCTTCTCTTCGGGTAAATAGAAATGAAATCTCCTTTTTGTACCCTTACTTTCGCCTTTCACTTCATTCACTGTTAACAGTCTCGATATAAAAAGTGAGTGCATTACTCCGACAGCAGATGCACTACTTCTTCAAGTTTGTAGGTCAAGTTTAAGTAGGGTACTATGTGTCCTTTACGATATGTTCGGGAAAGTTAAATTGGTCTTTAAGTTCTTTTGTTTCCTTTCCAAACAGCTCATGTTTCATAGACGGATTATAAACTAAATTAGTGGTAATAGTAACTACCGTCTTACTAGTTATCTCTTGTGACATAATTTGCTTATTGAGTTCAAGAGTGTTTTCATCGTCTTTACCTTTATACTGAACTCCACCAGTAATTATTTCAGGCCTTTTAATGTCCCGATTAGAGTTTTAATGCCGGGTCTCGAGTGCCGAAAACATATAAGACTTTATAGAGTTTGGGGATTTTGTCTTTAAGTGCTTGCGAAGGACTTACTAACCTACTGAGGTTATCATCATAAGCCTGAAGAATTACAAAGTGGGAGATAACTCCACTAAGTCTAAAAGGATCAGTAAAGATTTTCATGATTTCAGATCTAGATGAATTGAGAGTGACCTAACGGAATTTAACATATAGTTTACTATGTTTAATTTCCTTATATATAAACATTATTATCCTAAATTCAATTATTTAAAAGTAAGTAAAAGCTCTTTAATTTCAGAATTGATTATTAAGGTAACTGACTATTGTAAATAACTTTACTCCAATTATAATTTTAAAAGTTAATTCCTGGAATTCTCCCTTTTATTCTTAATTTTCTTAATGATCCCCACATAGTAGCTGTGTTTTCAGATATCACCGGCATACCTAGATCTTCATATAAATAAGTCACTGCCTCATAAGTAGACAAAGCAGTACATGCTATGTACACCGCGTCAGCATTAATCACCCTATCTATATTTCTCTTAACTAGTCGATACACCGTAAATACGGGAGTGTTTGAAATATCAACGCCTTTTACCTTACCCAAACCGTCATAGCCTATTACTTCAAAGCCCTTAGACCTCCAATATTCGACCTCTTCCAGCGTCCTTTCCTTAACGTACGGAGCACCTACCCATATTTTCTTCACTTTAAGTTCCTTTAATAATCCGTATACCTCCTCCTCGGGTATTATGACTTCTTTTTTTATTGCCTTCCTGATTACATCAGCGTGTTTATGGGTCCCGTATGTCCTACCGTATACAATAATGTCAGACACCTCCTCGAGTAAAGAAGAAACATATTTTAATTCCCTTTCAAACTCCTCAACGTTTTCAGGCTCACATCCCCTTGTGGGCTTCATCCTGGTTGAGTGAATTGTCACCCCTTCTGGAGCCATTTTCCACATATCATACTCCATTGCAGCGTTATTTGCGGGTAAAATTAGACCAATTCTTCCTCTTCCTCCGGGCATTTTAATCTTTAAAAGGTGATCACAATTAAAGTAATTGTTGAATGCAAGAAAGCTAATACTGAAAGAGATAAAGTCCTTTTTTCAGTACGAGAAAAAAGGAGATAAAGAGCTATTAAAGGAAGTACTGAAGAACATCCATTACGATGATGGTTATGTAATTATAAGAAATGAAAAGATTAAGGTTGAAAACATAGAAGATACTGTTGGAGTATTCTTAGCCAATATACCATATGTAATACTCGGTGAAGGGGAATTAAAGGAGGATCTACCAGAAAAGGTGAAAAAGATCCAGTCTGACGCCCTTAAACTAATATCCTTAGGAATAAACGAGGTAGCCACGTTAGAAATTTACCTAATTCTAGAAATGAGTTTAAGAGCACTTTACTCTAAGTACTTGTCCGGTGGAGTAACTATAAAGTACAAGGACAAGAAGGTAAAAGTAAAGGGGTTAGACTACAGAAAGCTAAAATTATACATAAGGAGGAAGGGCTGGAGCAAGTACAAGGTTAAAGTTAACGGAGAGACCTTTCCTTTCTCACAAGGCACTACATGCTGACGCCTCTAACAAACCTATTGGGATAACGAGTCTAGCGCGTCTCCTACGTCGAAGTCCTTGGCATTAACTTCCTTACCCCTAGGAATCCTAAAACTCTTCTTGACAACTCCCTTGTAAACACCGTCCCTTATAACATGATAACAAATGCTTGCAAGCTTTCCGGCAAGAGCACAAGTAGCTTGAGTAACACTCTTCCCCCTAGTAATAAGCCTCTCATAATACCCTTTAAAAGGCTCAAGACCCCTAGCAACCTTGGCAACCAAGTAGAGAGCTCTAGGCAAATACTTATTACCCCTAATCATACCGGAGTGAGACTCGCTATCACCACTCTGCTTAGTTTTGGGTGCAAAGCCTGCATAAGCCCTAGCAGCCTTAGAACTGGAAAAACGGGAAACATCACCGAACTCAGCGTAAATAGTTGTAGCACTAATCAAACCAATCCCGGGGATCTTACTCAACTCAATTACTGGTTTTGGAATTTTGGAATTTATCATATCCTCAACGTCCTTAATCATTTTCTCCAAGTTTTTTAGCAGTTCAACTAATTGTTTTAATGCTAGTTTTTCCGCGTCGTTTAAGTTTCTCCCTAGTTTTTCTTTTAGTTCCTCCTTCTCTTCTTTGCTTAGTTCTTCCCCCTTTACTAGCTTTTCAAGTGGTTTTCTTCCTTTCTTGTCGAATGGTTGTATTTTATATCCCGCGAATTCTAATATTTTCCTTATCTCGTTCTTCACTTGTGTTGTCTTCTCTACTAGGCTTTCCCTATATCTCGTTAGTTCTCTTAGTTCCATTATTTCTCCTGTTGGTATGATCCCTTGATTACTCTGGTCATGTGTGCTACTAGTAACCTTTGTGCGTCGAGTTTGTCTGTCTTTTTCCCTAGTATTTCTGTTAGGTGTAGTGGGTTTATTACTGTTACCTTGTATCCTTTTTCCGTTAGTTTTTCGTGTAGGTAGAAGTAATATATTCCGGTTGCCTCTATTATTCCTTCCTTATATTCTCCTAGGAATTTAATTAGTTCTTCTATTCCCTCGTTGTCGTAGTTGAATTCCTTTACCTCCTTGACGTATACTGCTGATTTTTCTTGTTCTATTACTAGTTCTCCCTTTGCTGCTGTTAGTTTGTTTTGTGAAATATCGATTGCGAAGGCCTTGTTTGTAACTTTTAATTCCATGGTTGTGTATTACGCGTTTCTCGAGATATTTTTTGTTCTCATAATACTTTGTTTTCTTTGCATAGTGTTAAGTGTTTCAGCCCCTTAGAGTATTTTGTTACAACCTCCTACTCGGGGGTTTTATCCCCTCTTGTTAGATCGTTCTAGGGGCTTCACAGCTAGCCTCGTGGATGGGGTTTTATCCCCATGTTCTCTATGAGCTTATGTTGTTTTTCTCCTTACTTGTTTATTTCCTTTTCTCTTGTAATACTTGGTTTTGTTCGTTCTCTTGTTTTGCGTGGATTGCCCGTAGGAGTTCATTAAGCGTATCTTTCCTTGCAGTTATAAACGAGATTTTAATGAGCTTAACTTTTAATATTGTTTGAGGGGTTAGCAATTCATTTTACTCTACTTTCAATAGTGGTTGGTTCTTTTACCCTATAATGACCGCAATACTTTCAATTTATCTAATCCACTGAATCAAGGGTGAGTTTAGGAAAGACTTATTTCCTTTAATCGGCATAATTTCTTTCCCGCCTACGCTTATAGACAACGCTAAGTGGTTTTATTCATCCTTAACTATTTCCTTAGCTTTAAGCGGATTAGGAGTAATAAATAGTAAAGGCTTTATAAGAGGATATATGTGGCATTAATTTTATCTTTATTACTATTATTCAAGGTTTACATAATCTACGACGTTGTAATTACTGTATCATGATTAACTCATTACTTCCTACTACTCAGTCAATAAATTTTACCTCTTCTATGCTTTTCTTTGCAAGCTCTTCTTCTCTCCTAAATAATGCCTTGGTTTTAAGGAATTTAGCAGTAGCTATACTAAAACAGTCAGCTAATGAAATTGAATATGCACATTTGCATTCTGCAGCGTATTTTAAAATTATAGGTTTAACACCTATTATTTCATAATATCCGGATTTTATTATACTCTTGATAATCTCTTCTGCTTTTTCTTTTCCTATTTTTCTACAAAGTACATAATATACTTCTGTAAGATTAACAGTGTTGATGTAGGGTATAATCTCTTCATTCAATATCTTTTCATGATAATCTCGAAATTCTCCTTCAAGAAACGATAAGATAACTCCAGAATCAAGAACTATTTTCGTCTTCTTTGCGTCCATTTAAGAGTTCCTCGTATAAATTCACTCCTTTAGCTATTCCAAGTATTTTTTCAGCAGTTTTCCTATCCTTAAGCCTCTTCTCAATTAAATAGTTTATAACGTCGTCATAGGATACTCTCTTGCCGGTCTTTTTCTCAAGCATTCCGGCAATTTCCGTGAGCTTCTTCTTAGTTTCTGACTTTATTTTTATGCTTTCCATATTTTCTACTTTTTCCACCAGATACTTAAGCATTAGGTAGAGGTTTTTAGAAACTGCTTGTATACAATCAGGTTTAGAGATTAACAATAAAAAGGTCAAACTAAATAGATGCGTGTGAGAAAAGAAGAATTCTTGCTTATACTTTCACCCTCATTGTCAAGATTGATAATGGGTGGCGATTCAACAATTATTTCACTTTATCTTCTCTCTTTAGGTTGTCTGCATTAGAAATTGGAGAATTACTTTCTTTAGGAGGTTTAGTAGGTTCTTTCGTTTCCCTCATTTTATCATTTCTTGGCGACCCCTACGGGAGGAAGAAATTTGCTATAATTTCTAGGTTGATAAGTACGGTATCCTTCTTCTTTCTCTTCCTAGGTGTGGGGAGCCGGACAAGGAGAATGAGGACGAAGGTTGAATACAAATTCATGAAACCTCAATGAAAGTCCGACCCTTTCTCACACCAAACCGCTTTTAACACTATCTCTCTCAAATCTATCAACCATGAACAAAAAGTTATTAATCATAATAATAGCCATCGTAATAGTGATAATCCTAGCCTTTTTACTCCTTAATCACCACGGAGGTAAGCCAAGTAAATTACCAGGAAGTCAAACAAATACAATGATTTTGAATACTACGAATTCATCCACCACCGCCGTGCATTTGGTTTACACAAACTCAACAACTGTAGAGACAACGAGTTACACCACCTCAGTAGCTACAGCAGTTCTAGTACTCCGTAACGATACATATTTCCTCACTATACAAGCGAATGAAATTCCAGCGAAAGCATATTTATACTATTTGTCAAACGACAGTATGAGTTTGTTTAATACTTTTAACATAACTTCAAACGTGACCTTACTTTCGTTAATAGACCATAATGGCCTGCCTTTTTCCCCAGGGAGATATAATCTGGTCGTAAATGGTACCGGAATCACGTTTAACTTCGGGTTTACCTTAAACGCCTATACCGGCGATATCATATACACTAACGGATCTTATTCACTGATAGTCCTACCTCAACCACCGTTAAAGATTATTATAAACAACACAACCTACGTGTTGAGCAGCACTTCTGGCACTTATAATGGAGTAATACTGGTCAAAGGATACATACCTCCTACTACCTCAATAGAAATCTATAACGGGGTACAGTGGATAAAAGTGAGAGTAGTTTATGTCCCACGAATGGTATATCTGCCCTATTCTGAAGTCTTCGTAAAGTCCAGTTAGCTTGTCTTTTTTTTAAAAAAAAAAACGCAACCATAAAGACAACCAAAGGGAATTAAGAGACTACATTTGATGAAAAGCTAATTTATTAGAGGGTCAATTAGTTTTTAATGTCGACTGACCTCGAGTTCCACGAGTTCCTCCTTCCAAGGACATACCTCACCCTTACTTCGGCTTTATACCCTGAAGGGTTATCCCACGTCAGAAAAATCAAGCTAATCATTGTAAGCAAAGACTACTGTAAAAACGCCTTTGAAGACGTTGACAAGGTAAAGGAAAGGGAGGCAGTGGTTTTTATGACTGCTGCGAGGAAATTCCGCTTTGAAAAGAGGGAGTGGGGAGAGTTATTCATTTCAGCTGGAATCGATAAGAGCGGTGAGGACGCAGGGTGTACCATCAACATAGGAGCTTTTGTGAACTATCCTCTTTCGGTAAACGGCTTAGTGGACTTAGTCAGGACTGTTACAGAAGCCAAGAGCGGAGCATTAAGACATCTTAACCTGACGGGGACTGTGAGTGACGCAATCGCTGTAGGAGCCTTACCTGGGAAGGAGTTTTTCGCTGGACCTGGAACACCCCTCGGTAAGAGCGTTGCCAAGGACGTTAGAAATACGTTGAAAGAATTATTGTAACTCCTCCATGTGAGAAATAAAATCTTAAGTCAGATGACCGCCACTTAGATTTACAATATATATCTGGAATTTTATCATTTAGTATTTGATATAATAGCCCAATGGAACTAAATACGGGAAGTTAGATAATGGTATTCAAGCTAGAAAACATGTTTTGTGAGAGACTGACTTCCTTATATAAAACATATTAGTCAGATCTGGGTAATACAGATCTGACTGGGGTGTA
>QEFN01000030.1 GCA_003086555.1 Sulfolobus sp. SCGC AB-777_G06 | reverse complement strand
ACGCAACGGGAATAAGCACAAACAAGGGAGGACAATACATCATAGCAAAATGGGGTAAAACTAGGGACTCAAAATTCCTCAAGATCGAAATAGTAATGGATAACGACGAGCTCAACATAATAAACGCCGAAGTAACCACAAACGAGGTTGAGACAGCAGTCAAGACAGTTAAGGATTTACAAGACAAGGGAAAGAAAGTCAAGAAATTTTATGCAGATAAAGCTTATGATGCTAATGAGATTTACAAGACCGGGGTTGAAGTTGTTGTCCCACCTAGGAAGAACGCTTCTACTAGACGTGGCCATCCAGCTAGGAGAAAGGTTGTAAGGGAGTTCAAGAGGTTGGGCTATAATCGTTGGAGGGAGAAGAAGGGTTACGGTGTTAGGTGGAGGATTGAATCCTTATTCTCAGCTGTGAAGCGCACTTTTGGGGAATCTGTTAGGGCTACAAGCTTTTTGGGACAAGTGGTTGAGGCTAAGCTCAAGTTCTGGGCTTATGCATGGATGCTCCACTTGGCTAATTCTTTAGTTGGTAGAGCTCCGGGTATTAGGGTGTAAGCTTGCGAATAACGTTGAAATAAATATTAATTACTGAAAAATTCTCAGTGTATCATATCATGCTTATGAAATAAATTGAAGAGATCAACAAAGCATATAGTAATACTTTACGTAAATCGACTATAATAATCGTGTTTTATTAAAATCCTTTTAGCTACATTCTATCGTCTAGATAATAACATTAAGTGATTAAAGCTTAGTTGTGGAAATACGAGGGGGAACTTTTTAATTTTCTTAGATATTGAACACATTGAATTTTCTTAGATTCAAGCGTTAGATTAAAGGTAAATTTAACATAAATCTTGATAAAATTCGAAGTAAACACAAAGTTTATGGAAACTCATCTTCTTTCCGACTTATGATAAGATTTGTCGTTCTCTGGCACTAGAAAGCATAGATAAGCATAAATATTCCACGTTGTTTTCCTTACATTTCTTAAAAAATTTTCTTCACTGAAATCATTTCGCGCTGTGGAATACTGTATAATGTCTTTAGCCTTTATAACATCTTTTATTCCTCGCTGCTTAGAAGATATTACATAAAGTACAGCTAAATCTTCTGGCGATGCTGTATAGATTTTTCCCACTCCTCTAATTTTAATTTGCCTCCTCTTTGAGATAAATTCCTCAATTATTTTATTGAGCTGGAGGTTTAACCATGTCGACTTTAATATCTTCTATTATTACATATTGCCAAAGTCCTACCTCATTGGGAGTTATCTGATATCGAGAAGATACGTAATCGATAAACTCCACTAAACTCTCATAGTCGTCTAGATTTATTAGGAAGTCTATATCTAGTGTTGTCTCCGTCGGTGTTGCTTAGAAATTTCTTGCAAATCTTCCTATAAGTGCGTAGTCTGGATAGTATCTCTCTATAAGCTTTAGCGCTTTTCTGAAAGCGTTTTTGTACTTCCATTCAATCTCCACAATTCAACACCTAGACTGAGTGAAAGTAAAACATACTCTACTTTGGTAATATTAATATCCTTATCTAAATAATAATTCAAATAATCTCTAATCTCTTCGTCACTTATCTTATACTTTCTTGCAAATGTTAGCAATTCTTCCCACTTCTTTAACTCCTCCCTTCTTGCCAGATAATACCTCTTAGGTCTCTTAGACAATTTATCCCACTTTGTCACGTAAATGTAATTTCCTTTTATCTGAATCCTCATAATATATACAATGTAATAATTGTCCTTATTTGCCTTTATGTATGTGGGCTGTAGATTCTACGCTGTTTTAGAAAATAAGGGGTTCTCGGTTTAGATTGTAGGAGGAAAAATTATGAGGAGATAGTAAAACTAATAATGTTTTTTTAATGAAATATTAGAAGATGATGAAATCTTGCTAAATCTTTCAGCTTATTCTCATGTAAATTTTTATAAAAGGTCAATATTCCTTCTAATGAAATTATCGTATGCTTTTATTAAAATGCATCCATTATTTTTCCATTTTTCTATATTTTATTTTATTCCTATTTTCTCTTTTATTTGGCTATACAAATCTTCACTAATCTTCTCTACTTTCTCTTTATCTATTACGTATTGTGCGACCTTACTCCTTATCTTATCCCTAATTTTACCGTCAACCTTAAAGTAAGCTATGTGGTTCCCATTAAGGTACATATGTACGTAAAATCTACCTCTCTTTCTTTTCACATTTACGCTAAAGTTATGGGACCGTTCTTGAATTATTTGTTCGTTAACTGTCATGTTAATGAATTTACTTAAGGCACTGGTAGACAATATTGCCGGTATTATAGTCATCTCTAAGATAAACTTATCCCTAATCTTCTTAGGTACATTCTTCATTATTTCCTCTTGTATATCCCTCAGAACGTATAATTGATTCGAGTTTAGATGAATTATTCCCATCTTATAGATTTCTTGATTTATCTTCTCCGCTAAATCTTTAAAAACAGGCAGAAGTTTACTACTAATTAATTTATCGACTTCATTCCTAAAATACTTTAATGCTAAGGGATACTCGTTTTCATCAATACCATCATAAATTTTCTCCTCAATCTCCTTTAATTGTCTCTTAGCCTCATTAATCTCATGCATCTCTAAATGATAGGGATACTCATATTTCCTTAACGTAATATCACATTTCTCGCATTTGACCTCACTTAGCTCATCCGGCTTATTCTTCCTTAAGAAGTCCTCAGCCACCTTAACTAAGTATTTAATATAATCGTTTATCCACGAAGATACGTTATCAACACATTCAGCTAATTTTTCCTTTGCACACTCAAGCTCTAGATTGTAATCTACTGGTATTGTAGCTGAGGAGAAGAATATATCAGCCTTATCGTAGTCCATAGTAGCCTCCACTATTGAATCATATCCCTCATCTTCTTCTACTACTCTGTTCACAATTGGCGGAGGGAAGTCAACTATATTTTAGTAAACTATTATTGAATCTCCTAAATCTAAATCGTCCTCTAAAATTGTCGCAGTACCCCATTCGTATTCTTTCATATAACATTTAGCCGGGACGTAATAAGGTACTTCATGAAATTTACCTAAATCATCATAATATTCCTCTTTCGTGCATTCGATCTCTTCAAAGTCCCTCAGCATAATAATGGAATGACTATGTGAAATTTATTTTTTCCAGTTTCTTCTTATCAACCCGGTTAGCATCCCTAACGAGTAGGGAGACATATTTATAACTATTAATCAAATATTATCCTGTGAGTAATATAGTTTTGGACTCTAACCCAGACCTATTAAAGGGTAAGATAATAGCAGTAATAGGTTACGGAAATCAGGGTAGGGTACAAGCAACTGTAATGAGGGATAATGGACTAAACGTAATAATAGGTAACATAAAGGATAAGTATTTCGACTTAGCCAAAAAAGGAGGGTTTTGAGGTCTATGAAATAGAAGAGGCCGTTAAAAGAGCAGATATAGCTCTGCTTTTAGTTCCAGATGAAGTAATGAAGGAAGTTTACGAAAAGAAGATACATCAGATAATTTCATATAAAAGCGATTTCGTCTTAGACTTCGCTAGCGGGTAAAACGTAGTCTTCGGCTTTATAAGACCGCTAAGCAATACGGATGTCATATTAGTAGCTCCAAGGATGATAGGAGAGGGAATCTTAGGCCTTCATAGGCAGAGAAATGAATATCCAGTTTTAATAGGGGTTAAACAAGATCATTCTGGAAAAGCTTGGGATTACGCGATGGCTATTGCAAAGGATATAGGCGCCATAGGATTACCGAGGGTGTAGAAGTTAAATGATCATTCGAGGAAGAAGCTTTAATAGATCTCCTAAGCGAACACAAGTAGGTTCCAGTTCTCTTCTCCGCAATTAAAGCTTTTTTCGATTAGCGGTAAAGGAATAGGGGTTTCTCCAGAGGCCGCCCTATTAGAGTTCTACGCTTCTGGAGAGCTTTCAGAAATAGCGAGACTAATGGCAGGAGAGGGAATATTTAACCAGATGGTTCATCATACTACTACAAGTCAATATGGTACTTGACTAGAATGTTTAAGTATTACGATTTAATAAGGAAGATAGTTGAAGATGAGGCAAAGGATATATGGAATGGCAATTTCGCAAAGGAGTGGACTTTAGAACAGCAGGCTGGATATCCAGTTTTGTATAGATTATGGAACTTTGCCATTGAAAGTGAGATGGCTAAGGCTGAAAGGGAACTATAAAAGGTACTAGGAAGAATTAGGAAAGACTAACAGTCTAGATTTTGGATCAATTTTAATCTAATGTTTAATACGAAAGAAAATCCTATAACCACTATAGTAGAATTACAAAAATTTCCTAAAACTTATCTTTAAAATCTTTTCAATAATAATGAAAAAGATTAAATGTGAATATTAATATAAAGCTTATTTTTATAACTACATTTATCTGTTTTCATTTCACTAATATGTTTTATATAAGGAAGTCAGCTTATTATACGCTTAACAAATTTGTTTATTATCTAGAATACTTTCGTATATTTTATAGTGAAAAGACATTTATTATACTGGATTTGAAACATTTATATTCATTTTTCTTTGCTATAATTATAGTTAAATTACTCCTAATATTTTAGCTATTAAAGGATCGATAATTGAGTAAACTCCTCTTTCTTCTCTCCTTATATATCCATCGTTAATTAATTTCCTTACTCCCTCATTTATGCTAGATCTTCCTAATGGTATTCCTCTTAAGCTTCCTCTTCCTCCCTTCTCAGCTAAGAATTTAATAACTTTTTTAGCATTTTTACTAAGCTTATTGTATTCATCTCTGACAATAGAAGTTATTATAGGATCAACCATCATATCGTTAAGTACTTTCTTAACACATGTTTCGTTTACTGCTTTACACTCTAATGATTTTAAGCCGAAATAATTCAACCAAGCAGGGATACCATCTAATTCTTTAACTACATAGTTTAAACTATCCTCTTCATAACTAATCCCCTCTTCTTTAAAGCCCTCTTTAAGGAAATTCAACGAAACTTCCCTAGAAAATGGATTAATATAAACGGGGAAAAAGAATTGATAGAAAGATTCATTCTTAGAACTAAAAAGTCTTTCTAACATACCTATTGAAGACCCAGAAACTACATATTCTACATTCTTGTGAAACTGCCACTTTCCTCTCATTAAGTGAAATAATCCAGGCAAATTTTGCTCTGCTAATTTTAAAAACTGGAATTCATCTATTACTATTAAGTAATCTTTTCCTATCTTTTCAGCGATCTCTTGAGGCAAATTAAGTAACTCTCTTATACTATCTTTACTACTGCCGCTCTTCCTATTAATAAAAAGCTCTATACTTACTAGGTTAATATTAAATGATAGTTTAATATAGCCTAAAAGTTCTCTCAAGGTATTTATTGCCTCCTCACCTCTTTGTTTTAACACGAAGGAGAATTTCTTTTTAGGCTCTAGAAACTTTATTGCCTCAGCTATTATTAAAGAAGAATAATAAGAAAGAAAAGAGATCAAATCAAAACTCTTCCCTTCGACAAATTCCTCAGCATTAATGTATATCTTAGGCCTTTCTATATTCTTTATTGTCTTTAAGATTATAGAAGTTTTACCTATCCTCCTAACTCCTATAACTGCGGTGGGTTGATTTCTTAAAATCATAGAAGTTAGAATGTTTATTTCAGTCTCCCTATCAAAGGGCTCATCGGTAGGTTTGCCAAATACAAATTTCACGGGTACCTATGAAATATGGGTACCCATACTTTATTAATTTAACGATGATGTAAAACGAGTATAGCGTTCAGTAACAAACCTTTCAGTCAAACTTCAAGTACAGTGCCGTTGTCAGCAGTTTCCGATAAACCGTGAATTTTATGCCATTTGTTATCATTTATCATTCCTAATCTTTCTTTCCGCGAAAGTTTATAATTTTTGCCGTTAATATTACCATGTAGAGGAGAGCCCTACAACGAACTCTATGAGCAATGTGAGGGGGTTCGATGAGGCTCCCCATGTCGTGGCTGGCTCCCTAACCTAGGCGTGAGGAGCCGAACAATGGGTATGAGTACGAGAAGTTGAATCATGAAACCTCAATGAAAGTCCGACCCCTATATAGGTGCCCGTGGCGGAATTAAAAGTAATTAAAAGTAAGGAAAAGTTACGCCACGGGTAAACACCGTACTCTATCGGAGAGTATTTCCTTCTTTTTAATAAATGATAGCTAGACGACTGAAACTATGATCTTTCCCTCCTAACCCGTATGGGAAAATAATTATCTATAAGGGAAATACAAGTTAAACCAATGATAAAGTCGTTTAAAACGTTCAAAGTAGGAGATCATGGTGAGGTCCCAAGGGCTGAGGTCTATTGGATGAGGGATTTCGACAAATGGTACAGATTATATTTTTATTCATTTCTTTTAGAGAGTGATGATGGATACGTGTTAATAAACACTAGCCTACCAGATGATTTATCCTTAAGAAATGAATTCCTAAGGAACTGGGCTAAAAGTGATAGATGTAAATTTACTGTAAGAGAGGAGGAGAAAATAGAGAACGTTTTAAGAAGGTTAAATCTAAATACTGACGATATATCCCACATCATAATTACGCCATTTCAAGATTACACAATAGGTAGGCTTCACTTATTTAAATAGAGCATTTATATACTTCTCTAAAATCGGCTGGTATCACGACGTGGTAAATCCTTCTCCTTCACGATTTCTAAATAGAGATATTTACTTCCCTAAACATATAAGAAATTACATCTTCGAGGAAGCTTGGAATAGGATTAGATTAGTTGAGGATGAGGAAGTCATTAAGGGAGTAGAAGTTAAATGGTCTGGTTGTCATCATAGAAGTTCAATGGTAGTTAAATTCTTTTACAATGGTAAAAGGGTTTGTATTAGTGACTCCGCGTTTTTAATGGGAAATTTTGAGCAAAATATACCAATAGGAATAGCTGAGGACATATATGAGTGCTTAAGAACTTATGATTACATGAGGAGAGAGTGTAATATTGTAATCCCAGCTTATGATCCAGAGAATTTGAACAGATTTAAGGAATTTACAAAATAGGTTAAGGGGTGTAAAGCCTCGCCAGTGGGGATGGATATCCCCCTTATATTTAAATACTCCTTTATCAAAACGTCTTTTAGTGATGCTAATGACGCCCCTTATATAAACCATATCAATCAAATCCGTGCAATAAGGATCTAACTAATATGTTTTATATAAGGGGTTTGTTACGCCCTCATCAGAAGACTTAGCTTCAGTTCCCTTCTCGACCATATCCCTAGTTAAGGAGAGTATTACTTTTATAAGTGAGAGGATGGTTAATTATGGTCTTGCCTTGCTTAATGTCATGTATCCAGTAATTTATTCAAGGGAGAAGACTCCCTTGAACGAGGCTTATTTAAAGGGAGTATTGAATATTAGAGAAAATCTGATATTATTTTGCTACAAGCTCTCAAATAGATGACTGCATGAAAACACTCCGGTCTCAGCAATTCCTACCTCTAAAATCTTAAGACATATCATATATGTTAGCTTTGTCCTTAGAAAAGTATAGGAATTCGTCTACAGACATGTCTGCCATTCTAGCCGCTTCTCCAAAACTACCAGTCTCGATGTAGTACTCTATGGCTATTCTAAGCTCGGAAGGAAGACTTCTAATGAAATCCCAATTAGCTGTGCTCCTCCTTACTTACCTAGCCTCTTCCGCAAGCTTAGCAATTTTCTCTAATTTTGATACAATATTTTTCAAGGATCTCCCTACTATATATATGCTTGGTGACGTTTATATATATTTTTTGACCTCGAAGATGCTTTGTGGATTAGTTGAATTTTCTTAGATCTTAAGCTAGGAGAAGTAAAATAAATTCTAAATCTTATGTTGAGTTAAAAGCTAACTATACGTTCCTTTTGAGAAAAACTGAAGAATTCCACAAAGCATCATCCCAGCCCATTCTCGAGGCTTTCAATCTTTTGTAAAGGCAAATTCACTTAAAATGGCGACACTAGGATTTAATTATTTATTAACCTTTATTAGAATTGACTCTAAATTTTAATTATGACTGAGTTTCGTTACGCTTCCGCCTCGCTTATTACTAATTCTAGTAAGGATGTGATTTTGAAGGTACTGTCTAACGATAAAGTAAACCTAAAATTGCCTTTAATTTCTGTAAGTGAGTCGTTGTATCCTAATGTCCCGGTTCCTTCTTCCCTTCTTACTACCATAGCTTATGATGACTTGCAATTACTGTTATATGAGGTTTCCTTTACAGAAAAGAAGAAAATTATTTTGCAGGCAACTTTAGGTAAAACTACTGATGAGAAAGTTGAGGACGCTATTTTGAAGTTATCTGAGCTAGGAAAATTGTTAAATATAGACTATTTAATTGAGGTTATGTTAATTTACGTCTTGGACGTAGAATTACGCGGATTGTCTAAATATAAAAGGGCAGGCTACGTGTTATTAGACTATAGTAACGAAGGCGACTTAAGAGAGTCAGAATACTTATCGTCAATAAATGTTTTGCCTTATGTTCTTGACTCGAGGAAATCCTTAGTCGAAATAATTTATAGGAATAGGCAAGTAAGCGTAAATGTAATTAAAAGTCTAATAAATGAGATAGAGAAGATAGTAAGAGGTGATGAAAAATTAGCTTAAGCTTGACTAGAGAAAAGTTGCGCGAGATAGAGTCTTTAAGATCTACAACTGAAATACTAAATAATATATTATTAATGGCTACTACATATTTACAATCTTCATATCTTATCAGTAGTGTATATGCTCCACCTTTCAGAGTGTTGCGTATAGATTATGATAATGAAGGGAATCCAATATATTTTACCACATTCGACGACTGGTTGAAATACGTGAGGGACTCCGACTTAGAGGAGATAGTTTTACCTGACGTTAAGTCATTAGACCTGGAAGAAGTAATGAAAGACCTTGGTTGGGAATATAAAATAGAAATAAAGCATAACCTGACTCCTGTAGACCGAGAGACAAAGATCCTTTATTTAAACGACTGTAGATTGGTAAAGAGAGTAGAGTACGTTGTTCTTTCATTGACTCTGATTAACGGCTTAGGTGAAGAAATTATTCCAGTATGCGGAGAGTTCACAATGGATAAATACAAGGAGCACCTCTTACAACAACTGTATTGGCTTTCTAAGTAGTGGTGAAATTGAAAGTACTCGTTGATACTAATATAATCAGAAAAGAGAAATAAGCTATTTAACTTACTTGGGAGCTATGATCCAATATATTCGGATCTCGTTCTAGCAGAAGTTATGGAGGTAATAAGGAAAAATGCACTTGGATTTCTGAAGAAAAATAAACGGGAAGTTGCAAATAAATATTTTGCGTTCGGTCGAGAATTTTTGAAGATATTATATCAGCAAAACGTTCAATTGGAATATCCGAACATAAAGGATTTTGTTGAGGCATTTGAAGTAATGAAAGATAAAGACGTTGATGCAGTTGATGCGATCCTTGCTGTGATAGCTAAAAGGCAAGGAGTTAATGTTCTATCTAACGATAGGGATTGGGATAGGCTAAAGGATTACGCGAAGCGCGTAAACGTTTAATAACGTCTGTGGGGATACGTCATACGCTCTGGACTTGTTCTCTACTGAATCGTAAACACGCGGAGATGAGAGTTTTTGCTACCTCTTCTCCTTTCCCTTAAAGCATGGAAAGTAATTTATATCCTATTTGTTGAATGTTTGGTGAGGGAGACGCGGTGTTACCCTCTTTCCTTGTCACGTAGTAATACTCTGTCTCCCTCACCTTAAACCCTTTCTTCAATTCTTTACACTCTTATAAATTTCTTTATCTTTCACGGATTAGATATTATCCTATCAGAAATATTTTTTCTAATATGATTTTGGGTCTACCGTGAAGGGCGAGGCTTTCCGCCCCCTTAACCCCTTTTTTCGTAAAGACCAATAAGTAATTTAGATCGTGGAAATATACATAGTGTGTGGGACTAATTTACGTTGACGGCATAGTAAAGAACGAGAAAGGAGATAGTGAGAAGGTTAGGTTCTTAGTAGATTCCGGTGCTTATTACACTGTGGTAAAAAAGGAAATTTGGGAAAAGTTAGAATTAAAGGAGATTTCAAGGGTGTCATTAATTTTAGCTGACGGTACAACTATAGAGAGGGGAGTGTCAGAAGCAATTATTGAACTTCCGCCCTACGGAGAAAGGCATTCCCCCGTTATTTTAGGAGATAGCGAGGATGAAAATTTACTAGGAGTTGTTACTCTAGAAATTTTTGGCCTCGTCTTGGATCCCTTGAAGAGGGAAATTAGACAAGGTAGGATTGTAATGAAATGAAGACGACAGAATGAGGTTGTATTAGCCCTCTTCTCTATCTAATAATCCCTCAAGAGAGTGTCCAGAATGCAAATAATTCAATAAATATAATGTGATAGAAAAACAATATTATAACTAGTTGAGAATATAAGTCAATTATATCTTTCAATATGAGGGAAGATTAATATTTTATTGTAATATAAAATAACTTATAGTTGAGAAAATGAATTTCAAACATACCCCATATTATCCTGGTTGACCTTAGCAATTCTAACTACTTTTCCTACATCGTTAAATTTTATCCTACCGTTTATTGAAGTAAATTGAAAGTTCTCTAATGCTTCTTTATTAATTTATTCATCATCTGGTAGGATGACAATTACTATCACCTCCTTGCCGTATAATTTCTCACCTTTCTATCTTATCTTCGCAGGTATTGTTATCCCGTACCTCATTTATCCGTAACTGATGACCGTCAACCTGAAAACAATTTGCTCCATACGTGGTTTTTAGTTATAAAATGCTAACATTGGAATGGAGGGCACCACTATGAAGTCTATGTGAGGAGGAGTAAGGTGCTCAATGAAACTCCACATGTCGTGGCCGGCTCCTTAACCTAGGTATTACTGTTCTCCTTAAATTAATATTACCTCCTTCATACCTTCAAATATTTTATCTCCTGACACGATTTTTGCACTATACTTTCTAGCTAATGCTAAAAGTATACTATCCGTCAATGCTGGTTTATTTTTGCGCTCTTTTTTAGACTTTTCCAGTAATTCCAGGTAAGCTTTTCCTCCTTCTATGCTTATATCCGCATCTAAGCAAGCAACTATACTATTTTCCTCTACAAATTTAAGTCGATTCTTGACCTCCTTTTCATTAGCCCCTTCCCTAATGTACTTTCTTCCGATTTCAGCCAATACTAAATCGGGAGTTATGACCTCGTCGGCAGAAGATACGATTTCTACAACCTTTTTACCTTTTTCACTTCCCAAGAATAATTCTATCCACGCATAGCTATCCATTACGATCTTCAATCCTATCATCTCTAGTAAATGGAGTTATTTTTCCTTTATCTATACCAAATACTGTTTTTAATTTTTCCTCTCTATACATTTTTATTAAGTATTGAATGGTATCATCTATTGATGAGAAATTATTTTCCTCCTTAAGCTTCTTCAAAATTTTAAGTGTAGACTCACTCACTTTTATGGTTACTTTTTGTTGCATAGTATACTTTCTACTTTCTACCTTAAATTCTTATTTACTTTAGGATATACAAGTTTTAAGAAACTCAATATCATTATTCACTCAACGTCTGAGTGTGGACAACAATTTCATTCAATGGAAATATTTACATTTATTATCACCACCCCCTTATCTAACAAGTAGTTTGGGGTGTAAAGGTTAGGAAGAATGTTGATAACCACCTAGTTATTGTGATTGTCAGTATTCCAAGGGAAGTGGAAGTCCATTGATGCAAGTGTTTTAAGCTTCAGAACCCTTGTTCTGCGTAATCCCTCTCGTTGAACTTCTCGTGTTCTACGTTTAACCATGTGAAGGCGTTGTATGCAGTTGCCCC
>QEFN01000029.1 GCA_003086555.1 Sulfolobus sp. SCGC AB-777_G06 | reverse complement strand
CCCCATTTTGCTATGATGTATTGTCCTCCCTTGTTTGTGCTTATTCCCGTTGCGTCTGCTATTACTTCCAGCTCGTCGTTTGCTTCCGGGAATTTTATGTTCATGTTTCTTACTCTTTCCTCACTGTTGAGTAGTCTAGGCTTGTTGGGATGATTTTCAGTCTCTCTAGTGCTCTCAATACTCCTTCTATAGCCCTATAAGGTAAGAACAAGTGGAGGAATGCTAGGAATTCGTTGAACTCCTTTGGTGCCTTGTAGGTTTTCTTTGCATGTCTATTCTCCTCTGCTAGTAAATCCCACCAGTGTTCGAAGACGTAGAAGGGGAACATTAGGGTATATCTCATTATAACGTTCTCGTCGTACTTGTGCCAATCCCTCTTGTACTTACTCTTTCCCATGAGTAATACTCGTTATTATTTTTTATAAATTTTTGTATAATTCTGAAGTAGCCCACAAAGCAGGTATAAAAAGTAGTCGAAATATCACTTTGTATTTAAAGATAGATTTTATATTACTATCTTATTCAGTAAAAAATCCGATGAATCATCAAATAAAATATTTTTAACAATTCAAACATTATAATCGTCTTACTATTTTTATATAAGTTTATGCATTGGTCAGACAATCTGGCGATGTTAAGTCTTAATCTGACAATTTAATTATGGTTCTGCAAGATCTATACTCAAGGACTTCGTGTATGATGAATAGGTCGCCTATAATTATTTTCCAATAGTTCGAATGTTTTCCCCTTAAACCATAAGTATATATCATTACGTAACATGAGATAATATCTTAAGAAATTGGAGTAATACCCATACTTTTCACGATCTTTATCAATTCTATGTAACATGAGCATTAGAGCCTACTAGTAATTTTCCGCATAGCCTCGAATAAAAGTTTAACTTTTCTCCAGGCTTATGTAAGATCGTTCTCTCCCTACAAACTAGAGGTAACTATCCTAATTTTTCAGCTTAATAAGTGTATTTATTATCTAATCTATAAGAAATAAACTCTCTAAGAAAGGTTGTTTTAACGCATAGTCTACGTTCAATATCATACCGCTATTGACTATCCCCTAGCTGTGTAAAAGTTAGAGTTTGGAATTTCCTTAGTCTATTAGAGCATTATCTATATTCACACTTAATATTATTAGCAGTGGATCTCCCTTTTCTTTTAGCTCTTTAACTTCTCTTATAACTTTGCTGAGTGTGGTGATAGTGTCGTCATTGACCTACAAATTTCCTGAATTAATTTTCTCTCCCATAAGACTGTTGCTAGAGAATCTTGATTACCTCCAATCTTCTATTTACAGCCTTTGTAGCCCTCTTAACGAGCCTATCCCTCACTTAAAGACTCATATCTTCAAAGCCTCCTCCCTAGGATGATGACGATAACTAGCATCACCCAAAAAACTTACCACAACCCCTACACAAATACTTCTGCCTACCAGCAGACTTGACGACATGATGATTACCACAAGAGGGACGAGAAATGTCTAGCCTAATTACAGACTTCCTACCAATAAGTAATTACAAGTATAAATAGTCAATAACGACACTATCATCACACTGAACAATATTGCATAAAATTTATTTAGAGGTTTTAAAGAAAAGGTCTGGATGGCGGAACTGAAGAAAGTTAGCGTTATTAAACTTTTGTATTATTTGATACCTTTATTCTTAGACGCTGCGTTATTATCTACTTATCTTCAAGGTGGGATAATTTATTGGTCAGATTCAAGATTTCCATTTAATCCGATAATATGGCTCAATAAAATATTTCTAGATTATTGGAACAGTCCTTTCTTTCCTGGAGCTCCTTACGAGTATTCTCAAGATTTTCTGTTTATAGGTTTATTCATTTATTTGTTTTATGATATTTTTCATTTATCGTTATATATTTCTGAATTTTTATATCTTTTAATATTTTTTTATCTATCACAAATAGGTTTTATAAAACTATTAGGCATAATTGAAAAAATATTTGATAAAAAAACAGACAAATATACTTATATTGGGGCTCTTGCAGGAGGGTTTTTATATACATGGGGTTTTTATGCATATTCCCCTCCAATTTTAGGTGTAAACTATCCCTTCTTCGTCTTTTATTCACTTTTTCCTTTATTCTTATATTTTAGTATAAAATACGTTTTTATGGATAAAGATCACATTACATTATCCTTATTTGCAATTTATTTAATATTACTTAGTGGTACTCAATTTACAGAATTTCCATACTTGCTATGGACTATTGTTATATATGTATTGATAATGTTGTCTTTATGGAAATTAAGCAAAAAGGGTACTTTAGTTAAACTTATAAGTAGAAACGCTATAATATTTCTAATTAGTATTGTCGCTGGTCTCGAACAATTGTATCAAACTATAAATGCTTCAATAAGTGCGTACCATTATGGTACTCATCAAGAATTTTTAGGTAAACCTGTAGTTATCTTTGAGACCTTGTATACTTATGAGAGTTTTCATATCCAAACAATATTTTCTTTATTTTCAAATTATGATTTCGTAGGTCTTTTAGTATTTATATCATTAGTCGCATTTGTTTTTGGAATTAAGAAGGATAAAATTAGTAAGTTCCTCTTGTCAATATTATTTCCGTTTATATTTGTTGGGGGATTGCTAACTGGAATAATAAACGTTATTCCATTATACTCATTATCTTCAACGCCTATCGGATTTGCAGCCATCGGATTCATGTATAGCATACAATTTATTTTCACTGGTTTCGTTTTATCATTTACAAGTAGCCTCATACTTTCATACGTCATTCCCTGGGCAATCTCGTTCATAAATTCTAGTTATAAAAAAATTTTAGCCATAATAGTTATATTGCTTATATTATCGTCTTACATTTACTCTTTTAGAATCGGAGAATATCATGCAGAGTTTAGCGCTTTCAATCTACCAGTAAATGCTACAAACATCTTTTATCCTCCATCTGAGTTAGTTACTACTGGCAATTATCTCAGTTCTCATGCTGCTTATTACAATATACTAAAATTCCCTCAAGAATACACTTCTGGCATGTATGACGATAACGGAACTAAGGCAGTATTGTATACATATTACCCACTTTCAGATTATATATACGGAACCGTAATAAACATTCCTGCAGTAAACGTTGTATATCCTTTATATAAATATTTCCCTAGTTGCGATTTTAAAAATATAACAAATTACTTTGTTTTATTAGGTGCTAAATATATCGTTCTTAATAAGCAAGAATACCCTGGCCCCGGTGTGCCGTTGGGTTACGCAGGAGGCTATCCTTGGAATTATACGAAGTTCATTAATGCGTTATCGAGAGCTCCAAATATAACATTAGTAATGGAAAATAAGTATTACAATGTTTACGTGATAAACTTGAATGTAAGTTTATTATATCCATCGGAAGGACTTGCAGAAAACTTAAGCTATGATCAATTATTCTTTCTTTACTCAAATAATACGCTGAAAGCTCAGACACAGAGCGTGATTTATGGATTAGGTGCTATAAATATAACCAATATATCGGACGTTCATATAAAAATTGTTAATAATTACTGGAATGAAATATATGAAATCCAGGTTAATGCTTCAAGGCCGTTTTATTTAGTTTTCGATGAGGGCTACTCGCAATTATGGGAAGTATTAATAAACGGTGAAGTGAATACCCATCATTATATAGCCAATGGTTACGCGAATGCGTGGCTAATGCCTGCTGGAAATTACGAAGCGGTTTTAGAGCTGAGTATAGTGAGTACAATACATTTACTTTACATAATAACATTCTCTGGCTTAATAATATTGGCATTAATTTATGTAATATATAGGTTCAAAAATTTCAAAAAGTGAGTTAAAAATGGTAAAAATAGCGGCTCTCGTAGATTATGATCCGCAAGGAGGATCGGGGTATGTTGAGAAACAGGTCAGTGGTAGACTCATGTAGTCATATGACGATAATATCAGAAAAATTATATATAAGAATGATTGGAGTGAAATTGATGTAACATTAAAGGAATTAAAATGCAAGAATATTAAACTGATTTTTAATTTTGATTATTGGCCTATTAATCATTATCAAGTTAATCTCTTAACCACAACCTTAAAGCTATTACTAAGTTTCCTTATCTATTGGGAGAAAGTTATTATGCAAAGAAATTGAAAGTAAAGAGTGCAGTACTGTTACAAGGTATGGGTCTAAACACACTCAAGTTCGGTTTACCTTATATTCTGATCAAGTATTTGAAAATGAAAAGTGAACTTCCTATCGATATATTCTTAAACACAAAAATAAATTTATTTATACAGTTTATAAAGGATTAAGAGAGAGCTTTATTTCCAGTTTTATTAAGTATTCAAACGCTATACACCGGATTTACGATGTGTCACAAGGTCAGTTGACATCTTCGAGTCTTGTCAGATCTAAGAAAGCAATTGTGATAGATCCTCCTTTAGCTGTAAAGAAAGAACTATTGAGTAAACGGAAGGATGTAAACGAAAAGAAAGATTATTTTGTATTTTACGCCAGACTGATCCCATTAAAAGGAATATTGGAACTTCCCTTTATCGTTAAGGAAGTTATCGCTTTAAGTGGGTATAAAGAATTGAAAGTATTTATAATGGGGAAGTTTCCCGTGGTAGATTTAAGGAATTTCTTTTTCTCTTTAGTTAATAAATTATGTCTGGAAGAAAACATAGTATACAAAGCTTACGTAAGTAGGGAAGAATTACTTAATACCGTATCTGAAGCAAGATGCGTAGTATATCCTTCTCATGAAGACTCTTTTCTCTGGCTATATTGGAAGCAATAACTTTGAGAACTCCAGTAATGGCATACGACATCTCTGGACCTAATTCGGTATATAATGGTTTAAGCGCTGTAAAATTCGTAGAGGAGTTTAACATAAAATCTATGGCAACTGAAGTTGTAAAGATTCAAAAAATGACCGATGATGAGTACAACTCCATTATTTATAACGGCAAGATGGATAAATTCATTGGAAAACATACCGATTTGAATTTTGGAGTTGAGAAATATTATAGAGACTTAATGTCATTATTTTAATAATGTTACTATTCTCTGAAAGCGTACAGTTTACCTAATATTAACCCTCTTCTAAATTGAATATCCATTAATTCCGGTTTAGTTACTTTCACTTTAAATCCGGCATTCTCCAATTTTCTTTTCAGTAAAGAGTATCCATAATGATATTCCATTATAATCTGGTCAAAATATTCTAATGTAGAACTGTCTTCATTTAATATGAAATCGTATTCACATCCTTCGCAGTCGAGCTTTAATACACTTCCTTTCTCTATTTGGAAATTTTTTATTATACTCTTTAATGAGTACGACGGAACTGTATAACCATTATTTGTATTTATCAGCGGTGTTAGTCCGCCACCTAGCCTCGAATCCACAGTTATAAATCCATCAATTCCACAGGCTGCATTAACAATCTGGATATTCGTGAGGTTGTTGAGCTTTACGTTTTCCTCTGCAACTTTAGCTATTTTTGGATACGCTTCTATCGCAATAACTCTTTTTGCTCCTTTTAACGAGAAGTAAATTGCAGAATCTCCTATGGCAGCTCCGCAATCAATAACAGTTTTGTCTTTTACGTTTATATCCCGATATTCTTCCTTAACGTATACTCCAATAACGTCACCCGCAGTATAATCCTTAAAAATTATCTCATGAGTATCATAAATTACTTTAATAGTATTTTCATCCATGTCTATTATATTAATTTTCTTACCTTTTTTGTGACTTAAATAAAGAAAAGCGTAATAAGTAGAAGTATTATGCCCTTTTCCAGTTATTATAACTTTATCTCCATTTTTTTAGATAAGCAGTAAATGGGTAATGTCTTAATGCTGATTTAAGGGCTACAATTAGTGGATTTTTGTACGCTTTTGTATATAAAGGAAGTAATGTGTATGGATATCTATTGAAATAACTTATTAGAACCTCTTTAAATGACGCATAGTTAGTCATTATAAAAATAAATAATAGCAAGTATTATAAGTTTTGTGCTAAGATCTACAGTAATCGTTGCCGCGCACAAGAGGAAGGCGTTTATAAAAGATGCTATTAAGTCAATCAAGGAAAATTCATTAGAACCAACAGAAATTATAGTAGTGAAGAATTTCAGGGACAGTGAGATTGACTCTTTTTTAGGTACTTATCATATAAAGAATATTTACACAGACGATGAAACGTTAGGCGGAAAGATTTCATTGGGTATATCTGAGAGTTCTGGCGATATACTATTCTTTTTAGATGATGATGATTTATTTAGTAAGAATAAAATTAGGGAAGTCGTCCTTAAATTCAGCGAGTATAATATAGGATTTTATCATAATAATCAAGAGATATTTTCTGATAAACCAATAAGTTCTTATTCTTCTATAGATAACCGAGGATTTATATATTACAGTGATATTGACTCACAAAAATTGAAGAAGCTTTTGTTTAAGTTTAAAGCTGGATTTAATACAAGCTCCATTATAATTAGTAGAGATCTAGCAATGAGGTGCATTGACCTATTGAGAAACGTTAAGATAACTGTTGATACATTTCTATTATTCTGTGCCATAGAAAATAAGCTACCTATAATGATAGATTTTAGAAGGTTAACCCATTATAGACGTCTTACGAGCCAGAACAGTAATAAGGACGTAAATCTATCAGCAATCAGGATGTATTATGAGGACGCATTATATTTTAAACGGATATTTACTAGTAAAGTTTTGAAAGATTTTATTGAAATGTCAATTATTCAGCGTGAGCTAATATATAAGATGCTTTCTAAAGAAATTAGTAGGAGAGAAGCCTTAATTGACGTGATAAAGAACTTAAAATATTCTTTAAAATACCCAACTAAATGGAATTTTTTCCTTCAAGGACTCTCTTTGATGGCAGTGTTCTCGGCAGAGAAAAGTAGAAGTTTCTATCTAAAAAAAGTACGTAGTAATTCAATGTTTTCCTAATAGTCATACTTTTAGCTTATCTAAGATAGATAGCAGTAGTTTAGTTTGTTTTTGTATAGAAAATTCTTCAGCCCTCCTTCTGCTTTTTATAGTAACGTCCTCGGGATAACCTTCACTGTAAATTTTCATCGTTAAACGATAAAATTCTTCTTCATCTGACGCCAACCACCCACTTTCCCCATCTATTATAGTCTCAGACGGTCCACCAGAATATCTAAAAGCGATAACTGGAGTCCCAGAGACCATAGATTCTACAGGAATGTAGCCAAAATATTCAAAGTCTACTGGATACAGTGTAACTAACGCGGAAGAATAAAGATCCCTTAATTCTTCATCACTAACTTTCTCTAAATATTCAGCATTAGGTATTTTGTATCCTATAACCTTCATCTTTACCTTTTCAGCAAGTTTACTTAACAGCTCAATGTGAGAGGGATATCCTCTCTTTAAAATCGCTAACACGAACTTTTCTTTACTCTTGGAAGGCTTAAAGAAATCTGTGTCTAGGGGTGGATAAACTACTGAGCTAGGAGGTCTATTATAAAATAAAGAAACATAAACTGCTGAAGTTTTACTGTTTGCTAGTACGATCTTATATTTCCTAATGAAATTGGAAAATTTTATTGTATTATTTAGGAGGAAAGGAGACCCTAAAACTGAAATTAACTTATTCTTTCTATAAAATGGTTCCCAGAAGAATACACTAATCAAAACACCTTGACTCCAATAGACTAAATCGTTTTTAAATTCTGAAAGGGGGACTAGATCATCTGTAGCGACAATAAATTTTCCATCCTCTAACATATACTTTCTAAATGGTCTTAGAGGAGAGGAAGAGCCTAGAAGAATTCTAAAACTAGAAAATATTCCCAAACTTTTACCTAGATTGACTACTTCTATGTTTCCTAACTTGCTAATGTCTAGCGAAACTGATAACGAAACGATTACAGGTTCGTAATTGCTTAACCTTTTTATTCCCTTGGCGAAGTTTATTATTGCTCTGCTTGCTCCATCTCTTTCTTTAAGATGGCTGGTAAGTAAAAAGATCTTCACAGAGATTTACTTCTTCTTTGCATATATAAATCCTAAGTTCTTCAACGTATGTTCAACCTTAACTTTATACCCATTTCTGTGTAAGTTATTAACCAAATCTGTATATTCATTATCCCATTCTATGAGCAGTTCACTAATTTCCTTAATGTAAGGGGCAATGATTCTCTCACACCCATCACAATCTATTTTAGCTACATCAAAGGGCCCGTAAAGAGAAACTAATTTTGGCCAACTTATAATATTATTACTATCTTCAACTCCAACACCTTTATCTACTACGGTAACGTTATCAATTCTGTTAACTTTTAGGTTATCTCTCATTAGTTCAACTTTTCTTTTATCTATCTCTACTGCTACTACTTCCTTTGCACCCGCGATAGAAAAGTAAATTGGGGAATCTCCTATCCCGGCTCCTATATCTAAGACTCTTTTACCTTTAACGTTAATCCTCCAATAATCTGAGAAAGAATCCCCTGGGTCACTTAATTTCCAACCCTTCAGATAAATTTCCCTTCCTTTAAATTGAAATTTCACACTATCTTCATTGAGCTCAGTGATCCTTAGTCCGGCTAACAAAACTACTTCATTAGGTTTTAAATATAAGACTTGTCCATTTCTTAATTTACATTTAATCTTCTCTCTATGAAAATAGATGTCGAGCATTACTGAATACCAGTTTGCAAAAGTTATACTATACTCTCTTATTAATTCAAGTAGTCGTTTAGGCGGAATATACTCCATATTCTTTAATATAAGTTTTTAATTATTAAACTTCTGGTAAAAGATACAATATAGGAGTTCTACGAGTAGCATTATATTAGGTTAAAGTAGCTTAACATATACTAAAGAGTATTAAGACTAAAACAGTAGTTATTAGATTTTGCCTTGACTTCAAGGCTACACTTAACGAGAAATCTCATAACTGCTGACTAAAAGAAGAAGTTTAGGATCGTAAAACAAGGAGGCAATCTTAGATATACGTTGCAGTGATTACCCAATTACATTAGCAAGCCCTACATAGCTAACAAAAATGGATAGGCTCCACATGCTTCGCCTCTAACATGGCTAGACGATAGCTTGAAGAGCCTAGAAAACCGCTCGATAGAGGTTAACTTTAGGATCTTCACTTTGTATGTGTAATACTCTTTTTCTAATTCTTGAATTTTTCTATAATACGCGTTGTATCGTTAATTTTGTTAGGAGATAGTGTGGAGTAAGTACGAGAACGACCCCTTAAATTTTTGCACGCTCCTACTCGGGATGTTGTCCCACATGTTAGATCGCGGGTGACGTATAGCCAGCCTATCCAACGGGGTTTCATCCCCATGCCCACTTTTGGCTTGCGTTATTTTCTTGTTCTCTTTATAAAAGTTTTACTCTTGTAAGGCTTGTCTTCTTGTTTGGGAGTGTTGTTCAGGAAAATCGCCGTAGGAGCCTTTTCTAGACGGGAATTGAAAAAGAGTTTAAAGTTTAGTTTGTCGTCTGATTCTATTTTTATCTTATAGCTTTAAATCTCACTTTTCCTATTTCATACTGTGAGTTTATTCCGTTACGGAGGTTTAAGGATAGAGATACCTATAGGATACGAGTACGTTTATTACTCAACGTTCATAGTAGGTGAGTACGATTTCCTAAAGTTCAAGAAAGAAGACACTGTACTAGATGCCGGAGCTTTTATAGGCGATTTTACAGTGAAAATTGTTAGGAAAGTTAAGGAAGTAGTAGCTGTAGAGCCGTTACCTTGGGCTTTCGAAATTCTGAAGAGGAACGTTGAGGTTAATGAGTTAAAAAACGTCACCTTGGTCAATAAGGCACTTTACGATGTAGATGGGGCTAAAATTAAGATATCCGATGAGGGGGTAGGGAGTAAGGTGTCAAATGAGGGGATAGAAGTTACTACGACTACCATAGAGTCACTAGGTAAGTTTTCTGTGGTTAAGATGGATATTGAAGGTACAGAAGGTAGGTTAATTAAAGGTAATTGGTTGAATTCTGTCAGGGAAATTGCTATGGAATTACACGGTAATGAAAACGTTATTAGTATACCGGCAACGTTAAGGGATAAAGGGTTTAATGTAAGGTTTATGAAATGGAGTGATGTAGTAAAAAATTCGGTAAAGAATATCTCTTTACACCCCATGGACTTTCTTAAAGCAGAAATGAAAACATGGATTATGAGCAACGCAATTAAGGGGTTTCTCACAAGGAATAATGTTTACAAGAAACCTTCTTTAACTAAGGAAGAATTCAAAATACTCTACGGTAGAAGATATAGCTAAACTTTTATGTTAAAAGTTAAAACCTCAAAACGCAGAAGCATTAAGGAAAAGTATATAGCAGGATTTTGCTTAAATGCAAACATGGAAAAACATCCCATAAAGGATTTTTATGAAACACACTATGCTAAGTTGGATTTAACTAAGCACATGTTAGAAAGAATTACGTTAACCGAAAAGGCCTTATCACTCCTTTTAAATGAAAAAAGGACTATAGTTGAAATAGGGTGCGGTAATGGGAAAAATTTGAGGTATTACAAGGAAAGGCTAGGATTTAAAGATGCTTACTGTATTGAAATTGCCTCTTCTGCTAAAGATGAGATAAGGAGGAACGGAATTACGCCATACATAGAGGACGTTAATACATCTAAACTCCCTTTTATGGATTCTAGTGTTAATGCGGTTATTTTTGAAGAGGTTATAGAGCATCTATATAACTCAGATTTAGTATTGAGCGAAATCCACAGAGTATTAAAGAAAGGAGACAACGGAATTCTAATTTTATCAACTCCTAATCTATCATCATGGATTAATAGGCTGGCACTATTTATGGGTTATCAGCCCTTTTCTCACGACGTATCGTTTGTAAAGGGCTTTGGTAGGTTGGCGTATAAAGACCAAACCAATGGCCACATAAAATCTTTCACTTTAAGGGCTATGATTGAGTACCTTGAATATTTCGGCTTCAAAGTCATAGATAAGAGGGGACTTATTGCAGATGGTATCCCTTCATGGCTTTCTGCTCTAGATAGATTTTTCTCCCATTTTCCGTCATTAGCTTCTCACATGTTCATAGTAGCTAAAAAAGAACAGTAGCTATTAGATTTTATCTTAATTTTAAGCCAGAGCTTATCGCAAGACTCCATATAACTACTAAATTTAAGTTATGCCTTCAACTAGTTTTTTTGTATGATTTTCCCATGTATATTCCTTCTGTATTTTAGCTATACCTAACTGTAATTCCTTATATTTATTTTCATTCATATTTTTCAGAAATTCTTTAATTTCTTTAATATTGATACCATGGATAACTAAACCTACATTATATCTTTTAGCCAAATCAGCTGTTCCCAATTCATCATTAATTATCACTGGTAATGTATGCTGCATAGCCTCAATAAACGGTGTAGCTAGACCATATTCACCGTAACCAAACCTAATAAGGAATTTGCTTTTATCGTATAACTCGTGGAGTTTACTTTCACTTACACCTTCTAGCATCTCCACTTTACTTTCTATTCCTTCTTCCTTAACTTTCTTCAAAAAATATTCTTTAGCTTTTTTAACTCTCCAATTACCTACAAACAATAGTTTATAATCATCTACATTTTTTATTACCTCTATATAATCCCAGGGCCTTCTGCCTAGATCCCAAAATGAAACTGTTATTAGATAATTTTCCTTTTCTCTAAAGGATTTTTCAGAAATTTTATCCATACCAGGATAATTAGATATAGCGTTTACTCCGTGTTTCTCATAGATAGTTCTGGCGACCTTATCAGTAACTGCGAAAACTTTTTTTGCTTTAATAAATACTTTTTTTTCTAAGTTATTAATTATTTTTCCTAAGATCGGAAGGGAATAATTAGTTACCTTTTCATGAACGAACACGCTAAAAGGAATTTTGTTCCTTTCAAAGGCTTTCAAACAGCCTATTGCTGTAAACTGATCGTGGCAAATTAAATAATCAGCCTTTTCTTCTTTCGCTATACCACTAATTTTCATTATAAGATCTAGATCTACAGTACTTTCAATTCCTCTATCTCTAGCGAACATTTTTGTTCCGACGTAAAAAATCGGCGTGAATATGCCATGTCCTTCTCTTATTACTTTGTAGTCTATGTCTTTCAACATTTCTTCGTAGCCTTTAGTGTTTGTCCCCCTTAGAAATATAAGCTTAGGCTCATATCCTAACTTTTTTAGCCATCTATATTCGTTGATCGCTATTCTCTGTGCTCCCGCGGTCCAAAGAGTCCTTAGGATTATGAGTATCCTCGTCATAGGGTATCCAATTATTTTGCATATTTTTAATCTTTTGCTCTTTTATATGACAGTGTCATGTCTATGATAAACAATGTGAGGAGGAGCATGAAAAATATAAAATCATTAAGATATAATTTTAACAATATATAAATTGTAACTCCTATAACTAGGATTGGAGTAAAGGAGACTATTGGATTTTCCATTTCGACAGCTGAGTAAAAGGGTGGCTTGAGTAAGTCAATAAGATAAAATATTATGAGTATAAATGCGGATATAAACATATTTAGGAATGAAAATAAAAGAGATAATAGCGTAAATGTAAACATTATCATGACGTTAATCTTCCAGTTCATAACTTAGTTATTTCTTTCTCACATTTATTTTTAACACATTTACTTAGGCTGTTTAGTGATTGAGTAATAAACTAACGCAAATATAATCTAAAACCAGATAAATAAGTAAGTTGAATCGGCCGATAATAATAATGAGCCGAACTCCCGAGCTTCTAAATAAGGCTAATAGAGGGAGAATAATCGTGTAAGATCAAGATGCCAAGAATTTCTCACAAATAGATATGAATTTCAGTCTTCTTGCTTTTAGCCACTTATTCTCAACTAAGTTTATTTTTTCTAAACTTGAGTGTGGACAACAATTTTGTTAATTCAGTATAAATTATATAAGGTGTAAATTTAATTTCAATTCAACACAAGATTTATCAGTTACAGCAGTTATGGGACTTTAACGTAACTTAAAGATTTTCATCAGCCCCGACGGTCCACCTAAATAACGTTCAACGAACCTGAGGAACGCCTCCACGCTCCTCAGG
>QEFN01000028.1 GCA_003086555.1 Sulfolobus sp. SCGC AB-777_G06 | reverse complement strand
AGTAGTGATAATGTCATTATAGCTTTCGGAGATATCGTAGCCCATGAGGAGTTTTACGTTAGCTTAATTAACGCTTATCTGACTTCTGGTGCCGAAGTAGTAGTACCGTTAATTCCTATAAGTGAGGGGTTACAGACATATGGTTTAGTGAGGTTGACAGATAAAGGAATCGAGATAACTAAGGAGGGTTCTACTTTAGCTCTTGGCGGAGTTTACGTAGTGAAAAATGAAGAAATAACGGACTTTTTGACGTATTTACAGTCCAAAGGGAACAAACTGAAGTACTTTATATGGAGTGAGGAGTGGTTGGACGTTGGCTATCCTGAAGATATTATTAACGGAATCGAGATGATGTTAAGGAGGGAGAAAACTAGGATTTCCGATAACAGCGAAATCTCTAAGACGGCAATAATTGGTAAGAAAGTAATCATAGACGATTATGCTGTCATAGACGATTATGCTGTCATCAAGGGACCGGCATATATCGGAAGAAACGCATACATAGGGACTTATTCATTAATTAGGGATTATTCTTCCATAGAGAATAACGCCATAATAGGGGCTTACTGTGAAATAGCAAGGAGCTCAATCCAACCTTATGCTGAAGTAGGATCCAAGAGTTATTTGTCATCTACTATAGTAGGTAGGAAAGCTAAAGTCGGAGCAAATGTAATTACTTCTAGCTACCCTGCAACCGTGATAAGAGGAAGGATTAGTAAATTGGGAGCATTGATCTCCCCAGAGACCCAGATACCTCACGGCGAAATCCTAAAACCGGGGAGTAAAGTCTAATTACCGTGGAAGTGCTCTACTAATTTTCTGCGAAATTATAGTCAGAAATACTCCCAACAGAACTATTGCAGTGCCTAATAGTTGCTGAAATGTTGGGACTTCGTCTAACATTATAAACGAAAATAGATAGGACATAGCCGGCACAAGTAAGGAGAGCGAACTTGATAAAAAAGAGCCCAATTGCTTTATAGAGTTAAACCACGCTATGAAGCCTATTGCTTGGGCTGTAATGCCGATTATTACCGCGACTAAAATTCCGGATATAGTGAACTTAAAGTAAAAGTTAATCGGAGTAAAGGGTAGCAAAAATAAGGCTGAAAACAAAGCCATAAAAGAGTTCAGTTTAATGACGTCCTTCTCTATCAGAAACACTTGGTAATATAACGTTCCTATTGCCCACATAAGACCGCCTATGAGTGATATTATACTTCCCAGGTTAAACCCAGTTATCCCAGCTGAGTAAATTGCCCCTGAAATTGCAATAATTACCCCGAGAAGTTGAAGTACTGAAGGTCTCTTGGTAAGAAAGACGGCGCTTAATATGACTAAGAAAATCGGTTGAGTATATATAAGGGTTGCAGACAGAGCTGGATTTACTGAAAGCATTACGCCAAAGTTAAGAAAAAGCATGAAGAGTGCTACATTAATCAGCCCACCTATCATTTCCTTTTTACCATAAGAGAGACCTCTACCATAGACTGTAAGGATAATTCCCCCAGTAACTAGCCTAATGACCGCTAGTACTATCGGGGAAACGTAATCAAGTGCTATCTTTATTAGGGGATATGCGGAACTCCAGACCAAAATTACCGTAATTATCGGTAAAAGCTTTCTCACTTAGTATAACTCTAAGTAAAGCTAATTAAAGCTAAATAACGATGTTAAGTGAAATGTGGTACACTGGGACTGGGGACAGCGGAAAGACTAAAGTACCTTCCGTAGGAGAGGTGTGGAAGGACGAGGACATCGTTAACGCCTTAGGGGATTTAGACGAGTTAAATTCCTCGCTCGGTATTGTATCATCACTTTTTCCAGAGATAAGGCAAGACATTGAGAAAATTCAGAACGACATATTCACTATTTCATCTGAAATTGCAGGGTTCGAGTTAAACTTTAACACTGAAAAGACCAAAGAGCTAGAGGAAATGATAAAGAAATATTCGGAACCACTCAAACCATTGAAGAATTTTGTATTACCCGGTGGACACTTGGCTTCCTCATTTCTTCATCTTGCAAGGGCGGTGTGTAGAAGAGCTGAAAGGAGTATAGTCCGACTTTCTCGAAACCATAAAAACGTAAAGCATGAGCATGTGGTTTACCTTAATAGACTTTCATCTTTGTTATTCGTCATGGCACTTTACGTTAACGAGAAGACTTTTAATCCCAACGTAATTTGGAAGCCTAAGTGACCTTTATACCTATTCCTCTTTTTACAGCCTCTTCATAAGCGGTTAGTGCTGAAATGTTATCTTGAGCCGCAATTCCTACGGTTTTAAATATAGAAGGTCTCTCAATTTTGATACCTTTGTTTATGATCTCACCAATCTCGATGACTTGTTTAAGTATCCCGCTCCTTACGGGTTGTATATAATCCCCTGTCTCTTTAGATACAGCCTCTACGGAATCCACTAAGTATGTCCTAGCTCTTTTCACAGTTTCATCATCTATTTCTCTAGCTTCAGGAGTATGGGCTCCTATGCTAGAAATATGAAAATCGTCTTTCAAGAATTTTCCTAACACTACTGGTGTAGAAGAGGAAGTTGTTGCAAATATGACGTCCGAGTTCCTCAACAGAGTTTCTAGATCTACAGCTTCAGCTCCGAATTCTTTAGCTAACTGAACATGAGAACTCCTAGCCGTTACCATTATTCTTGAGAACTTTAGATAGCCACTTGCAATCTTTATATGATATCTTGCCTCCATACCAGCACCTATGACTCCTAAAGTGCCAATATTCTTTCCCCCAAACACTAATTCTGTTGAGAGAACACTTGCAGCTGAAGTTCTTATTGCAGTTAATGTAGTACCATCTAGAAGAGCTAAAGGCTCTCCAGTATCGGGCGAAAACAGTAAGACGGAGCCTTGAACTGAGGGTAGTCCCTTCTTCTTATTCTCTGGTATAACATTAACTATCTTAACTGTAACAGACTTATCCCAGTAAGAAGGCATTATCCCCCACCAGTTACCTTTTATAGTAAGTACTTGCCGTTGAGGTTGTATTATCCTTGAGGAGGAAAATAATGAGAAAGCTTGTCTGACTGCACTTACTGCTATTTCGGGGGTCAACAATTCTTCTAGATTGTTTGACGTTAAGATAATCATTTCGAACAGTAATTTAATTAACACTGTTAAGGTTTTAAATCTCACTTTATGGTATGAGTGTATTTTTAAGCAGCTAAATTCAATTATATTAATGATCACTCATCTAGCTGAGGAGACGGTTAATACTTAATTCAAATAACGTTATTTCAGTAGTAAAAGACGCTGATACTTTACTCTCATACTTTCCATATCAAGTAGAAAGAGGAAGGAACACAATCACTTTACAGTTTTCGAGATTTTTCATTTTAAGCTTAAGAGATACTTTCGAGGTGACTTTTTCTCAGCAGTCATCGTTAATGTTTGTATATACTCTTAAGTCTCTAATTGAGAAAAATAACAAGTTCCAAATATTTAATAATATAAGAGATAACAAAAACTCCACTAGTCTAGTTCACTTAGCAATTAGATATAGTGGAGAAAAAGAGTGGATAGTCAAGAGATATTTACCAGATATAACACACAGCTTGCTAGAGGGGATAAGTAGGGAAGCTAAGAGGGCTTATGAGGTCGAAGCTCAGGAAAATGAGAAAGAGTTTGATTACTCAAGGCAATTAAACAAACTGAGCTTTGTCTCGAAGCTCTTATTGAAGTCACGTCTGATAAAGTCTGAAGGGATTTCAATACCTAAAGGACAAATGTTAGATACGATCCTAAGTTCCATAGCGGATATTCTATCAAAGTACAAGACAATTTATGTATCTGCCTCATCAACTTACTCATCGTTCAGATTGTTATTCATTAACGGAGACTTAAAGGGTATTTATGTTAATGAAAACGGTAAAGAATATTATAGCGACGAAAATATACTGAGTTCCTTATCTGGCGAGTTTAAGGTAAACGTGTATGTACTTCTAGTACCTGAAATTCCAGGTGTTGTTGAAGATGAAAATTCATGAACCATATATTTTATACGAATCAAATAATCACAAGTTCATTTGGTTAGGTTTAGACGAGAGTGAGACAGAAAAAGGGATTCTAACAAATCAATATCTTATTGTCCACGGAAATCAGGGTATACTACTAGACCCAGGAGGATACTTCGTATTTGAAAGGGTTTTTGAAAATGCATCTAGATTTGTAAAACCTGAGAATATTAAGGCCATTCTTTACAGCCATCAAGACCCAGACGTCATAGGGGGCTTAACTTTGTGGTTGGATACTGCCCCTAATGCCAAGATATATGTGTCCCATCTATGGGAGAGATTCATTCCGCATTTAGGGGTAGACCTTAGAGATAGAATTATAGACCTTCCTGACGAGGGCATGGATATTGATTTCGGTTCTTTCAAAATTAAAGCAATTCCAGCTCACTTTATGCATTCACCAGGTAATTTTCACTATTATGATCCAATAGCAAAGATTTACTTCTCGGGGGACATGGGTGCAGCAGTATTTAAAGATAAGTGGTACTTAATAGTGGATAATTTTGAGGAACACGTTAAGCTTATGGAATGGTTCCACAGAAGATATATAGCGTCTAGAAGAGCAATAGAGCTATGGGCTAAGAGAATTGAGGGTTTAGATATTGATATAGTAGCACCTCAACATGGCTCAATATTTATGGGAGAAAATGCTAAGAAATTCTTAAACTGGTTGAAAAACCTCGACAAGGTAGGTGTTAATTTTATTTCCTCCTAACTTAGATTTTTCCTATTTTTATTAGTAAAAGTACACCGATTACTATGAAAACTATAACGATTGCTAAGATTATATAATTACTCTCCGTTAAAGACCCTTGAATAAAGGTTTCTTGCAGATGGTTATATTCGTTAATTAGTGAGATTTGTAAGGAATAATTATCGTAATTACCGTTGGCGTAATTTAGAATTCCATTTACATAATAAGCTTTTATTGGTATTTCTAAATTAGAAAATTGGTAATAGCCCGAATATACGGATGCGTTTTCCCCTTTAAACTCCTCGTATCCGACGAACGTTAAATTCATCGTATTAAACATCGAACCGTTATATGGAAGACACTCTAACTTAGACAAAGGAAATAGGTAATTCTGTATAATGCTTGTCCCGTTATTAAAACTTGTAATTATTACTGTAAAGTTAACTATACCTTTCTCTATCGAATTTACGATGAAGGTATAATTGTAAGTATAAATTTGGTTGCCGTGAGTAATAGTAACTTCGTATACCAAGACGTCTCCACTATTTAAGGAGTTAGTAACTCCGTTAGCAGTGATAACCCCAATTCCCAATATTAAGAGTAAAATAATGACGGATTTCATCAGTTTTATTACCAAGCCATCGTAAATTAAGTTAATGGATGAATACTGGTTAAAGATCTTCGAATCCGACCTTTACATAAACGAAATGCTTAAGCTTTGGGAGGAGGGGAATAAGTGGGCTAAATGGATAGACGAAGTATCAAGAAAATATAACGTTAAAGGAAAGAAAATTCTTGATGTACCTTGCGGAATTGGTAGAGTTAGTTATTTTCTATCAAAACTAGGTTATGAGATAACTGGCGTCGATATCTCCGAAAAAATGGTGAAAAAATCAAAAGAGAACGTACCTACAGGTACCTTCCTTAAAGGAGATATGAGGAAATTAACTCAAGTATTAAGTGGCGAGTCCTATGATATCATTATTAATATTTTCAACAGCTTAGGATATTACGAAGAGGAAGATGACTTAAAGATCCTCAGAGAGTTCAGGGGAGTAATAAAAGATACCGGATTATTAATTGTAAACCTCGATAATAGGGACTTCCTCATTTACAACAAGCCCGAGATAATACACTCCTACATTCCACCGTACTTGGTTATAGATAATAACAACTTTGACCCGTTTACATCGAGATTACAAGTAACAAGATCTTATATAAAGGACGGCAAAGAAGTCGAGAAAGTTACATTCTCTCAAAGATATTATAGCTTACATGAGATAGTAGACTTGATGAGAAAAGCGGGGTTTGAAATTATAGATGTTTATAGCGGTTATTCGTGGAAAAAGTTTGAGATTAGCGATCCACAAATGACCATAGTAGCTAAACCTATGTAATTACCCATAATAATTTAAAAATTTTGAACTTGTTTATATCATTTGATGTCTGAATATTCTCCTAAAAAGAGGTCAAATATAGTCTATGGGGGTTACGAAAAAGCACCTAATAGGGCATTCCTAAAAGCTGTGGGACTTACGGATAACGATATTTCCAAGCCTATAGTGGGAGTAGCGGTAGCGTGGAACGAAGCAGGGCCTTGTAATATACATCTACTAGGACTTTCTAACGTAGTCAAGGAAGGAGTTAGAAGCGCTGGAGGTACTCCTAGAGTATTTACTGCTCCAGTAGTTATAGACGGGATAGCGATGGGTAGTGAAGGAATGAAATATTCATTAGTAAGTAGGGAAATAGTTGCCAACACGGTAGAGCTTGTAGTTAACGCTCACGGTTACGACGCATTTGTAGCCTTAGCAGGTTGCGATAAGACCCCACCGGGTATGATGATGGCAATGGCAAGGCTTAACATACCTTCGATAATTATGTATGGAGGTTCGACTCTGCCCGGAAACTTTAAGGGTAAACCGATAACTATCCAAGATGTATACGAGGCCGTAGGTGCGCACTCTAAGGGTAAGATCACAGTTGAAGACTTAAGACTCATGGAAGATAACGCAATACCAGGGCCGGGTACTTGTGGAGGATTATACACAGCTAATACTATGGGTTTAATTACAGAGGCTTTGGGGTTAGCTTTACCAGGGAGTGCTTCGCCTCCAGCCGTGGATGCTATGAGAACTAGGTATGCGTATGAGACTGGAAAAGCCTTAATCCATTTAGTCGAAATAGGACTTAAACCCAGAGACATACTGACTTTTGAAGCATTTGAAAACGCTATAACCGTGCTTATGGCTTCAGGGGGGTCTACAAATGCCGTACTTCATTTACTGGCAATAGCTCATGAGGCTGGTATAAAGCTCACTCTGGATGACTTCGACAGAATTAGTTTAAGGACACCGGAAATAGTCAACATGAAACCTGGAGGAGAGTATGTGATGGCTGATTTGCACAGAGTTGGCGGAGCTCCACTGTTAATGAAGAAACTTCTTGAAGCAGGGCTATTACATGGAGACGTGATCACTGTCACCGGAAAGACCTTAAAACAGAATTTAGAGGAGTATAAGATCCCTGACGTCCCTCATGATCACATAGTGAGAGACGTTAAGAACCCGTTCTCTACAGTAGGCGGAATAAGGATACTAAAGGGGAATCTAGCAGAAGAGGGAGCAGTTATGAAAGTGTCTGCCAGTAAAGTAAAATACCATAGAGGGCCTGCAAAGGTATTCAATTCAGAGGAAGAGACATTTAAGGCAGTTTTGGAAGGAAAGATCGTTGAGAACGATGTGGTAGTTATTAGGTACGAAGGACCTAAAGGAGGCCCCGGAATGAGAGAAATGTTAGCAGTTACGAGTGCTATTGTGGGACAAGGTTTAGGTGAAAAAGTTGCGTTAATAACTGATGGAAGGTTCTCAGGAGCGACTAGGGGCATTATGGTTGGTCACGTAGCTCCAGAGGCAGCAGTCGGTGGGACTATTGCATTACTTAGAGATGGAGACATAATAGTTATAGATGCTGATAGAGGAAAACTAGAAGTAGAATTATCTCCTGAAGAAATAAAGAAAAGAAGAGACGAGTGGACACCGCCACCACCGAGATACAAAAGTGGGCTATTAGCACAATATGCGAAATTAGTTTCGTCTTCTTCAAAAGGAGCCGTACTTTTAACATAAACTGTTTTTTATCAAATTGTAAAGCTTATATTTTTAAAGCAAATTTATATTTCCCAAATGAGTATAATAGGTGATATTCATGAGGAGAACTCTTAAAGCCGCAATTCTCGGGGCAACGGGTTTAGTAGGTATTGAGTACGTAAGAATGCTAGCAAATCACCCTTACATAAAACCAACTTACTTAGCCGGTAAGGGATCTGTAGGAAAACCATATGAAGAAGTTACAAGGTGGCAAACAGTAGGTCAAGTGCCTAAAGAAGTAGCAGATATTGAAGTAAAACCAACGGATCCTAAGTTAATGGAACAAGAAGGAGTAGATATTATATTTTCGCCCTTACCTGCAGGTGCTGCGGGTCCGGTTGAAGAGCAGTTCGCAAAGTTGGGTTACCCCGTTATAAGTAACTCTCCAGATCACAGATTTGATCCTGACGTACCGCTATTAGTACCTGAATTAAACCCGCACACTATTTCATTAATAGATGAACAAAGGAAGAGAAGAGATTGGAAGGGTTTTATAGTAACGACGCCTTTATGTACTGCACAAGGTGCGTTGTTTCCGTTAGCTCCAATATTCATGAATTTCAAAATGGACGGAGCGTTCATAACTACAATGCAGTCCGTCTCTGGTGAAGGTTATCCTGGAGTTGCCTCACTCGACGTAATCGATAACATAAAAGTACTTGGTGACGCTTACGACGCTAAAACCGTAAAGGAGATCTTCAGAGTCTTGAGCGAGGTAAAGAGAAACGTTAATGAGCCCAAGCTAGAAGAAGTAACCCTCTCAGCAACTACTCATAGAATTGCAACAATTGTAGGCCATTACGAAGTATTATATGTTACATTTAAGGAAGATACACCTGCAGAAAAAGTTAAAGAAACACTAGAAAACTTCAGAGGGTTACCACAAGAGCTGAAGCTACCGACAGCTCCTTCTAAACCGATAATAGTGGCGGATAAAGACAATAGGCCTACCGTATACTTTGACAGATGGGCTGGTGATGTACCCGGAATGAGTGTAGTAGTAGGTAGGATTGCACAAGTTAACAAGAAGACAGTAAGGTTAGCGTCTTTAGTACACAACACCGTAAGGGGAGCTGCTGGAGGCGGAATATTAGCTGCAGAACTCTTAATAGAGAAGGGATATATTGAGAAGTAATAATTTTTTATTATACGCTTTCCTTCTTTTATAATACTTGATGAGTACACTCTTTGCTGATTCAATGAGGAGAGTGGCCAGGGCTGAAGAGGATGATTTCAAATGAATTATATTGCATTAGCACATAAATCAGGTTTAGATAAGGATCTTACTGTTTCAGTTTATAAGAAAATTAATGGGGGTTATTTCGTCTCATTAAGTTATGCTAAACCGCCTATCTTATACGTACTAGATAATTGGCCTAAGAAATATTTAAGGAAGAATTTCATTATTTGGACAGTAACTAAGAACTACGAAAACGTAGATAAAATAATTTCTTTATTCATTACGTTAGATGTTTACTTACTTCACTCTATGGCTTCCTTAATCTCAGGAAAGAGCTTCAGTTTAGCTTTAGCTGAAAAAGATATACAAGAAGTTTTCAGAAGGATAGAAGAGGAAGCAATTTCTCAGGGATTTACATCATACCCGACTAGAGAGGATGTGGTAATTGACCCTAAAGATATTCAGATCCTAGCTAAGGAGATAGCAGACAGAAGGAATAGTGAGGAAATCAATGTTGATATATATTCTGTTATAAACGAGATAGCTTATCAGAGTGAGTTTTCTAACCAGCTACGAGAAAAGAAGAGTTGGTTTAAATCGATAAAGAGAGGAGATATGTTAAAGGCGATAGGACTACAAGGTAAACTTGATGAGTTCTTTGACTTCGAGAAAGTTAAATTGACATATCTTATAGCGTCTATAACACTTTACTTTGATAATAAAGTCACGGAGGTTGGAATAACGGAAACTGTAAATGCAATAAAGAACGGAGACCCTATATTAAATGACGAATTCAACAAGGTGAAAGAAGAAATAAAACAAAGAGCTCAATACTTTTAGTCCGGCTATAGTTCATATATTAACTTTTCTCCCCTGAGACCTCTGAATAAATTCTCAACAGCAATTTCAGCCATTTTGTACCTGGTCTCAAATGTAGCACTTCCAATATGAGGAGTTAATACAACATTACTGAACTTCAGGAGAGGGTGATCCTTGTTAATAGGTTCCTCTTCAAACACGTCCAACGCAGCCCCAGCAATCCATTTTTCCTCTAGAGCTTTAACAAGTGCTTTCTCATCTATTACTTTTCCACGAGAGGCGTTAATCAAAAATGCTGTCTTTTTCATCAGCCTTAATGTACTCCCATTTATCATGTGATATGTAGACTCGTTCAGATCAACAGTTATTACTACGAAGTCTGATTGTTTAAGTAACTCCTCAAAGCTCACAAACTCGGCATCTATATCATCCTTTTTAGTCCTAGATGTGTATATGACTCTCATATTAAATCCCTTAGCCCTTCTGTAAACGGCTTTACCTATTCTGCCCATCCCTATTATCCCTAAGGTTTTACCGTATACGTCATATCCCAGTAAAAAGTCGGGTTGCCAAGGGATCATCCATTTTCCCTCTCTTATCAGCTTATCCCCTTCAACAATCCTTCTAGCGACGGCCAAGATAAGCCCGAAAATCAAATCTGCTGTAGTCTCCGTCAATACTTCTGGTGTATATCCTACTCTTATACCTCTACTTTTTGCCTCTTTAACATCTATGTGATCAAAACCAACACTGTAAGTGCTGATAACTTTCAAATTTTCAGCAGCTGAAATTATTTCCTTATCAATCTTAGTATTGAGAGTGCAAAGAATTCCGTCTACATTACTTACGTTATCTAAGATCCACTTTTTAGGAGGTGCCTTTTCCTCTTTCCACTGGATAACCTCGATCCCGCTCTCAACTATCTTTTTTACCCATTCGTCGAAGAACCGGAATGTGATTAGGACTTTCATTCTATCTCTATCTTAAAGTCTAAACAACTTAATATAATACTAATTGATTAAGCATTCATGTGGATTCAATACACCTACCGCTTGTTGTCGATTCAAATAAACAGCCATTAAGTGTTGAAAAGCAAATAGCTGTAGCACTAGTTAGGTTAACTGGAAGAGAGATCAAGATAAAAGCGGGAGAACTGATAGGATGGCCCTTAACTCTTGTTAAGAATGAAAAAAGCGGAGGATATCTAATTTTCGACCAGACTATGAGCTTAATGACAAAGTTACAATTTACTATTCTTCAAAATTATGATAGAATACTAAATACTATTCAAGAAAACAAGAACGAATCAGAATTACTTGCTTTGCTTAAATCATTTAAATGGCATGCAACTAAAGGTTATGAAGAGGTAACCTTTAGAGGACTAGTATATTCAGATTTAACACCAATTCTCTCCACCGGTAGCCCCCAGTTACCTTTAACAGTTATTCCCAAAGAGGCTTCTCAGTTCGACTTAGATACGTTAATTCAAGACTTAAACGTTAGAGAGAAGATAATTACAGATAATATTACAACAATTGAAAGTGTTGTCAGCAAAGTGACTACAATAGTAACTATATTAAAAGGTAAGAGAGCTGAAGAAAGAAAACAGATTGAGGATAAGTATGACCAGTTACTTTCCGCTAAAAATGAAGAGTTAAAACAAAAAGTAAACGAAACTAAGAAAAACTTAGAAAGTGAGCTTTCATCAGAGGCTAAAAAACTATACGAAAAACTTGCAGACATAGAAGTCTTGATAGGTAAGGGAGAGATAGATAAGGAAGCCAGCTTCGTCACAGAAAAAGATGTAGACGCGTTAAATACTATGAAATCAAAATACATAAGTGAAGTAAATTCAACTCTAACTTCTATAAAAAACAAGTATAAAAATGAGATAAGAACATTGGTAAACGAAATACGTCTACTTAATCAGCAAAAACAGAAAGAATTAGAAGGAATTAATATTAAGATAAAGGAATTAGATGAACTACTTCAAAGTGTTGTTAATCAATTGAATACTATAAAGAGGGCGTGTGAGGAGGAATTAAACAAACTTAAACTTGCATATAAGAGAGCACCATATATGGGCGAAAAAGTAGATGTTATAGTGCCCTTCCTATTGGTGAAAGACTACGCAGATAGGGTTTTAGCAATAGGTATTCAAATGTATAAATATAGGAAGAGCTTCTTCGGATTCTTTAAAAAAGAGCCGAATGAGATATCTGAAGACCTCTTTAACTTCAATGATTTTATATCCGTTCTGATTTCTAAATACGGACACAACGTTTCCGATAACTTAAGGCAGTTGAAAGCACAAGTAGACAAAGGATTTGAAGAGCTTTATGATGAGGGTTGGAACGTAAGAAAGAGAATAGAAGAGTACTATGTGTTTCTATAAAGAAATTATTCATTTCACTTCAGTTATTACTCCCATCCACTTTCCTTCATCGTAAATCATGTACTGAACTTCTAAGTTTAATTTCTTAGAGCCATGTCTAGTCTTAACCTTTATTGAATAAACGAAATAATAGATATCCCCTTCAATGTCTTTTTTCGCTCTCTCCGGGAACTCTATTTCATAACCATAAGACTCTGCGATCTCCTCTAACTTAGACGTCAATCTGGTAATAATATCTTTTATATTCTCCCCGTAGATAGGTTCAAGCATCATAGCTCGAAGCTCTTTTTTAAAAGCTAATATGCTTTCTTTGCTCTTTTTTCTCTTCTTTTGTTGTTTACTTCTGTTATTCTCCACAATAATGTTATCATTAGATTAGGGTTAAAAACAGTTTCCCTATTCGTTTAATAACGTCTAACCAGCCAAATTAAGAGGGCTTTAGAAGACAGAAGAAAAGGGGTGCTTTGTGGACTACTTCAGAATTATACAAAAATTTATAAAAAATAATAACGAGTATTACTCATGGGAAAGAGTAAGTACAAGAGGGATTGGCACAAGTACGACGAGAACGTTATAATGAGATATACCCTAATGTTCCCCTTCTACGTCTTCGAACACTGGTGGGATTTACTAGCAGAGGAGAATAGACATGCAAAGAAAACCTACAAGGCACCAAAGGAGTTCAACGAATTCCTAGCATTCCTCCACTTGTTCTTACCTTATAGGGCTATAGAAGGAGTATTGAGAGCACTAGAGAGACTGAAAATCATCCCAACAAGCCTAGACTACTCAACAGTGAGGAAAGAGTAAGAAACATGAACATAAAATTCCCGGAAGCAAACGACGAGCTGGAAGTAATAGCAGACGCAACGGGAATAAGCACAAACAAGGGAGGACAATACATCATAGCAAAATGGGG
>QEFN01000027.1 GCA_003086555.1 Sulfolobus sp. SCGC AB-777_G06 | reverse complement strand
AAAATTAAAAACTTCTCGCTAATACCGACTTCTTGGTATTACCTCCCTAAGATTCTCATAACTGCTGTAATTATCTCTTTTGTTGAGTGATTAAGTCATTGATACCTTTGATTACTAATTTTCTTAAGATATCGTTAGCTTCAATAGCATATTCTTTAAAGTCTCCTCGAAGATCTGCATTTCCGTTTATAATATCCTTCAAATGATTTAACACTGTGTTATACATTCTTTCAAAATCATTATCGTCTGTAATGAAAACGATCTTATCATAAATCCTGCCACGTAATAACAAAAAGAGGTATACAAATACTAGCTGGTCATTTCTACTTGGCGTCTTGTTATATCCTTTAGACTTTAAGTTGTGTATATATTTACTAATGCCCTCGTAAATTAGTTGATTTTCCTTGATAATGTCATCGTTAAAAAGTAGATTAATATTGTTAAGTATTGTACAGTTCTTTCTGATTATATTTTCTATGCCAGATATATAGTCGATTAAATCATCAGTTCTTTGGTTTAAAGCTATATGATTCCTAAGAGCTTCAAGATTAGAGTTGATTAATTTACCCTCTAACTCTATAAAGAACCTCTTTGCAAGTATTTGCCTTATTCCACCTAGTAAGATCTGTCCATTATAGTACTTAGTTAGTATCTGATCATAGATTTGCTCAAAATTCTTTCTGATATCTTCAAGAACTCGTAGTTTATCTTCTACACCTAGTTTATCCCAATCCTGTTTAGATAGTATTTTCTCATAAATCACATGGGAGGTTATATTATAAGCGTCGTAAATTATTGTCTCAAATTCCCTTAAATTGATATGAAGTATAACGCATTGTCCTTTACTTAACGAGTTAATAAAATATTCAACAGCTGGATTTTCATTCAGAATTTCTCTATATATCCATTTTATAAGAATATTGGTATCTAAGAAAAAAGCTTCATTTTGACTCATTTTTAACCACATGAATCTTCGAAAAAAGATGATATCCTAAGGAGTCATTTGAGGGCATAGGTGTCCTATCGGCAACTAGTGCGTGTAATAATGCTCCGCTTAGCTCAGATATATAAGGGAATACTTCTTTTTTCTTTATATATATCAGTATAGGCATCCCGAAAAATCCTACTAGGAAATTAGCGATGTTGAATATATCTCTAATCCTAGAATCTTTTGTTTTTATGTTAGGATTGGTTATGTTAATCTTATGTAGTTTTAAGTATACTGTTGTTACGAAGCGTAAATACAACGAATAATAAGTGGTTATTAGGAAATTAGGGTTATCAGAATTTAATACCTCTTTGTAGAACTCCTCTTCATTTTTCTTCAACCCGTCAATAAGTTTTTGTAACTCTCTCATTACCATATTAACGTATTCTCCAATGGTTGTATTATTTTCAAGCATAGAGTTATATAATTCAAAATCCTCCTTTATTTTTTCAACTTCTTTTAACAGTATTTTTAAATTGTCTTTATCTTCATTTAGGATTAACATTAGCATACCCTCATATATCTCGAACAAATTCTCCTCATATTGCTTGACTAAATAATTCCGCATCTTCTCTAAGAGATGTACAGGGAAATTCCTATTCTTAATTTCGTTTGGAACCTTGTAATATTCCTCTAAAAGAAGAGAAAGATCAGCTGACATAGTTTACCACTCTGTTATGCTATAGTACAACAGAATAGTACAAAAACTTTCTTCTAGCTATCCTAGAAACCTCAAGGACTACTTGAGTTGAAGGATGAAGGAAGCTAGGTTAGTGGTCAGGAATGATAAGGCTTTTCTAAAGGTGGTTTTTGAGAAAGAGGAGGAGAAAGTTGAGCCAAAGGAGAGTATTGCCGTAGATATTAACATGGCTGAGGTAGTTGTAGGGAAGGACGATACTCATTATGTTAGGATTCCAACTCGCCTTGATGAGGTTCATCATTGGAAGTCATTAGCTGAGAATTTGCAGAGGAAGTACCCTAGCAGGTGGAGGGAGAATAAGGGGGTCCTTCACAGGGTTCGCTCCTTCCACCAAAAGGCTAGGAGGGTCATGGAGGACTTTGCTAGGAAAGTGGGGAAGTGGGTCGTCGAAATTGCTGAAGGTTTCGGTGTTAACGTTATCAAGTTGGAGAGTCTTAAGAACCTCATCAAGAACGTAGATAAACTACCTAAGGGGTTCCACGATAAGTTATATCTGATGCAGTACCATCGTTTGCAGTACTGGATTGAGTGGCAAGCTAAGAAGCGTGGTATTCTAGTCCAGTATGTTAACCCCAGTTATTCATCAGTCTCTTGCCCTAAATGCGGTAGAAAGATGGTTGAGGTTTCTCACCGTTGGTTTAAGTGTTCTTGCGGTTATGAGAACGACCGTGACGTTATTGCTGTAGTTAATTTGAACAGGAGGGGGTCTCTGACCCTCTCGACTGCCCCTCAAATGAGGGATGTAAACCCGAACCGATGAGGGGAACGATGAACCCCTGGGAGGGAACCCTCGCCCTTCCAAGGCGTGGAGGAAGTCAGTGGCACTAGGAGCGATAGAGGGAATAAGAGATATGGTATAACTATCCCCTCAAAGCTCAAGGAGAAGGGGAAGGAATTATACGGTAAGGAGGTGATAGTAATTGTTATCCTACCAGATGATGAGGAGTAAGCTAATTGGTTCTAAGGAAGCAATTGATAACTTCCAATTCGTGACTATAAATGGTAGGGTTGAGTTTGAGGACGTGGGTAAGGTAGATAGAATTGCTTACTCTCACTCAAAGGCTGTAAAGGCTATGATCAACTCGGCTTTAAGAGGAGTGTTTACCCGTGGTGTAACTTTTCCTTACTTTTAATTACTTCTAATTCCGTCACACACCTCTTCTAAGGGATCATACACATTCACCATTAACTCATTGGGGCCAGTAGAAGAAAACACACTACCCTCCCATCTACACTTTTATCACTCCCATCCTCGTGAGCAGTGCCCGTCATCAGTTAGGGGGATAATCAGTAAAAGCACATTGTAATACTATATAAACACAACTTGTCAAAACGATATTTAGGAGTAATTAAAAATAACGAGTAGTTACGTAGAAGCGTTACAATCTCTCATCTCAGCGTTTTTGCTGAATCATAAAACCCTATAACAGTTCGACCTCTCACACAACAAAAGCTTTAAAGTTTAACTTATAACAAAAGTCTCAATAATGAGAGTTATATTTGGAGACTCTAGAAATATGAAAGAAGTTGAGGATAATAGTGTTGGTTTAGTTCTTACTTCTCCTCCATACTATAATGCACCTTTTGACTTTCCAGATCTTTTTCCTTCTTATGCCGATTACTTGAGCTTGTTGAATGGAGTGGGTAAGGAGATTTTTAGGGTCTTAGAGGAAGGTAGGGTCGCGGTTTTCGTTACAGCAGATGTTAGAATACATGGTGAACTTTATCCTATAGTTGCAGATTTAATAAAAATAATGCAAAGCTTGGGTTTTAAATATCAAGAGAGGATTATCTGGAAAAAACCAGAAGGTTATATCAGGATTAGTAGGAGGAGCGGGGTTCTCATTCAACATCCTTATCCTCTTTATTATTATCCAGATAATGTTTATGAAGATATACTAGTGTTTAAGAAGCCAGGGAAATTTATCCCTAGGAATAAGGAAGAAAGTAAAATAGATGTAAATAAATTTCAAAGGGAGAAATGGTATTTGAGTGTGTGGGAAATAACTAACGTACTGCCTAATAATAAGTATTCGAAGTATACAGCACCGTTTCCAGAAGAGCTAGCTAGGAGAATTATCACGCTTTATTCTTATGTAGGGGATACAGTTCTAGACCCATTTGCTGGAACTGGAACCACGTTGAAAGTCGCCAATGAATTGAAAAGAAATGCGATAGGCTATGAAATAGACTTAGAATTAAAGGATATAATCTTAGAAAGGATTGGTGTTAATACACTTTTCGGAAAACCGCAGATAGAGGTAATTGAGAGAGAAGACGCTAAGAGATTAAGGACTAAGTTAAGGGAAAAAATTGAGGAAAAATTACAAAATAGATGATCTAAATTGATTCACCTTTGCGGTACAATAGAAGGTATTAAATATAAGCCGAAATTCTTGTTACCAGTTTTGCAAACTTATTACGATTTATCTGAAGGTATTAAGCATTCTTCTTCTTTTGTATATAAGAGATCTGGTAATGAGTTTGCTGTAAGCTGGTGGGTTTCTCCCAAGAGAACTAGATCTTATCCTTACGCAAGAGTTTATAATACTTTGCAGTTTTCTAAGGGCAAAATAGTTACAATAATACCTATTATGAAAGATGAAGGAGTTGACGGAGACAGGGATTTTATACAATGGGATACAGTTGCTCTTATGAGTTTATTAGGAGTTTATGTTATCATTGGTTATTATGTAAAAGCCAGTAAGAATCCTAAGTACAAAAATAAGGTAACTAGTCAGGAATTCGATTATGAATACCTAGAGAAAAAGTTTGACGAACTCTCCAATTATAGGTCAGATGCGTTACATTGGAACATGAATGAGTTATCAAACTTGAAACAGATAGGAGAGAAGGCTTTAGAATCATATAAGAGAATTTCAAGTGAAACAAAAGTAACATTTCACGATTTAGCCTCTGCACGTAAAAGGATAGAAAAGGTCATGTCTGATGTAGAGGCTTTCAAGAATTTCTCTAGAACCTTATCTTTAAAAGCGCAGTATAGAGAAAGCATAACTCGCCAACCTAAAGAAAGAACCTATGGTAATAAAGGTACTATAGATATAAAGAATTATTTAGGCGGATTTTATCACTTTACTGTTGACGAGGTATTCTTTAACTCTAAGAAAAATAAAGTATGTTTAATCGAAGCCAAGAATACAAAGAATTCTGCTTTACCTTCTGAGGATGACATTAAAGATGGATTATTAAAGATGATATTGTATACGAATTTAAAGGATTTATATTATATTTCTGAGAAACAAGAAAAAATAAAAGTAAATGATTTTACGCCCATGCTCAGGCTTACTACTGAGAAGGAAGTAAATATGAGCAATAAGGATTACACTGTATTAAAATCACTCTTGGAAGAGGCTAAAGAAAATCATTTCGAAATATTATTTAACAATAAAAAAGTAAATAATTTTATAAATAATAACCTAGAGCTTATCGATTTCATATGCTAATTTTTTACTTTTCGATTGACTCTCCTTGCATTATTAGCTTCATATCAAGCATGATAGGGAAAATCTACTCTTGTGATGATGGCTTTCCACATTTAATAGCTGAAGAAAAAGGAGAAATCCAAGAAATATTAGAGAAATGGAAAGATAAGTGCGTTATTAAAATTTTTGATGAAGATACTAATAGACGTCTTATGATATATGTTTCCTACTTACAAGAAAATTAATGGCTCGTACATCCTAACATCTGACGGAATAAATATAACAATACAAGACATGGACTATCTACAAATAAATTGAATTATGTCGAGTTGAAATTTGATTTAAAATTCTAAAATAGAGTAAGAAAGGAAGTAGAAATATGTATATACTCAGTTTTCTAGTGTTTACCCGTGGCGTAACTTTTCCTTACTTTTAATTATTTCTAATTCCATTACGAGCACCACTCTTAAGGGATCGTACACAGTCACCCATTGGTGCTGGCCGAGGGAAACACCCTACCCTCCCATCCACACTTTTATCACTCCCATCCTCGTGAGCAGTGCCCGTCATCAGTTAGGGGGATAATCAGTAAAAGCACATTGTAATACTATATAAACACAACTTGTCAAAACGATATTTAGAAGTAATTAAAAATAACGAGTAGTTACGTAAATGTGTTACAGACAGTAGGTTAACGTATATGTTAAGTTTTCGGCATCTTGATTTGGAAAAAACGCTTTAACTATAGTTCACATTTTCTTATTATGCACAAAATAGAATGTAAGGACGTATTCGAAAAATGCGAAAAGAAACTTTCCGAAGCAATAACAAATCTAGGTATGGCAATATTTTCCGTTATCGACCACGGTAAGAACGCGGATAGTGTTGGTCTAAAGCTGGGGAGGACGAAGCTAATTGTGTTTGGTAATCCCAATGCTGGGACACTATTAATGCAAGTGAATAGAGAAGTTGGCTATGATTTACCTTTAAGGATTTTAATATGGGAGGAAGGAGGCAGGGTTTTCCTTTCCTTTAAACTGCCGAGTGAGATAGCCAAGGAACACGGGATAGAAAACCTGGAAGTTGTGAAAAAGATGGATGCAGTGTTTAATAAGGTATTAGAAAGTGCGATTGGGTAATACCACACCGTCACTAAGATCGATATTTATGCTAGGATTTCGCTTTTTTCTCTATGAGGTTCTGCCCTAAATGCGGTTCAGCGATGTTCCCGAAAGGGAGATACTCAATATGTAAGAAGTGTGGATACAGAGAGAAAGGAGTTGAGAAAGTAGTCTTTACAGATAAGTTAGACCATTCTCATGAACGAACGTTGGTTGCTGAAGGACAAAAGATCATGGGAAACGTATCGCTAGTGCTATGCCCCAAGTGTGGAAATGCTGTGGGCTTCAGGATAGGTAGGAATCTATATAGATGTAGAGCGTGTGGTTATGTATTTAATATGAAATAGTTGAAAATGCAAAAGCGGATAGAATAATGAAAATGCCTATACAGGCGGTAATTATCTTCAAGAAATAATAAAAAAATAAGAATACTACGGTGTTAGACCATTTGTCCCAATTCGGCTACGTAGAAAGTCAGCCCTCAGAAACGCAACAAATAACTACGACGTCGACATATTCTACTACTTTCAGCTCGTCTACTTCTACACAGACTACAGAAACTGTTACTACGAACACTACGCAAACAGCTTTCCCGAGCTCATCTACAGCTAGTGTTAGTTCTTCAACAGCAATTATTACGTCGAGTAACAGTACAAGTAAGACGCTAGTTACGTCTCCTCAATTACAATCAATATCTACAAAATCAAACAATACTCCGTTAGAAACAGCTACCTTTATAGTTATTCTATTAGTAGATGGTTTAATTATAATCAGACTTATGAAAAAAAACAATAGGCAAAAAAGGTAGTGGGTAGAAGGTATTATTCTACATTTTACTTCTTTTTCTTCAAAAAGTCAGATATTACATGTCTCACATCGTAGAAAAATATATTCTTGTGAGGACATGAATTTACGCACTCTCCTATTCCTATACACTTTATTGATTTCATCTCTCCTTTCTTTATGAACTCTCCTCTCATGTCAGTAATCCCCACAGGGCAAGCGTTTGCACAGTCTACTGTCTTGCAGCTGACACAAACTTGTGGGTCTCTAACTTTCAGCCTGAATAAACCTATTCTACTGATAGTCTGATTGAACATTCCCCAGTAACACCAACCTTGGGTTACACAAGCAAAAGTACCCATGAACGGTATCGATATAAATACTATGTACCACACAATATCGAAGGCTATGAAGTAGATCAAAACAGTTATATCCACTCCCTCCACTGTGAACGATAAAATCCCTTGGTTACTTAGGTAAGAAATAATAGCTGCGATCAAGACTAGTAGGGATATCGATAAACCTATGATCCTATACCATTTGGGGGACTTACTCGTAAGTGTTTTTCTCCCTAACCTGGAACTCCTGTTGTAGACCTTGAGGGAATCATAAAAATTACCTTGGTACATTAAAGGTGCAGTACATGTTACAGCGCATAAGTTTCTAGAACCGAAAAGGAAACTTAGTACTCCGTATATTACATACGTACCGATAATTGCCATCAGGAAGGCGTTAGTGACACCTCCAAGAGTTCCTACACCCATACTCCACATGTAAGGTATAAATTGCATTTGAGAAGATATAGGTGAGAAATTAGGTAGGTAAATTGTGTATATAGCGTAAGCGAACATCATCAATATCATTCTAATCCTTACTTCTCTCACATTCATCTCTAACATTTTCTTAAATGCTAAGAATCCCATTTCTATTCCCATCATTATTAAGAACCATATACTTCCTAACACAGAACCAACTATGTCTATCCCGTCCCATAAAACGTTCCAAGGTGTGTTCGGACTAAGCCAGGGTAAAGTCAATGAGGAAATGAAACCTTGAATCCCGGGAGAAAATACACCTTCAAGAAAGTCTAAAACAGCACCCATGAAATACTCCATCACGAAGGTGGTGAATATTATTGCAAATGCAACCTTTGCGTTTCTCAGGTAGTTTGCCCTAATGGGGTTCGGTCCCGAGAGAGTCCTATAAATAAACCAGAACATCGCGATGCCCATTGATATGTCGAAAAGGGTTAGTGAGTTTATCAGGAAGTAAACAAACTCGCCAATCATCATTAAGGCGAATATACTCATAAGCTCTATAACGGTGAACGTATCTTGAGTTGCTCTCAGGCGTTGAGAGTATAACGTTTCGTAAATGACTATTGTAACAGCGATCATTATAAATGCTGAAGCATAGAACGAGTACAACCCTACTACTGCAGGGAACCACGGCATCAATAGTAGGGTCACAATCAAATATTTTCTCAGGGTAGGATCTAAGTCTTTCTTTATTGCTAAAGTAAATACCATCTCGGCGACCATCACCCCCACAAACCAGACGTTATCTATGGCTTGATCAATTATTGCGGGGCTACCGCTTTGAAGCGTGTAAATTAGAGCCCCCATTACCGCTTCTGACACTACCATAAGGATTGAAAACGGTATGTAGATTACTTCTTTCCTCTTTATGTCTCCTTTGAAGGTCAAAATAGGGTATAAGGCAAAGAACATGTAAGCCCCGTTTATCATTAGAAATAGGAACGCTGACTTGTAGACCAAGTAAAGGTAGCCGCCTAAGTTCATAGTTAACATCATACCTTGTAAATATAGAGAGATTAAGACTCTATTTCTACTCTTCCATCTCTCAACCTCATATACGGTATAAAACACTACAACGATCATCGATAATGCAATAAGCAGGGAAAGTAGTAAGGCGTCATTCATCTGTAATCACAAATTATTTACCGTGAATACATTTAAAAATATGCTTTAATTGTTAAACTTATTTGAGTTATTATGAAATTATTATTCTTTCTCCAGAATTACCCATGCACTGAATTTACCCTTCCCTTTCTTTTTCACGTTTGTAAAGAGGGAAAAGAACTCCTCAGGAGAAAGAGACCTAGGATCCTTTCCTACTTTACCTAGTCTGACTGTGACGTAAGCTTTACCGCCTCTCTTCATAACTCTTTCAATGTCCATAGCCAGTTCCTTATGCAAAACCGTACAACACAACACGTCTTTTGATAGCACGAAATCGACAGATCCCGAAGGGATAGTACTCAAGTCCCTGCTAACATAAGTCACAACGTTGTTCATGCCTAGAGACTTCAGTTTTCTTTGTAGTCTCTCAATGGACCTTTTGTCAGAGTCCACAGCGTAGACCGTCCCCTTTTCTCCAACTAGTTTCGCCATAGGAATAGTGTAGAAACCTGGACCTGAACCGTGGTCAAGGACTGTCATACCCTCTTTAATAAACTCTCTTAAGATTGAGTAAGGATTTTCAAACAATCGGCGTAAGGGAGAGGATAGGATAAATGATGGAATATGTCTATCAGGTGTTTCAGTCTGAACCATAATTATATTACACTCTTTTTCTCAAAATACTTTTTCCCAAGATTTTATGATACGCACAATGTAGGAAGTAAAGATACTCATTATGGGATTGTCTGCGTGCCCCGTTAATTCGCAAAATTGTGGAAGTTAGTATGAGATATGTTTCTTAATTTTCTCGTATAATTCTGTGTTTTTGGTTTTGACCACCTCCTCGTTAATCTTTTTGAGGTTTTCGAGGATTTGTGATGGATCTTTAAGTTCAGAAGTCCCTAAAGGAGTCTCGGCATAAACTTTGCCGTTCTTCACCAATAATCTTATCTTTGAGAACTGACTTCCTATCGCGACCTCGTAGGATACTTCTTCAGCTATAATTAACGAATCGTCTGTCGCGGCAATGCTTATCCACGACCCTTGATAACAGAAGCCTAATCCGTCTTTTCTAATTTCTATTCTCTTATACATATAAAGTATTAATGATTAGAAAATTAAAAAATTTTAATAATTAACAGTGATTTTAAGGACCGTTAGACGTAGTTAATTTTGTAATCTTGTATAACAGGTAGGACGTGAGTTTAAAGGAAAAAAGAAGTGTAGGTTAGACTACACTCGTCCTTAATAGACAGTGAATTTTTAAGCATTAAGATAATTACAAGGCGATGAAATTTACAAAGAGGTTTAAGGAGGAAGACGAAGTCCACGGAACATATGAACTTTTCAGCGAACTCTTTGTATCCAGACTGGGTAATGTATTGGGGATCCCAGTACTGGAGGTAAGTCTGACTCACGAGGGTTTGGTAATGGAGTATTTACCTAGAAAGGTCTTAAGTCCTTCTGATATTAGAAACCTTGCTCAGATTAAGAAAGCTCTACCTTTTGAGGAATGGGTTCTGAACATAGACCTCAAACAAGACCATATAATGGCTGACGAGGAGGACAACGGATATATTATAGACCACGGGCACTCGTTACTTTCTTGGAAACCCCTCTACTACGTCTACGAAATAATAAATAAGCCTGTCACGAGGTTCAACCTCTGGAGTGATGAATATCACTTTAAGGAAGGTGTGGAAATAATACGTTCATTAGACAAGAAGTCTAGGGACGTGTTATTGAAGGAGAGCGTAAACGAGGTATTAAGCTATCGAAAGCTTGATCCATCACTTGTTAACGACTTTTTGGAAGTGAGTTCAAAGATCCTTGACTATAGAGAGAAGCTTTTGTGCTCTTTCAAAAATTAGGAAAAAATATAATAATTGACATTTAAAAAAGATATTGTGGACGTTATTTTTGCAAGAGGGTTAATCAAGAGTTTTAGAGGAAAATTAGTCTTAAAAGGTCTCACTTTTTCTGTTAAGAAGGGTTCAATTACGGGCTTTGTGGGACCTAATGGAGCTGGAAAGACTACGACTATAAAGATCCTTTCCGGACTACTCAGGAAGGACGAAGGAGAGATATATATTTTGGAGGAAGACCCGTGGGATAATCCACGTCTTAGGAAAAAGGTGTCCGTTATCTTTACTAAGCTACCTTACCCTCCTAATGATACAGTTAGGGAATATCTGGAGGACTTGAACAGCGTATTTCACGGAGACTTAGCTAGGCTGATTAAGGAATTCAACCTTCAGGACCACATGAGAAAGAGAGTCTCTCAACTCTCATCAGGACAAGCACAGAAAATACAGCTGATAGCTTCACTATTGAAAAACCCAGAGTTAGTAATAGCTGACGAGCCTACAGCCAACCTAGATCCTCAAGCAAGGATAGAGTTTTACGACATGGTTAAAGCTCTTGCACGGGATTACGGGGTCACCTTTTTCATATCATCCCATATACTCTCAGAATTAGAGAGAGTAATTGATCATGTTGTCTTTATAGATGACGGGATGGTGAAGGCTCTCGGAGAACTCTCTTATGTGGAGTCCATGGTCAAAGGTGAGGAAATTCTAATCCTCGTAAGAGACAAAGAAAGGGCTTTACAAGTACTCAAAGACTTTAACCCGGTAGTCGACGGTCCTTACATCAAAGTCAGGAACGAGATGAGGAAGGTAATTGACATTCTTGACGACAACCATGTGGAAGTGTTGAGTGTCAGGAAGGTGAGTCTGGATGACGTCTTCAGAAAGCTTTCAGGTGTTTAAAATACTTTTTAAGGAGAGGTACAAAGACCCGACGTTACAGATGATCCTGCCGACTATGTTAGTGGGGTACGTCTTTATCCCCTCATTTCTGATAAGAGGAAACTTCCTTAATTATGCTCTGGTTTTAGCGAATATACCAGTCATAAGCATTCCCGAGACGGTAGCCGTAGCTTTGGCGTTAAGGAATATAGTGTTCGTCTTCGGAGACCACATGAACTCAGGCAGTATAATATCTTTCCTAATGATGCCCGTAAAGAGAAGGGCTTTCTTTTTCATGAGCTACTTCAATGACGTAATAGTACCTTACCTCATGTGGTTAGGGACTTATTTCTGGTACTTATACGAATTATCTCTTATTAACAACCTCCCATTATTTATGGGATTAATTTATACAGCCGGTTATTTCTTCTCTACATCAGTGATACTGTTCTACACCGTTCTCTTAAGGACTAACGGGGCGGCAACTTTAGCCTCAATGTTTACTCTAGGCTCAATTTTCATTGTAGGAGGGATTGGAAATTATGAAATAATAGTAGGAGGGATAAATTACAATTCCTTGAATATTACCTCCTTCATGAACGTTTATCCGTTAATCTTGGCTTACTCCATCAATCCCTCGACCTATTTCAGGGTAATTCCTTATGCGATAACGGGTGTCGGGGTGGACTTCATATTAGCTCTGGTGTTGTTCTTGATATCTTACCTTAAGTTTAGGGTGATGGAGTTTTGATCAGGTTGGGTTTACTTTTACTATCATTAGGACTGACTATGGTCTTCTTATCCCTTACTACCATAAGCGGTAATACGCAAACTACAGTGAATTTCCTTCACTCGTATGGTATTAATATACCCTCTTTCGTTACCAGTGTGAGTGTTAACCTAGTCGAGAACAAAAGCGATGTAAATGCTATAATCTCGATACTTGACGGCTCGTCAAATACAACCGTAACAACTCCCTATTCAGGTTGTCTAAGTAGTGGGGATTACCACTTTGTCCTCTTGAAAGAGATCAATACCACGACCGGGAAAGCACTTAATACCTCTCATTATTATAACGTAACAATGTTCTTCAAGATCACGAAGGCTTATGTGGTGAGCAACCCAAAGGCCGTCCTAATTCAAGGGGTAATATTATCGCTTGTCGGATCTGTCTTGTGGGTGAGGGATATAGGTAAACGTCTTTATGTAAAAGGAAGTTGATGTGAGAAAGGTTTGTGTTTACCCGTGGCTTAACTTATGCTTTAATTCTGCCACGTGACCCGTCTCAAGGGCTCATACACCTTCACCCTTAACTCATTGGGGCTAGTAGAAGAAAACGCCACTACCCTCCCATCCATGCTTATCACTCCCATCCTCGTTAGCAAAGCCCGTCATCAGTTAGGGAGATCATCAATAGAAAATTCACTGACAGCAGTTATGGGAATCTTAGGGAGGTAATACCAAGAAGTCGGTATTAGCGAGAAGTTTTTAATTTT
>QEFN01000026.1 GCA_003086555.1 Sulfolobus sp. SCGC AB-777_G06 | reverse complement strand
TACGTGATTTATATAATGTTTGTAAAGCTGTAAGAGGTATGAAATTGAATGAGGCTAAAGCTTTCCTAGAAAGAGTATTAAGGCAAGAAGAAGCGTTACCTTTCTGGAGATATTCTCATGGAGCATCCCATAGATCGAACATATCAGAGAAATGGAAAGTTAAGAGCGGTCGATACCCCAAAAAAGCAATAAAGTATGTGCTTAAAGTCTTACAAAATGCCGAAAATAATGCAACCGTAAAAGGGCTAGATATTGATAATGTAAGGATAGTTCACATAGCTGCGCATAGAGGAGTAACTATAAAGAGGTATATGCCTAGAGCCTTTGGCAGAGCAACACGTAAGTATAAATACACTTCTCATATTGAAGTAGTTTTGGCTGAGGTGGAGTAAATATGGTTTTGATAAAGAAATATTTCCTACAAAAGTCTATGATTAAGGTTAAGGTAGACGAATACTTAGCTAAGCAATTCTATAATGCAGAGTATGCGGGCGTAGATATAATAAAAACTCCTATTGGGACTAGAGTTGTTATATATGCTGGGAGACCTGCTTTCATTATAGGGAAGCAGGGTAAGACAATTAAGCAATTAGCGCAGATTTTGGAAAGACTGTTTGGGTTAGAAAATCCGCAAATAACCGTAACTACAGTTGAGAATCCAGAACTTAACGCGAGAGTTATGGCATTTAGATTGGCGATAGCTCTAGAAAAAGGGTATCATTTCAGGAGAGCTGCGTTCATAACAATTAGGAGAATTATGAAAGCTGGTGCTTATGGTGCAGAAGTTGTAGTTAGTGGAAAGTTAACATCTGAAAGAGCAAAATATGAGAAGCTTAAAGAAGGGATTGTATATAAGAGCGGACAGCAGTTAGAAAGGATTGTAGATAGGGCAATAGCAATCGCGATGTTAAAGCCTGGTGTATACGGTGTTGAAGTCATAATTACAAAGCCCATGAAGAGTGTGGACAAGATAGAACTGAGAGAAAAACCAAAGGGAGGAGAAGAAGGAGGAACTGTTACAGTTACGAATGTGAGTTTCATCGATGAGAACAAAGGAGGTAGTTAAAGATATGCCCTTAAATCCAAAGGAACTTAGAGAAAAAAATGTGAAAGAGTTACTCGATCAATTAAAAGAGTTACAGTCACAGATGTTAAAACTGAGGGCTGAGGCGAGATTAGGAACTTTAAAGAACACAGCTGCTATTAGAAATACAAGAAAGGATATAGCAAGAATATTAATTGTTTTAGCCGAGAAGAAGCAAGGGAAAACTGAACAAGCTACTTCTCAGTCTTCTTCTAAACAGGAGGCCAAACAATAGTGGATTTAATTGGTGAAAAAGTTACCATTTTATCTTATCCTGATTCTTCTCTGCTCAATAAAACTGGAGTTATAATAGATGAAACGTATAAGACTTTGGTTATAGACGTCGGTAAAAGGAAAGTTAGGCTCTTAAAAGAAAATGGAATTTACGCGATAATTTTTAAAGGTAGATTTTTTGTGGTATCTGGGATTAAGTTAGTTGGTAAACCCGAGAAAAGGTGGATGTGATGGGTAAAAAAGGTCAGCTGATTAAAAGCGTAGGTATAGAGGGTGTAGAAGCTCCTTCAAAAGCTTGTGATGATCAAAACTGTCCGTTCCATGGGAGTTTAAGAGTAAGAGGGTTAATACTAGACGGCATTTTAATAAAGTTTAAAGCTATGAGGACGGGAGTGGTTGAAAGAGAGTATTTATATTTCAACACGAAGTACAAGAGATACGAAAGGCGTAGAAGTAGGATTCATGTTCATATACCTCCTTGCTTAGATGTAAAGGAAGGGGATAAAGTTATAATCGGGGAAACTAGACCAATAGCTAAGTCAGTATCATTTGTGGTCTTGGGAAAGTCTAGGTGAGATATATGCCTGAGAAGTTAAACGTTTTAGGAAGTAGAAAAGGCTTCACTCCTGCACTACAGCATTACAGTAGAGTAGTTGTTGCAGATAACAGTGGCGCAAAAGAAGCTATGATAATCGGAGTTTATGGATATAGAGGAGTATTAAGGAGAGTTCCTTTTGCTAACATAGCTGATCTAGTAATGGTAAGTGTTAAGAAAGGGACTCCAGAAGTAAGGAAACAGAAGTTCAAGGCAGTTGTAGTTAGGCAGAGAATGCCCTTTAGAAGACCTGACGGAACGTGGATATCTTTTGAAGATAATGCTGTAGTAATTGTAAACCCTGATGGAACTCCTAAAGGTACGGAGATTAGAGGACCTATTGCTAGAGAAGCTGCTGAGAGATGGCCTAAAGTAGCAAGCATAGCCACTATGGTGATTTAAAATGGTTTCATCTAAGCCGGTTAAGCAAAGACGATTAATAAGAGAGTCACCCAAACATCTAAGACATAAGTTACTAACGGCTAAACTTTCAGAGGATTTAGAGAAACAATATGGAATTAAAAGATTGCCAGTAAGAAAAGGTGATACCGTGAAAGTTATGAGAGGAAACCACATAGGATATGAGGGTAAAGTCATCGATGTAAATACTAAGACTGGGAGGATTGCAATAGAGGGTTTAACTAGGAAGAAGGCGGATGGAACGCCGGTTTTCATTTGGGTTCATGCCTCTAAAGTTATGATAACTAAGCTAGATACTAGTGACAAAGAGAGAATCGCTACTATTGATAGGAAAAGAAAAGCTAGAGAGGAGTATCTGAAGAGAAAAGAGGATAAAAAGGAGGGAAGTTGAAATGACACACATTACACGATTTGAAGCTCCTTGGTTCTTAAAGGCACCTAAAAAAGAGTATAAATGGATAATAAGGGCTTCAGCTGGTCCCCATAAACTGTCCGAAAGCATACCTTTAGCTATTCTGTTAAAATACTATCTAAAAATAGCTGAGACTACGAGGGAGGCAAAAAGGGTAATTTTTGATGGTAAAGTACTTGTAGACGGTAGAGTTAGAAGGGATTATAAATATCCAGTAGGTTTAATGGATGTAGTTGAGATACTATCGGCTGATATAAGAGTGAGGCTTATTCCGAATAATTTAAGATTCTTAGATATAGTAAATATTAGTAAAGAAGATGCTAGATATAAATTTGTCAGAATTTTGAATAAGACCACTCAAAAGGGTGGAGACATTCAGCTAAATCTAGAAGATGGTAGGAATGTGTTGATACCTAAAGACAAATTGAAAGACTATAATTTATCTACTTTAGATACATTAAAAATAGAAATACCTTCGCAAAACATCATTAAGAGTTATTCGATAAAAGAAGGAAACTATGCCATAATAACGGGAGGTAAAAACGTCGGTATCGTAGGTAAAATAAAGAGTATACAATGGGCTAAATATAAAAGAAGAGTATATAGTATAGTGACTCTCGAATCCAGTAATGCAACCTACCAGACTAATCTTATAAATGTGATGGCCTTAGGAGAAAACGAGTTAGATCCAAACGTAGGGGTGAAGTTATGACTGAGCAGGCAGTTCAAAAAAACTTTATGAGAAGGATTATTCTTGATAAAGTTACAGTAAATATAGGGTTAGGGGAATCAGGGGAAAGATTACAGAAAGCTTATCAATTACTTCAAGATTTAACTGGAGCTAAGCCTGTATATACTAAAGCTAGAAAATCAATAAGAGAGTTCGGTGTAAGAAAGGGAGCACCAATAGGAGTTAAGGTGACCCTGAGGGGAGAAAAGGCTGTAGAATTTCTTAAGAAAGCATTAGCTGCTGTTAACTACAGAATTAAGGCATCAAGTTTCGACGATTATGGGAATGTAGGTTTTGGAATTACTGAGCACGTTTTAATACCAGGTACTAGGTATGATCCTGAGGTTGGTATATTTGGTATGGATGTCGTCATAACTTTGATAAGACCTGGCTATAGGGTGATGAGGAGGAGAAGAAAGTATACAAGGATACCTAAGAGACATAGAGTAACTAAAGAAGAGGCAAAGGAATTCCTTAAGCAAAACTTTAATGTGACAATAATAGAAGGGTGATGGATATGGGTAAGTATAGACCTCCAGCTGAGAGAAAGCATGGTAGAGGAGTTCAAGTTTGCCAAAGATGTGGTAGTAGGGACTCTGTAATTCAGAAATACGAAATGTACTTGTGCAGACAATGTTTTAGGGAAGTCGCATATAATATGGGGTTTAAGAAAACGAGGTGACAGTTATGCCTTCCTTAAATCCTCTCGCAAATGCGTTAACTACACTTTATAATAATGAAGTAAGGAGGAAGAAGCAAGCAATAATCATGCCTGCATCAAAGCTAATAATAAATGTGCTCAGAGTGCTCCAAAAGGAGGGCTATATTGGTGAGTTCGAATATATTGATGATGGTAGAGCAGGTAAGATAACAGTGCAATTACTGGGTAGAATAAATAAATGTGGTCCTATTACACCTAGATACCCCCTCACTTATAAAGACTTGTTAACTCTCCCCGACTATGTTAGAAAATACTTACCATCTAAAGAGATAGGAATACTAATAATATCAACTCCGAAAGGAGTGATGGCTCATAAGGAAGCTTTGAAAGAAAGGATAGGTGGAGTTGCACTTGGATATGTATATTGAGTAGGGTGGTAGGATGAAGGCAGTGTATTTATATGAGGAGATCCAGATTCCTGAAAAAGTGACAGCAAGGTTAGAAGGCACTACTTTGGTAATAAAAGGTCCTAAAGGAGAGATCAAAAAGGATTTCGGTTATGCAAAAGGGATTTTAATGAGGCAAGAGGGTAATAAGATAATTTTAGAGACTACATTTGCGGATAGGAGAAAGAAGTCTTTATTCTACTCGATTAAAGCGCATATGGAAAATATGATAACGGGTGTTACCAAGGGCTATAGGTACTATCTAAAGATAATATATACTCACTTTCCAATGACGGTAAAGGTAGTTGGAGACGAGGTTCAAATAACGAATTTAATAGGTGAGAAAAACGTAAGAAGGGCTAAAATTCTACCTGGTGTTAAAGTAACTGTAAAAGGAGAGGACATTGAAGTAGAAGGTATTGACGTTTATAATGTCTCCCAGACTGCTGCTAACATTGAAAGGGCTGCAAAGATAACAGGTTACGATAGAAGAGTATTCTCAGATGGCATTTTCATGTATAAGAAAGAGGTGATTGGCAATGAGAAGTAAAGAAATTTATAAAATTAAGGAAAAAATAGAAAAAATAAGAAGCTCTAAGCCAGATTTCTATAGATATGATTGGGATAAGTATTATAGGATAGGGAGGCAAGAGACATGGAGGAGACCAAAGGGAATAGACAACGCAATGAGATTAGAGTTAAAGGGATATTCTCCTAAAGTAAAAATTGGATATGGTAGTCCTAAGGATATCAGAGGTCTACATCCCTCAGGGCTTATTCCCGTATTAGTTAGTTCCGTTACCGACTTAGAAAAAATAAAGGACAAGAAGGATAAGGTCATCGTTATTTTAAGTAGCAAGTTAGGGTTAAAGAAAAGGTTAGAGTTATTAAAGAGGGCCGACGAATTAGGTATTCGTGTGTCTAATAGGTGATAACTATGCCAGAATTGGCTTTACAGAGGAGGTTAGCTGCTCAAATAAAGAAAGTTGGAGAGAACAATGTCAAATTTAACCCAGAGTACCTTGATGAGATCGCGGAAGCTTTAACAAGAAAGGATGTGAAAAAGCTAATAAAAGATGGTAAGATAATCATAGAAGAACGTAATGGTATTAGTAACGGTAGACTCAAGGAGAGAAAAGAAAAAAAGAGGAAAAGAGGGGAAAGACGTAAGGAAGGTAGTAGAAAAGGTAAAGCCGGTGCTAGGAGAGGTAAGAAAGAGCAATGGATTTCCAAAATAAGAAAGATAAGAAAATACCTCAAATGGTTGAGGGATAATAATGTAATCGATAAAAAGGCCTATAGGCTAGCTTATAAGAGAGCAAAGGGGAATGCGTTTAAGAGCTTGAATGATGTTAAAACGTTCCTAAATCAGTTAGGTTATAAGGTGGAGTAGATGGCTCACGGTTCAAATTATAAGGTTAAGTACAGAAGAAGGAGAGAAGGTAAAACCAATTATTATAAGAGATATGTATACGTCATCAGTAACACAATAAGGTTTGTACCTAGAATAACTAATGAGTATGTAATAATTAATGTTGCTAAATTCGATCCTAAGGGGGACGTAATGTTAGCTGTAGCTCACTCAATAGAACTAGTGAAGAAATACGGATGGAAGGGAGATACTAACAATACGCCTGCAGCTTATCTTACGGGCTATTTAGCAGGGTTAAGGGCTCTTAAAGCTGGAGTCAAGAATGCGGTTGCTGATATAGGCTTATTTGTGCCGACGAAAGGAGGAAGAATCTTCGCAACAATAAAAGGTGCGATAGATGCAGGTTTACAAATTCCGGTAGGAGATTTAGGAGATATTGAAGAAAGAGTAAAAGGTGTGCATATATCCGAATATGCTAAGAAATTACAAGCTGAGAATCCAGAGTTTTATAACAAATTATTCTCAAGATATTTGGCTAGAGGCTTAGATCCTCAAAATCTTCCTCAACATTTTGAGGAAGTCCTCAAGAAGATAAAGGAGGTGGGTTCATAATGGCAGAGGAAGTTCCAGTTTTAAACCCAGAGGAGTGGAAACCTAGGACTAAGATAGGGCAGATGGTTAAAGAAGGGAAGATAACTTCAATGAAAGAGTTATTCGAAAAGAATTATCCCATTGTGGAGCCAGAAATAGTAGACATTTTATTACCTAAATTAAAGTATGAAGTTTTGGACATAAAGATAGTACAAAAGCAAACTGATGCCGGAGAAATATCGAAGTACAAGGTACTTATAGTAATGGGTAATATGGATGGTTACGTAAGCTACGGCACTGGAAAGGCTAAGCAACTGAGAGTCGCAATCCAAAAGGCGGTAAGAAATGCGAAACTTAATATTATCCCAGTAAGGAGAGGATGCGGTAGTTGGGAATGTACGTGTGGTGAATCTCATAGCCTTCCCTTCAAAGTTTATGGTAAAGCAGGTAGTGTGGAAGTGTTCCTATTACCTGCACCGAAAGGAACAGGCTTGGTTGTAGGACCTGCTCTGAAGACATTATTAACTTATGCAGGAATAAGGGACGCTTGGTCGCGTACTAGGGGTTCAACGTTTACAACGGAGAACTTTATTAAAGCTGGTTATAATGCTTTATACAATACTTACAAGTTTGTAACTCCGACTGATTGGGGGAGAAAGAAATGAGTGAGCTTATTGGTATCATAAGAATAAGAGGTTGGGCTGCAACACCGTGGTACATTCAAGACACTCTAGAGATGTTAAGGCTAAAACGAAGGTTTAGCGCAATGATCTATCCGAAGAGCTCGGCGTTAGAGGGGATGTTGAAATTGACAGCTCCCTATGTAACTTGGGGAGAGCTAAATGATGAAGGTTTAAACTTATTGCTAACAAGGCTGAAGACTATTGACGGGAACAAGGTAAATGAGGAGTTTGTGACTAAGGTTATGAAGCTAAGTGGATACACAGAGTTTGTTAAGAAGGTAAAAGAGGGCGAACTGAAATTAAATAAGCTGGATAATTATTTTAAGCTTCCAATCACTTTGCATCCTCCTAAAGGAGGATTTAAGGGAAAGGTTAATAGACCTTATGGTTCAAATGGAGAGTTTGGGTATAGAGGAGAAAAAATTAATGAATTGATTAAGAGGATGGTGTAAGATGGTAGTAAGAAAAGAAAAGAAAAGTAGGAAGTATAGGGGATACAGAACACATGGATGGGGAACAAAAGGACAGCATAGGGATAGAGGTGCGGAAGGTGGAAGAACTATAGGAATGCATAAGGAGAAATGGTCTTGGTTAGTTAAGTATGGAGAAGGCTGGTATGGTAAACATGGATTTAGGAATCCTACATCTAAAGTTATTAATTCAATTAACTTAAGAAAACTTCAAACTTTAATAGACAATGGGACAATTAGACCCACAGAGGAAAATGGTAAGCAAGTAATAGATTTAGAGAAATATGGATATGAGAAGTTACTTGCTGGTGGTAGTTTAACTTCTAAGGTTGTAATAAAAGTTAAACATGCTACGGAAAAAGCTGTCGAAAAGGTCAAACAATTAGGAGGAGAAATTATATTAACCTCAAAGGAATAAGGCTTTTTAGATTGCAATGGGTTTTGTTGACTTCTTAGAAAAATTAGGGGAATACTTACCAGCGGTTACTAAACCTAAACAAAAGCCTTCTTTGAGCCAAAAGTTAATGTGGTCATTTATTGCTCTTATAGTATATCTAGTAATGTCATCAATCCCCTTGTATGGCGTCTCATCTACAAATTCTTTTTTAAGTAACTTTTTAGCTGAACAAATAATCTTTGCATCTTCTCAAGGCACTTTAGCCCAATTGGGAATAGGTCCTATAATTACGTCAGGACTTATAATGCAAATTCTTGTTGGTTCTAAACTTATAGAGATGGATTTAGCTAATGAGGAAGACCAGATTAAGTTTACTGAAGCTGAAAAGGGATTAGCTTTCATATTCATTATCGTAGAGTCAGCTCTTTTCGGATATGTATTTACAAAAGCTACTAATAGCCTACTCTTGGCAACAATAGTGACTGCCCAATTAATAGTAGCAACATACATAATTTTGCTCTTAGATGAAATGATTCAGAAAGGTTGGGGTTTAGGATCAGGGATAAGCTTGTTCATTCTTGCTGGTGTAACAAAAATAATGTTCTGGGATATGTTTGGAATAGCTAATGTTCAAAACCAAGATTTACCAGTTGGATTTTTCCCAACTTTAGTATCGTATATTGTATCTGGAAAGAATTTGCTTAACTTAATTGTAAACACTAACACAACAACACCATTTCAGCCGGATCTAGTAGGGTTAATATCAACTATTGCATTAATTTTGCTAATAATTTATTTAACTAATATTAATGTACAAATTCCCGTTACTAGTCCTAGACTTAGGGGTATAAGAAGTACCATTCCTTTAAACTTCTTGTATGTAAGTAGCATTCCAGTTATATTTGTAAGCGTTCTGGGAGCTGATTTTGAATTATTTGCCTCAATAGCTTCTGGAGTATCTTCTGCTGCTGGAACAATACTAGGAGATATAGCTAATGCTTTCTTCTTCCCTCCTTCAAATATACCTCACAGCGTATACGCTTTAGTTCTAGATCCGGTAGGTGCAGTAATATATGCTGCTGTATTTATAGTCCTATCGATAGTTTTCGGAATACTATGGATCGATGTTGCCGGGTTGGATCCAGCTACACAAGCTCAACAGATGGTCGAAGCTGGAGTAGAGATACCGGGTATGAGGAATAATCCGAAAGTTATTGAATCTATCTTAGCTAAATATATTTACCCGTTAGGGTTCTACAGCTCACTCATTGTGGGTGTAATAGCTGTGTTAGCAACATTTCTAGGTGTATATGGAACTGGAGTAGGATTGTTATTAGCTGTAACTATAGCGGTTCAATACTATAATTTATTAGCCTATGAGAGGACATTAGAGATGTACCCGTTATTAAAGAGAATTATTGGTGAGTGAGAGTTGAAAATAGGTATAGTAACTGGTATTCCGGGTGTAGGTAAAACTACCGTTCTACAGAAAGTCGAGGAAATTTTAGATAAAGAAGGTATAAATAACAAGATAATCAACTATGGTGACTTCATGTTAAAGACTGCAATAAGCCTTGGTTATGTAAACAATAGAGATGAGATGAGAAAACTTCCAGTAGAGAAACAGAGGCAACTTCAAATTGATGCAGCTAAAGGAATTGCTAAAGAGGCAAAAGAAGGAGGAGATGGTATGCTATTCATCGACACTCACGCTGTCATTAAAACTCCTTCAGGTTACCTACCTGGGCTACCGAAATACGTAATTGAAGAGATAAATCCCTATATTATATTCCTACTTGAAGCGGAACCTAGGTTAATACTTGAAAGACAGAAAAGGGACACCACGAGAAGCAGGACAGACTACAGCGATGAGAAAGTAATTATAGAGACCATAAACTTTGCTAGATACGCTGCTATGGCCTCAGCTGTGCTAGTGGGAGCTACTGTGAAGGTGGTTATTAACGCTGAAGGGGATCCGAGCATAGCTGCAAATGAAATAATAAGGTCGATGAAGTGAATTGCTAGATGTTTTATACAGTTTTAGAAATACTTTTAATATCTTTTTTATTTAATTTTATCCTCTATCTGTGGTATAGGTTCTATTTAAATCCAAAAATGACCAAAACAATATTGTTAATAAGAAAGTACGAAGATAGAATATCTTCTATCACCTCTAACAAAAGGAGAAACAAAGTAATGAGAGCTGTATCTTCTGAAGTCCAGACTTATACTAACAAGTTGAGAAATTATATGTTCATCCAATCATTAACAGTCATAATGGTCTATATGGTAGGTTTAGTAATAGTTCTAAACTATATATATCCTTCTTATGTGTATTTTCCATACTCTACTATAGTCACTCCCCCAATCAGCGGTAAGCCCGAGATAAATAACTTGTTCGTTTATATTCTGTCATTCTTGCTGTTTACGCCCTTGTCGTTAAGGAGACCAAAGCTTTTATAAACTTAGGATAAATTCATTTAAATATGCCTTCTCCTCAGCTAAGGTCAAGATCGTTGAGAAGGGTTCAGGTTAGAACACCTTCAGGAAGAACGGTAACTCATTATGAAGATAAGAAAAATTCACAAGCCTTGTGTGCAATATGTAAAAAGCCTTTAAGAGGTGTAAAAACTAATAAGATTCATAAGTACAGTACAACTGAAAAGAGGCCTGAGAGACCTTTTGGAGGTTATTTATGCCATGATTGTTTAGAAAGATTAATAAAATTAGCAGTAAGAGGGTTTTGATGTTAATAATAATAAGTGGCCCTCCAGGTAGTGGTAAGTCATCTGTAGCTAAGATTTTAGCTAGTTCTTTAAACATAGAATATGTTTCAGCAGGAATGATTTTCAGAAAGATGGCAGAAGAGAAAAAGTTATCACTAATCGAACTGAATAAAATGGCTGAAAAAGATTTTAACATTGATAAAGCTGTAGATATGGAGTTATTTAACATAATAAGAACAAGCAAAAACTTAGTAGTAGAATCCCATATTGCAGGATGGTTATTTCATAACTACTCGGATTTAACCGTGTATTTAACAGCATCCCTACATACTAGGGCTCAGAGAGTAGCCAAAAGAGATAACATGTCAGAAGCCGAAGCTCTGGATCAAATAATAAAAAGGGAAGAAAGTCATAGGGACCGTTTTTTACGATATTATGGTATAGACATGTTGGATCTCTCTGTTTTTGATTTAGTAATAAATACTGAAAACATTACACCGCCATCTATAGTTAATGTAATAGTTGAGTATCTAAAAGGAAAACAAATTCAGTTATCTCCCTCACGTTAAAATAAAGTAATGTTTTCGACTAAGAAATGACGTTAGAAGCTTTTATAACAAACTTAACTGGAACAGTAACTGAAATAGGCTGGAGTATCTTCATATTAGCGTGGGCTGTTGGGTGGGCCCTCAGGGGTTCGCCAATACCTATATTTAGGATAAAAAGAGGAGGACAAGATATTCTTGAAGATGCTATAATAGCCGCCTTCTTCTTAGCAATAGGGAGTACTGTGTTCTATCTAATATCATATGTGGCCTCGCAGGTGTGAGAAATGTACAATATATTTGATATGCTTTACTATGCACAACTTCTTGCTACTTTAACCTATTTTTTAGGTTCCTTAGTTTACGGCCTTCCTATTCCTATATACGGAGTGAAAAAATGGGCTCCCAGACTTATAACGGATGCTATCTACGTGATAGTATGGAATAGCATTTACTTAGCAGTCCTTTCCTTCTTAACTCAACTACTAGACATGTTAGGGGTTAGTTGGTCTAATTATGAGATATGGTTAAACCAAGTATTGAATTTTGAGGAAGTGTTATATGCTGTTTTGAAGGTATTAATATCGACTCTAAATGTTACCGAGGCAGGTATGGTTTTGACAATCCCTTTAGGCCAACTTATGTCTATTCTACTTACGATTATCACTTACACTGAAAGTTTGATTTCGATATCGAATTTGATATATCAGTATGTAGGTGTTCTAATAGCTTTAGGAATACTGTTCTTAGCTATTCCATTCAGGATAGGACGGGGTGCAGGCGGTGCTATGATAGGAACTTCTATAGTATTTTACGTAGGTTTACCTTATTTACCACAGTTCCTTGATAACTTAGGGCTCAACCCGTTAAACTATTCTGTATCTCCATCAAGCCAAAACGATATGTACTCATACTTTTACCAGCAGGTATTACCTCATTTAATTACTTCGCTGATTCTAGGTCCTTCAATTTATATATTTTTACTACTGGCTTTTAGTGCGGGTTTATCTAATCTAATATCTGGATATGGTAGTAGATTACCTTTACCTATAGACTTATACTGAGGTGTAAGAAGTGAAATCATATGAGTTAGTTAGTATATTATTAATCATAGATTCTATGATATTTTATATAAATAATCAAAAAAATTTTTATATAATGATCATTGGAATACTGATATCACTTGCTATTTTATTTTCTCTGAGTTTTATTTACCGCCGCTTTGCGAAGTAGTAGTTCCCTTTTTACCCTCTTTCTTGACCTCTTTATTCATAAAAATTGTAGTTCTTTGCCTACCTCCCATTTAATATCAGTTAAAGTTAAAGTTTTACTTCCTTTTAATTTCATGGGTTATGTCAATCGGTAAAAAATACGAATTTTTTGATCACACTGCAGACATAGGGATTAAGGCTTATGGAAGGGATCTAAATGAGGCCTTTGAAAATGCTGCTCTAGCTGTGTTTGAAGTAATTACAGACACTTCTAAGGTAGAACCTAAGGAAAGTAGGGAAATAGAGATTGACGGAATGGATCTTGAAAATTTACTTTATAGATGGATAGAGAGTTTATTAGTTTATTATGATTCCGAACTATTTCTTTTTGGAAAATTTAAAGTAAAAATAGATCTCGAGAATTTAAGACTTAATGCAATAGCGTGGGGGGAGAAGTTTAACCCCGATAAACACGAAAGGAGAACAGTTGTAAAAGCCATGACCTATCATGAAATGAGCATAGTAAAGACCAATAATGGTTATGAACTAACCTTTGTTGTTGATATTTAATAACAAAGCTGTACATTTAGGACAAAAAACATAACCTTTTTTGTCTATATCCTCAACTGAATTTACCTTATTCATAACACAGCTTGGAGTTGAACAATCATTTAGTCCTAACGTATGTCCTATTTCATGTACTATCTCTTTTTTAACTCTAGATACAAACTTATCTATACTCCCTTTTTCATCCTCGTATTTATAAGAAAAAACAATACCTATCTTTTCTTTGTGCAATCCTATAACGTATTTCTCATTATTTATGTATGCATTTAAATGACCAATAGCTATGATTGAGTCATAAGGAAAATTAGAGAATCTTTCGGATAAATAATTTACAATTTTTTCAGCATCATACTGTAGTCTGTCCCAGTTAAACATAAACATGTTAAGGTGCAAGACTTCATTAAGATAATGAACTTCGAAGCCTAATTTCCTCAAGTGACATATAACCTCTTTAAGTATTATATGATCAAATGTAGTGAGCTTTACCAGCAATACCCTATACATTATTACCTCCCTCCTTAGTGATCTAAATAATAATAAGAAATTAATTAGTGCTAAAATCAAGTTAAGCCCCTAGAGCAAGAGTAGCTACCATTAAATAGTCCCTGAGCTCCCTAGTTATGAGGAAGTTTCTCCTTACATGTTCTATTCCAGCTCTTCCCAACTTCTCTCTTATATCCTTTTGCCTCATTCAATTTCATACCTCTTACAGCTTTACAAACATTATATAAATCACGTA